>CAYXQT010000274.1:0-1520 GCA_964466445.1 uncultured Paraprevotella sp. | reverse complement strand
ACGTGGATTTCGTCAACCGCCTCCGCTACCACGGATATGGCATAGGCTATTGCCCTAAGGCTCACGCGGTGCATGACAGGAATCAAAACCGCGTATATGACAAAAGGGAAAAATTGAGGGGAATACATATATACATGTATGTTCTGCTGAAAGATGTCAATGTGCGGTTTCCCCTTTCCCTGATGAAGACGTTCTATTACGCTTCTTCCCAGGTCGTAAAGCATCCGGGATGGTCTTTCCGCATACTTGCGCTCTTTGCGAAGTCGGTCGCGGAGGGCTTCAGGATATGCAGGATGCGAAAGGAATTAAGGCATGAGGGAGGCCATTTCTTGGACTTGAGCCGTTAGCGCCGGGAACGGAACGCATTGCGGGGAAGTCTTTTCACAACTCATCCGGCGGCAAGGGCAAGAATGGAAACGGCAGGAAAGGAAGCGTGGGCAGGCGTGGGGGCAATCACCCTGATTCCGTATGCCGGGCTGTGCAACCGCATGCATGCCATCGCGTCGGCAGTCCGGCTGTCCGAACTGCACGGCGTGCCTTTGAGGATAATGTGGAGCAAGACTCAAGACTGCGCCGCCCTCTTCACGGACTTGTTCCGCCCCGTGAGCATCAGCGGTGTCACGATAGAGGAGAAACCGGGCTTCCTGCACAGGGCGCACCGGTGGAAGATGGCGAAGCTCCTTGTCGGGTCTCTCCTCAAGCTGGAATACGGACAAGTACTCCACGACTTCGGTTTCCACAAGGACGGCGACATGTCGGACGCAATCGGAACGGGGGTGAAAAAACTCCTGGTGAAGACCTGCTACCCCGTAGGCGCGTCGTATTGCGACTACGACAGGTTGTTCCGCCCCGCGGAGGCCGTCGACGCCCGCATCCGGCGGATTGCCGCCGGCTTCTCGCCGGACACGGTCGGCGTGCATGTGCGCCGCACGGACAACGCCGTCGCCAAGAAGGAATCCCCCGACGGCTATTTCTTCCGCATGATGGATGCCGAACTGTCCGCACGCCCGCGGACAAACTTCTACCTGGCCACGGACGACGAGGCGGTGAAACGCGGGATGGAAGAGAGATACGGGGACAAGATAATGACCGTCCGCGACGCGCCGCTGTGCCGGAACTCCTTGGAGGGGATGCGGCAAGCCGCGGTGGACTTGTATTGCCTGAGCCGGACCCGGAAGATTATCGGCTCTTGCCGGTCCTCGTTTTCGGAGGTCGCCGCCGAAATGGGGAAGATAGAGCTGACGACAAGGGAAGGGTGACGGGGCGGCAAGCCGGGGCGGGACTTTCCCCGTGGAAGCCGGCTTGTTCCGGCGGCCATCCTCCCTTTTGACAACATGACAGCCGTTTCCCCGTTTCCGCGAGCAGAATGAAAGGGAAAAGGCTCTTTCAAGCATTGCGGACTGCCGCCGGAAAACGCGAACTGGGAGCGGAGAAAGGCGTTTCCGGATACATCTTTTAAGGGTTCGGGCAGGTTTTTCACGTTCTTTAAGCAAAAACGCCCGTTTTTCTGCCGAGAAAAA
>CAYXQT010000273.1:0-1534 GCA_964466445.1 uncultured Paraprevotella sp. | reverse complement strand
AAAAACCGTGTGCGAATGTCGTCCGCGAAGTTAGCGCTTTCCCCGCGTATTTCCAAAATCCTCATTTCCATTTCCCTTTCGCTTGCGAGGCCGCCGCGAGCGCGGCAAGGACGAGCGCGAGGCCGCCCGTCCACGAGAGGAGCCTCCGCCACCACGGGACGGGCTTCCCCGCCTCCCGCGTCACCGTGCGCGTCACCGTGTTCGTCCTGACGACGTAGGCCGTGTCGCGCCTGACCCTGTCGACGTACTTGTACCGGATCCTGTATATGGTTACCGTGTCGCCGCGCTCCCTTATCCATACCGAATCGTGGACGGCGACGCTGTCGCGCCGCACCGTCTCCGTCCGCACCGTGTCCGTCTTCAGCCGCTCCACGGGCACGTACTCCACCGTCCGGCACGAACACACGGCGGCGAGGAGAAACGCGCCCGGAACGCCCGCAAATGCCCTCCTCATGGCTTCAGCCCGATGAAGTCCGCAATCCCGTCCGCGTGGACCTCCGCCAGCGCGAGCCGCCCCCTTTCCGAGAGCAGGTAGTCCGCGTCGGCGCGGTTGTCCATGAAGAGGTTCTCCGTCAGCACCGCCGGGCAGGGCGTGTCGCGGCAGATGGCGAGGTCCTGCGGCCACCACGACTCCTTCTCCGTGTGCCTCCTCACCTTCAGCCCCCTTTCCTCCGCCGCCTCGCAGAGGCATGCGGCCAGCCGCCTGCTCGCCGCCGAGGCGTTCCGCGAGACGCAGGCCTGCCAGCCCGATGCCCTACCGCCAGCCCTTGCCGTTCCCCGACGCGTTCACGTGCACCGAGACGAGGAGGACGCCGTCCTTCCCCCGCTCGCGGCACGCCGCGTTCGCCCTCGCGACACGCTCGCGCAGCGGCACGTCCTCCTCCTCCGGCACGAGGAGGCGCGCGTCCACCCCGTGGCCCCTCAGGGCGAGGGCGACCAGCGAGGCCGTCTCCCGCGCCCACCTGTACTCCTTCAGCCACCCGTCAGGCGACCTCTTGCCCGGCGTGCCGGCCCCGTGGCCGTTGTCGAGCAATACCGTGAATTTTCCGCTTCCCTTGTCCATCTTTTCCCGTTTTTTTCCTAACTTTGTCCCGACCCGCGAGGGCTCTTTTCTCATTTTTGTTTTATGGTTACACGGTATCGGGGGAAGCCGCGGCTTCCCCTTCTTCATGCCCCCGCCTCGCCGTTCATCCTCCTGTAGAACTCGTTGCGTATCGCGTCGTACACGAGGCGTATGTTGCCCGCCGTCCGGTCGTCGCTCCTGTCAGGGTCGTACACCTCCCTTTCCACCACGGCGGCCACGCGCCCCACCCACGCGGGGTCGCTGTACTCCGACAGTCGCCGCCCGCGGTAGGTGAACGCGTCGAAGCGTGCGTCGCGGCTGTCGTGCAGGGCCTGCAGGGCGGAGGTTATCTTCTCCCGCGTGCTCTCCCTGTCGTCGATGTGGTTCACCTCCTGCGTCCGCCTGACGAGGCGGAACACCTGCTCGGCGGCGAGGTCGAAGGCGAAGCCCGTGAGGTTGCGGAGCCTCAGC
>CAYXQT010000272.1:0-1578 GCA_964466445.1 uncultured Paraprevotella sp. | reverse complement strand
ATTTTTACCCCCCCCATTAAGAAAATTTAACATGGAATTCCGTCCCGTCCCGCGGTGGCTTGCGTGCCTTCGCCGCCCGGATTCCCTCGCCCTGCCGTGGCGAACAGGAAAACCAAAACGACACGGAAAACGCCTCTCCGCCGACAAAATGAAAGGTTTCCGCGGATTTCCGGAGGCGCGGACGGCGACACAGAAAGGGCATCCGGAGGCGTTTCCGCCCCGTTTCGGACACGTTTTTTCACATTCGGGGCGTTCGCTTAACATCCTTTCACCGAAAATGCCCGGTTTTGTGCCGAGAAAAATTTCCGTTCCTGCGGACGAAACACTTTTTTCGTGCGGTCGGAGCGTCGTCTACCTCCGCATGCAGGTGAGAAAACGTGCCGAAGAGGGGATGACGGCGGGCGCAGGAAGCCCGTTTTCCGTCTGTTTCGTCCTTTGACGGCATCGGAATCCGGAAGGCGGAATGCCGGGAAATTCGCGGAAACGCTTACGCGGGAAAGAGGCGCAAGCGCGGCGAACGCCTTTCCGCCGTGCGGAAGTAAGGGGAAAGCCCGTTTTCGGCGACAGAATGTCAACGGGCAACCGCGCGGGAATCGCGTATTTCCGCGCGAGTCCGCCCCCGCCCCGGAATACCGCATTCCCGCGCCCCCTGTTTTGACATTCTGACATTTTGCCGACGGGACTCCGCGCCAGCCGTCCTGACCCCGCCGCGCGGACGGCCGATGCCTGTGCGCACCTGCCCGTCGGAGGCCGCGGCACTTTAGATTCAAAATCGAAAAGCAAAAATCCAAGCCCTCCCCGCCAAGAGCAACTGGCAATACAAAAAGGAAAAGAGGGAATCGCCCCTCTGAAAATCGCCCTGTCAGCGGGCGTAAACCAGTCGACCCTCTCTCGCGAACTCAGGTGCAACAAGACCGGAAGCGGGAAGCACCTGTGGAATGAAGCCCGCGGAATGGCCATGACGCGGTGCAGGCGCATCACAGGGAACAGCCGCAAGGACAGTGTAGTCGTGTGGGATGCGCTGGAGCATGTGAGGCGGGACGACCGGTCGCCGAAGCAGGTCGCGGGGTACATGAAGAGGGAAGACAGACCTGTATCGCACGGACTGACATGCCGGTACGTGCGGGCGGACGAAAGCAGGAAACCAGAGGTCATTACCGCCACGGCATGAAGCACGGCAGGCACGGCAAACCGGACTGCACGGCCAAGACAGGGAACATCCTCGGTCGCACAGGCATTCGTGATAGGCGAAGAGGTGGACGGCAGAAGCTCCAGCGAATAGGAAATGGACACGATGGCGGACAGGAACGGCAAGGACGCGATATTCACCCTCACGGAACGTTCGGTCGGCCGACTTCATTCTCATGGAAAAACTCAAGCATCCTTGGAGGTCTGCTTTTCCCATACAGAACACTGTCGACCACTTCATTCTCATGGAGAAACGCAATTCCTCAACACCGAAACGTAAGTTCTTGAGGCCGTAAATTGAACTGTGTCAGCAAAGTTAATATTTTATTTCTTCCCTTTGCTGACACAGTTCAATTTATGGCCTCCGATACCATCGTGCGACTCTGTGCC
>CAYXQT010000271.1:0-1617 GCA_964466445.1 uncultured Paraprevotella sp. | reverse complement strand
ACACGGAAGCCGTGGAGAGGCTCAAGGAAACGCTCGGCGCGAAGATAGAGGAAGCATACGACATCCTGGACGAGGAGAGGAACGTGGGCGACGAGGCTTTCCAAATCCCCACGGAGGCCGCGGAGACTCTCGACGCAATCATCGACAAGGCTGTCGCCGCCAAGGACAATGGCGCCGCGACGGCGCCCGAAGTGGAGGCGGCCATCAAGGAGCTGGAAGCCGCCATGGAGACGTACCGGAACACGCCCCTCAACGCCCCGCTGGACGGCGAGCTCTTCCGCATCGCCAACATGACAAGCGAAGACTTCGACTATCCGGGCTACGCCGTGTCGGCGATGTACGATCCTTCCAAGTCCGAAGAAGGGGAATACACGATGCGGTGGTACAGGCTTCCGGAGGACTATCTCGCGCAAGCCTTCAGGTTCATCCCGGTGGAGGGGCAAAAGGACCAGTACACGATAAGCTTCACCGATTCGATAGGCGAAATCCTCTATTTTAGCACGAAAGCCCTGGCAGGGTATGGCGGCACGGACGAGAACCCCATCCGCGCGACGAAAGACCCCAGGAAAGCGTTGCCGTTTGAAATCAGCCTGGCGGGCGAAAAAGTGTACAAACTGAAGAACACGAGAAGCGGACACTACATCGGCGCCAACGGAAAGACCGACACGGGCTTCTACTCCACGAACGAACGCAGCGACTTGTCCATAACGAAGGCGGAACCGGTCACGGTAACGGTCACGGTCGCCAATGGAAAGGACGCGGGATGGGGCACCATCATCCTGCCGTTCAAGCCGGAAACGGACGACTTGCTGGAAGCGTACGCTTGCACGGGCGTGGACAGCGTGGAAGACTGCAAAATCCTGATCCTGGAAAGGGCCGCAAGCATCGAGGCCAATACGCCGTACATCGTGAAGACACCCATGGACTACATCCGCAATTTCACCGGATACGGCACGGCCTTGCAAGACCAATACACCGTCGCGGGGGACAAGCTGCAACTGACCGGGATTTACACGGATCGGCGGGCGATAGCCGGCAACTACGTGATGAAGACGCAGGACGAGGCGGGGACGATAGGATTCTACAAAGTGGACGAAGGGGAGATACCCGACCTCGCGGCGTACCACGCCTACGTGAAAATAACCGACGAATCCCTCGACAAGACCATCGCCCTGTACTTCACGAGTACCGAGTTGCCCACCGCGGTCGGCGGCATCGCGGCGGAAGACACACCCGTGGACGTGTACGGCCTCGACGGCACGCTCGTGCGCCGGAACGTGAAGCTCGCCGAAGCCCTGCGCGGCCTGCGGAAAGGCGTCTACATCGTGGACGGAAAGAAGAAAGCCGTGAAATGAACCGGACATATGGGAACGGCATCGGAATGCCCGCGTCCGGAACGGCTCCATGAACGACCGAATCCGAGACGTCTTCGGGCGGGCTCGCGTGGGGGCGCGGCTTCCGTCGCCGCCCCGCGCGAACTCCCGCGGAGGACTTACGGAATATTCGCATTCAATCATTCATTCATTAACTAACCAACTAAATTTAAAAGACATGAAAAAGACAGTACTTCTTGCGTGGGCGTTATGCTCCGCAACGGGAGTGGGTTGGGGACAGGAG
>CAYXQT010000270.1:0-1651 GCA_964466445.1 uncultured Paraprevotella sp. | reverse complement strand
TTCCTTCAGGAAGTCCCAGAACTTGGCCACGGAGGGGATGTGGCAACGTTCGTCGGGCGTGTGCGGCGAGCGGAGCGTGGGGCCGAAGCTCACCAAGTCCATGCCGGGGTACACTTCCCCGATGAGGCTGCATTCCAGTCCGGCGTGCACCACCTGCACCAGTGCGTCCTCGCCGAACATCTCCTTGTAAATCTCCGCCATCAGCGCGGTGACCTGCGAGTCGAAATTAGGCTGCCATGCCCCGTAGCGGCCGCCGTATTCCACTTTCATGCCCGCCATGTTGAAACAGCTCTCCAACATGGCGCAGAGGCAGTCCATCATGCTCTCGCTCGAACTGCGCGCCAGAATCAGCACCTCGGCGCGTTCCGGTGTCACGTCGACGACAGCCAGGTTGGAAGAGGTCTCCACGATGTGCGGGATGGACGGGATGTAGCGGAGCACGCCGTCGTGGCAGGCCATGACGGCATCCAGCACGTTGTCCTGTATCTCTTCGGGTATCCGGACGGCGGGCAGGTCGGCGCGTTCCGCCGTCATCACGATGTTTTCCTCCACCCCGCGGTATTCCGCCGCGAACGTCCCTGCCATGCGTTCCGCCAGTTCCCGCAGGCCTTCCGCCTCGCCGGCGGGGACGGTCACCACCGCCTCGCTCTCGCGGGGTATGGCGTTGCGCATGTTGCCTCCCTTCCAAGAGGCCAGGCGAGCCTTGTTCCCGCGGATGGCCGCGTACAGGAACCTTGCCATCAGCTTGTTGGCATTGGCGCGGCCCTCGCTTATCTCAAGTCCGGAATGCCCGCCGCGCAGTCCCTTGAGCGTCACCCTGATTGCCGTGTCGTCCGGGCCGGTCTCCGCGGCCTTGTAGGAAATCGAGGCCGTCACGTTGACGCCTCCCGCGCTGCCCACCACGAACTCGCCCAGCGTCTCGTTGTCGAAGTTCAGCAGGATGTCTCCCGTCAGCGTGTCGGGCGCGAGATGGTTGACGCCGTACATGCACGTCTCCTCGTCCGCGGTAATCAACGCCTCAAGGGGGCCGTGCTCCAGAGTGCCGTCTTCCATCACGGCCATGATGGCCGCCACGCCCATCCCGTCGTCCGAGCCCAAGGTCGTCCCCTTGGCTTTCACCCATTCCCCGTCGACGTAAGCCTCGATGGGGTCGTTCTCGAAGTCGTGCTGGCTTTCCGCCGTCTTCTGCGGCACCATGTCCATGTGGGCTTGCATGACGGCCGTCTTGCGGTTCTCCATTCCCGGCGTGGCGGGCTTGCGCATGACGACGTTCCCGCCTCCGTCCCTGAACGCCTCGATGCCGTGTTCCTTAGCCCATTCCAGCAGGAATTGCCGTACTTTCTCCAAGTGTCCCGACGGGCGCGGGACGCGCGTCAGCGCATGGAAGTTCTTCCATACGATCTGCGGTTCCAAGTTCTTAATCTCGTCCATGTCAAATATATCAAGGTTCAACAATCCGATTTATTCCGCCCTCCTCGCCTGCCGGGCACTTCCGGCGGGTGAAGGCCAACGCCCCCGCGGCATAAAGTCCGAGCAGGACGACAAGCAGGGTCTGCAACGTGTGCACGATGAGCACGAACACGACAGCGTCCGATTCGCATACGCCGTAAAGCACCAAGATGGTCTTCACCGCGAAATGCCACGGCCCGGC
>CAYXQT010000269.1:0-1682 GCA_964466445.1 uncultured Paraprevotella sp. | reverse complement strand
CTGGTGGAGCAGATTTCGGCGACCTTGTCCCGTTTCGGGGTGCGGCACGGGCTGATAGCCGGCGGACGGAAGACATCGGCGGCGGAGAATGTCCGGGTGGCGAGCATACAGACGTTGCGCCGGTGCATGATGGGCGGCCTTTCCTTCCGACCGTCCATAGTGGTGGTGGACGAGGCGCATCACGCCTTGGCCAAGACCTACCGCATGTTGTGGGAACGCTGGCCGGAGGCACTCTTCCTGGGATTGACGGCCACGCCTTGCCGATTGAGCGGCGAGCCGTTCACGGCCTTGTTCGACGTGTTGCTCCAGTCGTGGGACGTGGGGCGTTTCATCGACGAGGGATGGCTGTCCGATTTCGAGTACGTCAGCGCGGATCCGGGCAGCGAGGCCGTGCGCCGTGTGGGACTGTTGTCCGGGCGCGGCGCGGACGGCGATTACCGGACGAAGGAGATGGCCGCGGTGATGGATTGCCCCGAGAGCGTCCGTCACCTGTATGACACCTACCGGGCGTTCGCTTCGGGGAAGAAAGGAATCGTGTATGCCATCGACCGGGAACACGCGCGTCATATCGTGGATTATTACCGGGGTTGCGGGGTGAGCTGTTGCCTGATTGACGCGAAGACACCGCCGGAGGAACGCCGGAGTTTGGTAGAAGCCTATCGCGCCGGTCGCGTCACGCTGATGGTCAATGTCGACGTGTTCTCCGAGGGCTGGGACGTGCCGGAAGCGGAGGTCATCCAGCTTGCCCGCCCCACGCTCTCGCTCGCCCGGTATTTGCAGCAGGTGGGACGCGGGATGCGCCCCGCCCCCGGGAAAAGCCACGTGGTCATATTGGATCAGGTGGGTTCGTACCTGAGATTCGGCATGCCCACGCAAGACCGGGACTGGCAACGGATGTTCGAGGGCGGACGGACGGGACGGGGCGCGTCGGGCGGCGTTTATCCCGTATATTTGCGCGAGGAGACCGCGGGGAAGGAATTGGTGAATCTGGAAATGGTCTGCATCAAGCGGAAAGACGAGAAGCGCAAGGGACTGGAGGTATTCTTGCTGAACGGGAGATACGGCATAGCACTGGACGGGCGGGAGGTGTGCGCCCCGCAGTTCACGCGCGTGGAGCGGTTGCCGATGCCCTACTTCGCGATGTGCTTCTATCCCTGCGACGCGGCTTTCCGCGGCAAGGTGACGGTGGTGGACGCGAAAGGGCGCGACCTGCGGCCGGAACTTTACGGGAAGGTGGAACGCGAGGGGGATTTCTTCAAGGGGCGCGACTACGCGGGAAGGCCGGTGTATTGGGACGGCAAGACCCGCAAGTCCTACGGGCGGAAGCCGGAACTCGGTCGTCTGGGGCGGTTCGAGCTGGTCAAGCAGGAGACGGCGTACATGTTCCGCTTCGTGGAGCGCGGGCTGGACTTCTCGTTCCGCAGGGAAGAAGTGCGCGTCAGTGCCACCGGAAAGGTCTTCATCATAGGCAACCGCTTGATTGTGAACGACGAAAAGGAACAGCCCCCTTACGAATTTGTCGGCTTCATCGGGGGCATGATTTTGGTGAAGCTCCCCGGACGGGATCTCCTCCGCCTGATGCTGGATTCCGGCAAGCGGTATCGCGATCTCAGGCCGCCTTATCCGGGCACGGTGACGCGCCGTCCGAACCGCATGTACATCCGTTTCAGCGACTGGCCCGG
>CAYXQT010000268.1:0-1688 GCA_964466445.1 uncultured Paraprevotella sp. | reverse complement strand
CATGCTCGACGGACACGGAGACGACCGCCACCGCTACGGCGGCAAGATAACCACGGACTTCAGCAGCAACGTGTACCACCACGCGCCGCTCGCCCCCTTGTTCCGGCACTTGGAGAGCCGCCTGGAACAGGTGCGGCACTACCCCGAACCGTCGCCGCGCCGCGCGGAAGACCGGCTGGCAAGGGCGATGGGGCTTCCTGCGGAGGCGGTCTGCCTGACAAGCGGGGCCACGGAGGCCGTCTACCTGATTGCGCAGGCTTTCTCCGGGCGGCGTTCCTGCATCCTTTCGCCCGCGTTCTCGGAATACGCGGATGCCTGCCGTCTGCACGGGCACCAAGTCCGGACTGTCGGCTTCGCCCAATTCGGGCGGCGCACAGGAAAAGATCGGGCAGACACGGCTCCGCCCGCGCCCTGCGACGCGTTTCATGCCGCCGACCGCCTGCCGGGGGACGCGGACATCGTGTGGATTTGCAACCCGAACAACCCGACCGGGATCGTCATCCCCCACGACGAGATGCGGCGGGCGGTCTCGCGGCGGACGGACGTCCTGTTCGTCATCGACCAGAGCTACGAGGACTTCACCCTCCGCCCCCTGTTTTCCGCGCGGGAGGCCGCCGCCCTCCCCAACGTCATCCTCATCCACTCCCTGACGAAACGTTTCGGCATACCGGGGCTGCGCGTCGGCTACCTCACCGCCCGCCGCGAATGGACGGAGCGCATCCGGCGGAACAAGATGCCTTGGTCGGTGGGAACCCTCCCGATAGAAGCCGCCCTCTTCCTGACGGAACATGAAAGCGACTTCCGGCTCGACCTGCACGCCTTGATGGAAGAGCGGGCGCGCGTGGCCGGGCGGTTGGAGGCCATGCGCGTGGCCGAAGTCCTGCCGGGGGAGACCCACTTCCTGCTCGCCCGCCTGCGCACGGGGAAAGCCTCCGCACTGAAAGACTTCCTGGCCGAGACGCACGGCATGCTCATCCGCGACGCGGGAAACTTCGAGGGACTGGACGGGCGGTATTTCCGCATGGCCGTGCAGTCCCCCGAAGAGGACGACCGCCTGCTCGCCGCCATAGGAGAATGGGTGTCTTCTATATGACATGACCGCGCCATGCACGACATCGTCCCTTTGCTTGTCGGATGGGTGGCAGACCTCTGCGCCGGAGACCCTGCCTGGCTGCCGCACCCCGTGGTGGCTTTCGGACGCTGGATAAGCTTCTTCGAGAGGAAAGCCAACCGCGGGCGGCACCGGCGCGCCAAGGGGACTTTCCTTACCGTCGCCACGCTCTGCGCCCTGTTCCTGTCCGCCCGCCTCGCGCTGGCCTCCCTGCAGGCCGCGTGCCGACAGTGGGGCATCGCGGGCGACTGCCTGTACTGCCTTGCGGCGGGCACTCTCGTCTTTTATTGTCTGGCGGGGACGACGCTCGTCCGCGAAGTGCGCATGGTGTTCCGCGCCGCCGACCGCTCCTTGGAAGAGGGACGGCGGCAGGTGGGGCGCATCGTGGGGCGCGACACCGACCGGCTCGACGACGGGGAGGTACGCACGGCCGCCTTGGAGAGCCTGGCCGAGAACCTGAGCGACGGGGTCGTCGCTCCGCTGTTCTGGCTCTATGTGCTGGGTATACCGGGGATGCTGACTTACAAGATGATAAGCACGATGGATTCCATGATCGGCTACCGCACCGGGCGGTTCA
>CAYXQT010000267.1:0-1737 GCA_964466445.1 uncultured Paraprevotella sp. | reverse complement strand
TTCCGGCTGACATCCGTATTCCCGTATGGGAGCGGGAATCGCGTGTTTCCTGCGCTTTTCCGAGGCGTGCGAACAAGCGATATTCGTGAGCCGGGACTGACGTCTTGACGGAACGACAGTTCCGGAGGCGGGCGGCTTGCTTTGGACGGGTTGCCCGAGGGCGGCTTGCGGCGGGCGGAGGATGGGGCGTGACGGAGCGGAAGAAGACGGACAGACTGACGCGCGGGCATCAAAAAAAACGCCCCCCCTGTCGCTTCGGCGAGACAGGCGGGCGCGGATGCCGACATGGATGTTTCCGGTGGAGAACGGCTTCCGTCGCCGCGTCCTTACCGCGCGTTCTTCCTTTGCGCGATTCTCTCCATCAATCTCTTGTGCAGACCCCTCCGCCCGCGGCGGCTTCCGTCCGTGACGTTCTCCTTCACGGGACTGTAGTCCGCGGCGGACTTGTAGCTTATGCCGCTCGCGTTGCCGTAGGCGAAGCGGACAACGCTATTATAATTATAATTACCACTACCTACGTGATAACTTATCCTGTCTACGGAACCGTCGTCGTTGTAGTCCACTTCCACATCGGCGATAGTGTAAGTATCAGGGTGGCTGTCGTGTGCCTCCAAGGTCTCCGTAAACACGCACTTGACAGGGATGTCCTTGGTGGGCTTGCCCATCAGGCCGCCATAGTAGAACCCGATAAGACCCTCCTCCCAAGAATAAGAATAGTCAGAGAAGAAACTCCACACGCCGGGATTCGGATAACGGCCTTCTTCATCGTATGTGATTTCCCATTCCATAAGGTCGTAGCCGCCGCTTTCTTCATCCTTTTCCTTTTGCGACACCTTTATAATGTTGCCGTCTTTCCAAGTGAATTCGGTCGTTATAGTGTATCCGAAGACTTCATCCTCCTCCGAAACCTGTTCTCGGTACGTCTCGCGCACCTCGTGGCCATCGCCGTCATATTCCGCCGTAAAATTCCCTGACCATACATCATAGCCATCTCTGCCGTCGAAATCGTACGACGTGATGAATCCCATTCCGTTCACCCGGATGTTCTTGTATTCTTCGTAGATGTCGTCCCCTTCGAACTGTTTCACCGTCAAGGGATTTTCGCTGATGATGTAACGTTCATCATCATCGATAAATGAGGTCATGCGCCCGTTCTCGTACGAGAACGAGGCTTCCGGCGGCTCGGGATAGTTTCCCCAGTAGATTGCGGTCACGGGGAACTTGATGCCCGCGTCCGCCACGGGCGGCATTCCGCCGGCCGCGCCCCCTCCGTCATCGTCGTCGTCTCCGCACGCCGCGGCAAGGCACGCCGCCAGGAGGCAGGCCGCGCCCGCCGCGTAAGTCTTCATCCTTTGCAAGTTCCGGGCAAATGCCGGACGCCTGCGCTCTTCTCTTTCTTTTTTCATTTTTTTCTTCGGTGGGTCCGTTCGGTTCTTCAATGTCGCCCCGGAGACGGGACAGCAGGACCCTTTATCTGCCCACCCCGGATTTTCCGTGCCACAAAGATAACAATTAACTTTTTACCCCCCCCGATTAACAATGTTTAACTCGGAAAAATAATCCGGGCGGCCGCTCCCCGTTTTGGCAATCTGTCAACCGTATCTTCCTTTCCGCGAGCAAAAGGAAAGGAAAAAGCCCGTCCCGCGCATTGCGTACTTCTGCCGGAGAACGCGAAACAGGAGCGGAAAAGGGCGTTTTCGGATACGTTTTTTCACGTTTCGGGCATCCGTTTAACGT
>CAYXQT010000266.1:0-1752 GCA_964466445.1 uncultured Paraprevotella sp. | reverse complement strand
GAACGACGAGTTCTACACGCAGTACTACGACATAGAACGCGAGATGAACGCGTACTTGGACTACGACGAGGACGTGTTCCGCGGCAAGACGGTGCTCCTGCCGTGCGACGACCCGGAGTGGAGCAACTTCACGCTCTACTTCGCGCAACACTTCCAGCCGCTCGGCCTGAAAAAGCTCGTCTCCACGAGCTACGCCGCGGAAAGCAAGAGGCTCAAGGTGCCCTACGAGCCCACGCTGTGGGAGCAGGGCTCGCCGCAGTTCGACGCGGCGAAGAGCCCCGCGCGTGGGAAGATATTCGTGCTGGAGCGCGACATCACGGGCGACGGGCGCGTCGACTGGCACGACCTGGAATGGGACTACCTGGAAGGCGACGGGGACTTCCGCAGCGCGGAGGTGACGGCGTTGCGCGACGAGGCGGACTTCATCGTCACCAACCCGCCCTTCTCGCTCTTCCGCGACTTCCTCTCGTGGATAACCTGCGCGGACAAGAAGTTCATCGTCATCGGGAGCATGAACGCCATCACCTACAAGGAGGTGTTCCCGTTAATCAAGGAGAACAAGATGTGGCTGGGAACGCCTTTCACCCACGGCAACGCCTATTTCCGCCCCATGGCGAAGCGCGAATACGTGGACGGCGTGTACGACAAAGAATCGGACCTCGTGAAATTCCGCAACTGCTGTTGGTTCACCAACGTGGAGCATGGCCGCCGCCACGAGCCGTTGGTGCTGAACACGACGGCGGAGAACGTCATGCACGTGTTCCCGAAGAGGGCGGCGTTGCGGGGGAAGACGGCCTACGACCGCTACGACAACTACGACGCGATAGAGGTGCCCTACACCGTGGCCATCCCCTCCGACTACGACGGCGTGATGGGCGTGCCCATATCCTTCCTCGACCGGTACTGCCCCGAACAGTTCGAGATACTGGGGGCATCGGAAAGCGAGGGCAAGGGCTTTTCCGGTGGCTTGTGGGACAGTTCCAGCCGCGTCGCCCAACCGCTTGTGGGCGGAACGAGGATATACAAACGCCTGTTCATCCGCATGGCAAGGTAAGGAAAGTTTTCAGGAAAGGGAGGCAACCGGGACGGCATCGAAGTCCTGGCTGTCGTTTTGTCAGAATGTCAATTTTTCGCCTCGCGAGAATCATTTGTTCGTATGCCCGCCGGGGTGGGGTAGGGAATAAGCGATTTTCGCGCGGTCACGGGAAAGCGGAATGTCAGCCGGAACGGGGCTTCCGCTTCCGGAAAACATGTCGAAAAGAAACTTCCCGCGCTTGCGGAATGGTAACGCGCAAGCCTCGCGGTGGCACGGGCAGTGCCGGCTTCGTCCGGGTGGGCGCAACTTTCCGCGCGTTTCCGTTTTCGGCGGCGTGTCGCCCGGCAACTGCCTATGTCCTGCAAGGCACATGACCGCACGGGGCGGTTGTCGGCGGAAGGTCGGGGCGGAAGGCATTCATGCGGCGGCCTGAAAGAACCGCGCGAAATCAGGAAGCATCCCGCCCGCGCGGGACGAAGCCGCGCAGACGGGATGCTTCAGGGCAAAGGGACGGGACAGTCCCGCTTAGAACAGCTTCTCCGGGTATTCTCCGGCCGCCACCAAGGCCGCAATCTTCTCCACGGTGGCTTCGCGGTCGGCGGCGTATGTCACGCCGAACCACTTGCTGGTGGTGTCGAGCACCTCCACCGTGGCCGTCCCCTCGTTGATGAGCTTGTTCACCATCAGCGGGATGAAGAACTCGGCTTTCGGGTTCG
>CAYXQT010000265.1:0-1763 GCA_964466445.1 uncultured Paraprevotella sp. | reverse complement strand
CTTTCATTCTGCCCGCGGAAGGCAGGAATCGGCTGTCATATTGTCAAGGGGGAGGCGCAACCGTCCGGAAGCAAGCCGGCTTCCACGGGAAACGCCGGGAACGCCCCGCTTCTTTGTCCCGCAAGGCGGACTGTCCCGACCGCCTGCCGACTACCGCCCTCCCGCAAGGGGCTCCCCGAAACCATGTCCCGCCGTTTTCCCTATGTGGAAGCCGGACAGGCGCGGCGGCCTTTCGCGCGAGACCTGTCTTCCGGCGGCCTTTCAGCTTTCGATGACCCGGTCCTTCAGCATGCGGTCCTCCGTGGAATCTTGTTGAACGGAATGGAAAAACGTTATTCGATGACCCAGTCCTTCAGCGTGCGGCTCTCCGTGGAATTATGTTGAACGGAATGGGAAAACGTTACCCGATGACCCAATCCTTCAGCGTGTGGCTCTCCGTGGAATCTTGTTGAACGGAATGGGGAAAACGTTACTCGATG
Organism: uncultured Paraprevotella sp.; assembly: GCA_964466445.1. GTDB lineage: Bacteria > Bacteroidota > Bacteroidia > Bacteroidales > Bacteroidaceae > Paraprevotella. Next base: position 1,284 of record CAYXQT010000265.1, on the reverse strand, counting down.
ACCCAGTCCTTCAGCGTGTGGCTCTCCGTGTCGAAGGAGATGCCCACCTTTACTACGGGCAGGCCGCACAGGGAGAAACGCTCCGGGTAGTCCCGCAGGTCTATCTGGCGCAGGGCGGCTTCCGCCGAACCGTTCAGCTTCAGTTCAACCACGTAGAGCGCGGTGGCCGTGCGCATCACCATGTCCACGCGACCCCGCGGCGTGCGCACCTCCACGTCCACGTACATCCCCAAGAGGCTGAAGACGACGTAGAGCATCTGCTGGTAATGGCCCTCGTAGTCCGTCCGGTCGCAGTAGGGCACGGTGGAGAGGAACGACTGCAAAAGGCGCAACGCACCCTCCATGTCACCGCGCACGACGGCGCGGGCCAGGTTCACCACCGTCGTGGTGGCCGACGGGACATCGCCGGAGACATAATAGGGCAGGAGGCTTTCCATCAGGCCCACGCGCACTTCCTTGTTGGGGATGTCCAACGTGTAAATCTGGAACGCCTCGTCGTAACCCTTGATGGTGACGTAGCCGCTCTGGTACAAGAGGGGGATGACGCTCGTCATACGCTCCGTAGGCGCGTCGAAAACCCCCGCCGTGGCCTCGTACCCTCCTATCCCCGACGGCGGGACGTTGTACTTCCTCAGCATCTCAACCAGGTAGGTCGGCGTGCCGCTGCCGAACCAATAGGAAGCCAGCCGACCGTCGGCGAAGGCGTTCAACAGGCTGTACGGGTTGTAGACGTCGGGCGAGGGCCACGTGAAATGGTAGCCGTCGTAGTTGTCCTTCAGCCTCTGAACCGCCTCCCCGCGGCTCACGCCCAAGCGTCCAGCCAGCACCTCCAAGTCCTCTCCCATCTGGCCCTCCATCTCCTCCTCCGTGATGCCGCACACGGCGGCGTACTCCGGAAGCATGCTGACGTTCCTGATGTTGTTCAGCTCGCTGAAGACGCTCAGCTGGGAGAACTTGGTGATGCCCGTCAGGAACACGAAGCGAAGGTAGGGGTCGCACGCCTTCAGCGGGCTGTAGAAGTTACGCATCACACCACGCAACGCGGGAAGGTTCTCCTCCTCGTGTACCACGTCGAGCAACGGCGCGTCGTACTCGTCCACCAGCACCACCACCTGACGGCCCATCCGCTCGCACGCGCGGCGGATGAGACCCATCAGGCGGATGTTGGCATCCGGACTCCCTGCACGGATGCCGTATTCGCTTTCCCACGTCGCCAGTTGCGAATCCAAATAGCGTTCCAGCCGTTCCCTGTCCATGTGCTTGCCTAAGCTCATGTCGAAGTGC
>CAYXQT010000264.1:0-1829 GCA_964466445.1 uncultured Paraprevotella sp. | reverse complement strand
GACGGTGTTGGTGGCATATATCATGCGTCGTATATCCGGTGTAAACTGGAAGTATTCAGTAAGCCTTTCCTGTTTGTCCTGCCACGACTTGACGGCAACTGGATATTTCCCGCCCCATCTTTCATCCGGATTAAGAAGTTCCGTTTCAGCGGCTTCCTTGCTTACGGCCCATGGACATGTTTCAGGTCTTTTATAAACTCCGTTTGATGTTTGCTGCCCACATACTTGACGGAATTGCGTTTCTGATAGACGGCACAGAGTCGCACGATGGTATCGGAGGCCATAAATTGAACTGTGTCAGCAAAGGGAAGAAATAAAATATTAACTTTGCTGACACAGTTCAATTTACGGCCTCAAGAACTTACGTTTCGGTGTTGAGGAATTGCGTTTCTCCATGAGAATGAAGTGGTCGACAGTGTTCTGTATGGGAAAAGCAGACCTCCAAGGATGCTTGAGTTTTTCCATGAGAATGAAGTCGGCCGACCGAACGTTCCGTGAGGGTGAATATCGCGTCCTTGCCGTTCCTGTCCGCCATCGTGTCCATTTCCTATTCGCTGGAGCTTCTGCCGTCCACCTCTTCGCCTATCACGAATGCCTGTGCGACCGAGGATGTTCCCTGTCTTGGCCGTGCAGTCCGGTTTGCCGTGCCTGCCGTGCTTCATGCCGTGGCGGTAATGACCTCTGGTTTCCTGCTTTCGTCCGCCCGCACGTACCGGCATGTCAGTCCGTGCGATACAGGTCTGTCTTCCCTCTTCATGTACCCCGCGACCTGCTTCGGCGACCGGTCGTCCCGCCTCACATGCTCCAGCGCATCCCACACGACTACACTGTCCTTGCGGCTGTTCCCTGTGATGCGCCTGCACCGCGTCATGGCCATTCCGCGGGCTTCATTCCACAGGTGCTTCCCGCTTCCGGTCTTGTTGCACCTGAGTTCGCGAGAGAGGGTCGACTGGTTTACGCCCGCTGACAGGGCGATTTTCAGAGGGGCGATTCCCTCTTCTCCTTTTTGTATTGCCAGTCGCTCTTGGCGGGGAGGGCTTGGATTTTTGCTCTTCGATTTTGAATCTAAAGTGCCGCGGCCTCCGACGGGCAGGTGCGCACGGGCATCGGCCGCCCGCGTGGTGGGGTCAGGACGGTCGACGCGGGGTTTCGTCGGCAAAATGTCAGAATGTCAAAACAGGGGCTTCGGGAATGCGGTATTCCGAGGCGGGGGCGGACTCGCGCGGAAATACGCGATTCCCGCGCGGTTGTCCGTTGACATTTTGTCACAGGAAACGGGCTTTCCCCTTGCTTCCGCACGGCGGAAAGGCGTTCGCCGCGCTTGCGCCTCTTTCCCGCGTAAGCGTTTCCGCGATTTTCCCGGCATTCCGCCTTCCGGATTCCGACACCGACGAGAGTTGAAACAGACGGAAAACGGGCTTCCTGCGCCCGCCGTCATCCCCTCTTCGGCACGTTTTCTCACCTGCATGCGGAGGTAGACGACGCTCCGACCGCACGAAAAAAGTGTTTCGTCCGCAGGAACGGAAATTTTTCTCGGCACAAAACCGGGCATTTTCGGTGAAAGGATGTTAAGCGAACGCCCCGAATGTGAAAAAACGTGTCCGAAACGGGGCGGAAACGCCTCCGGATGCCCTTTCTGTGTCGCCGTCCGCGCCTCCGGAAATCCGCGGAAACCTTTCATTTTGTCGGCGGAGAGGCGTTTCACGTGTCTTTTTGGTTTTCCTGTTCGCCACGGCAGGGCGAGGGAACCCGGGCGGCGAAGGCACGCAAGCCGCCGCGGGACGGGACGGAATTCCATGTTAAATTTTCTTAATGGGGGGGGTAAAAAT
>CAYXQT010000263.1:0-1830 GCA_964466445.1 uncultured Paraprevotella sp. | reverse complement strand
GGAGCGCATGGAGACGGAATGGGAGCAATACCCCGTGTTGCACTTCGACATGAGCACGGCCAAGCACGCGGACAAGGGACGGCTGGAAAGTGAGCTGAACTTGAAACTGCGGGAATACGAGGCCGTCTATGGCCGCGTGGAGGAGGAGACGGACACCAACCAGCGCCTGATGGGTCTCATCCGCCGCGCGTGCGAGCGGACGGGCCGTCAGGTGGTGGTGCTGGTGGACGAGTACGACGCGCCGTTGCTCGACGTGGTACACGAGGAGGAGAACCTTCCCGCGTTGCGTGGTGTGATGCGTAACTTCTACAGCCCGCTGAAGGCGTGCGACCCCTACCTGCGCTTCGTGTTCCTGACGGGCATCACCAAGTTCTCCCAGCTGAGCGTCTTCAGCGAGCTGAACAACATCGAGAACATCAGCATGGACGAGCCGTACGCCGCCGTGTGCGGCATCACGGAGGAGGAGATGGAGGACCAGATGTCGGAAGACTTGGAGGTGCTGGCTGGACGTTTGGGCGTGAGCCGCGGGGAGGCGGTTCGGAGGCTGAAGGACAGCTACGACGGCTACCATTTCACGTGGCCCTCTCCCGACATATACAACCCGTACAGCCTTCTCACGGCCTTTTCCAAGGGGAAGATAGGCTCCTATTGGTTCGGCAGCGGCACGCCGACCTACCTGGTTGAGATGCTGAGGAAGTACAATGTTCCTCCGTCGGGGATAGGAGGGTACGAGGCCACGGCGGGGGTTTTCGACGCGCCTACGGAGCGTATGACGAGCGTCATCCCCCTCTTGTACCAGAGCGGCTACGTCACCATCAAGGGTTACGACGAGGCGTTCCAGATTTACACGTTGGACATCCCCAACAAGGAAGTGCGCGTGGGCCTGATGGAAAGCCTCCTGCCCTATTATGTCTCCGGCGATGTCCCGTCGGCCACCACGACGGTGGTGAATCTGGCCCGCGCCGTCGTGCGCGGTGACATGGAGGGCGCGTTGCGCCTCCTGCGGTCGTTCCTCTCCACCGTTCCCTACTGCGACCGGACGGACTACGAGGGCCATTACCAGCAGATGCTCTACGTCGTCTTCAGCCTTTTGGGGATGTACGTGGACGTGGAGGTGCGCACGCCGCGGGGTCGCGTGGACATGGTGATGCGCACGGCCACCACGCTCTACGTGGTTGAGCTGAAGCTGAACGGTTCGGCGGAGGCCGCCCTGCGCCAGATAGACTTGAAGGACTACCCGGAGCGTTTCGCCCTGTGCGGCCTCCCCGTGGTGAGGGTGGGCATCTCCTTCGACACGGAGGGCCGCACGCTGAAGGACTGGGTCATCGAAAGATGAACATTGAAGTTCCTCTCGCGGCCTCGCCGTAGCTTTTTCATTACACCTTTGACGGATGCGGGGATTGGGTCATCCCAATCCCCGGCGGGACAGGCCTTGGCGGCAGGCCGGGGTCGAACCAACGCGTGACTTTCACTCGCCTTCGCTTCGGGTGCCGACAATGCCCGGAGCGGAGGGAAAAGCCCGGACCGGGGCGCGTGCGCATGGGAAGCCATTCGGAGAACAACAAGCGGATAGCGAGGAACACGTTACTACTGTATTTCAGGATGCTGTTGCTCACTGGGGTGATGGCGGTGTCCGTCACCGTGCAGCCGGAATATCTGGAAGTGCTCGACGGGAAGCCGTCCTCGGGAACCGACCGTGAGTAACGTTCCGCGAGGGGTCCTGCAAAGAGCCTCCCGCCAGAGGCCGTGCGGGAAGAACGTCGGGACTATTGAGTATATAATATAAGGTATAATGCGCGACCGAAAGAAATTGCGGTTGCAGGAGCTGGA
>CAYXQT010000262.1:0-1876 GCA_964466445.1 uncultured Paraprevotella sp. | reverse complement strand
GGGACGCGTTAGAAAGCGCGGGCTTCGCGACGGAAACGACGCCCGGCTTCCTGTACTTCGATTACGAACTGAGGCGCGGCGTTGTCCGCTTCGCCAGACAAGCCCGCCAATGAACGCCATGCAGACGATACCCGTGTTTCCCACTTCCGGCACGAACCGCTTCGCACGTCCGTACTATTTAATATGACAAAGGCTATGGACAAGAAGAAAGTATCCGTCGTGATGTGCACGTACAACGGGGAAAAGTATCTCAGGGAACAAATCGACTCCATCCTCGCACAGACTTACGCCATAAGCGAACTTGTGGCGCAGGACGACTGCTCCACCGACTCCACCCCCGCCATCCTGCAGGAATACGCGCGTGCGGACAGACGGATAAAGGTACACGTGAACCCGCGCCGCCTCGGCTTCAACCGCAACTTCTCTTCGGCGTTGCTGAAGGCTACGGGCGACTTCGTGGCCTGTAGCGACCAGGACGACATCTGGAGGAAAGACAAGATAGAAAGATTATTGGAACATATCGGGGATGCCGCGCTCGTCTTCCACAATTCCGTCACCTTTACCGGAGACGTGCGGCATACGGGGAAAAGGCGGCTTCCCGTGTCGTTCCGCTACGACGACGCATCCGTACTGCTCAAGACAATCGGAGTCGGGCATGAGTTACTTTTCCGTCGCGAAATCCTTTCCTTGTACCGGAAAGCATACGAACGCGAGCCGGACATCAGCTACGACCAGCTTCTGATGATTACGGCCATGGCGGCGGGACAAACTCGTTACGTGGACGAGGATCTCGTGTTCTGGCGACGGCATCCCAAGACTGCGGGCAATCTCGTCAGGGGTCTCGTCTATCCCGATGCCCGCGCCGGATTCCTTGCCGCGCTAAAGGCAATGAGAGACCCACAGAAGCGCGAGGTGATTCGACGTTTTTTCCGAGCGATTTCTTCCTACGACTTCCGGAATCCAAAGACAAACGACATAGTGAGACACATGGCATTAGGGACATGGTACGGGGTGCTTAAAACCTGCATGATTTGCGGCTTGCATGAAAGAAGGGTGTTCTTCCCCCCCCCCTTGATTCCGTGCGGGCTTTCGTCAAGTCGTTCTTCACTCCCCTCTATTGCATACGCGATTGTACACGGTATTTCATTTTTAGTCCGACTACATAAAGGCTGTAGCATCCACCCGGTTGTCCGTCGGCAAACAGGCAAGACGGGAACCGCGTGTCGCCATCTTCAAACATACATCCTCATATATATCAAGCAACTGACCCGACCGGCATGAAGACGAAAATTTCGGCAGTGATAGTAACTTATAACGGTTGCGAATACATACGCAAGTGCCTGCGCAGCGTCCTGGACTCGACTTGCGAGATGGACGTGACGGTCGTAGACAACAACTCCCAAGACGAGACCGTGGAAGTCATCAGGCGGGATTTCCCCGGCGTAAGGCTGATTGGCCTGGATGAGAACCTCGGCTTCGGAAAGGCGAACAACATAGGGATAAGCGAGGCCATCAAGGACGGATCGGATTATGTCTTGTTGCTAAACCAGGACGCTTGGGTTTTGCCGGACACGGTCGAACATCTGGTAAACCAGTTCCGTTTGAACGCCGGGTTCGGAATCTTGTCGCCCGTCCACTGGCACGAGCTTCTTGAAGTCTTGGACGGCGGATTCGAGAAATACACGAATTACGGGCTTTCCCGGACGGATACGGACGGAGTATGTGCCGTGAAGTTCGTGAACGCGGCGGTCTGGCTCGTGCCCGCGTCTGTATTCAGAAGAATAGGAGGATTCGACCCGATGTTCTTTCACTGCGGGGAAGACGTGGATTTCGTCAACCGCCTCCGCTACCACGGATATGGCATAGGCTATTGCCC
>CAYXQT010000261.1:0-1880 GCA_964466445.1 uncultured Paraprevotella sp. | reverse complement strand
TGGTGCTCGACGCGGACGCGCTCAACATCCTGGGCAACCATCCGGAATGGATTCCGGAAATCCCGCAGGACACCATCCTCACCCCGCATCCCAAGGAACTGGAAAACCTCGTGGGCGCGTGCGCCAACAGCTACGACCGCATGGAGAAAGCCCGCGACTTGTCCGTCAGGATGCAACTGTACGTCATCGTGAAAGGGCACTACAGCATGATTTGCACGCCCACGGGACGCGTCATCATCAACCCCACGGGCAACCCGGGCATGGCCACGGCCGGAAGCGGCGACGTGCTGACGGGCATCCTCGCGGCCCTGCTGGCACGGGGGTATCCGGCGGGCGAGGCCACTCGGATAGGGACATACCTGCACGGCCTGGCGGGCGACATCGCGTGCGAGAGGTCGGGCGAAGAGAGCATGACGGCCGGCGACATCATCGACGCGCTCCCCGAAGCCTTCAAGAAGTTAAAAGAATAAAAGCCGAAAAGACAGCGTTTATGAAAGCAAGAACCTTGTCATGCGGGCTGGTGCTTTGCACGGTCGGTGCCTTCGCGCAAACCGAAGTGAGCCCCTACGTACCCGGAGTCACGGCGGAGGGCGTGACCTATTACCTGCCACGCACGGCTCTCCGCCTGACCGTAGTGACCGAGAAACAAGTATATACCCCCGGAGAATACGGCAAATATGCAGACCGCTATTTCCGTCTGTCCCAAGTAAACTCGGAACCTTACACGAAGTGGAGCATAAAAAGCATGGATTTGGTGCCCTACGGAGTGCCCGACTCCCTGAAAGTCTACAGCATCCGGCTCAACAAGAAGACCGTGGCTCCGCTGGTAGGCCTCACGCCCGACGGCATCCTGCTGTCCGTCAACACCGAGGGTGAAGAGGAGCCGTTGCCAGCCGTGCCGAAAGGGCACGACGCACCCGAAAGGCCTAATCCCCGGGACTACATGAGCCAGGAAATCCTTTCCGCCACCAGCCACGCCAAAATAGCCGAGCTGACGGCCGACGAAATCTATGACATCCGGGACAGCCGCACGGCATTAATCAAGGGCGAGGCGGAAAACATGCCGAAGGACGGCGCACAACTCAAACTCATGCTCGACCAATTGACGGTGCGGGAGACAGCCCTCGCGCAACTGTTCAAGGGCACGGTGGACACCTGCACGGAGGTCTTCACCATAGACTTCACGCCCGCGGAGCTTACAGACCGCATGGTGCTGTTCCGCTTCTCGGAAAAACTGGGCGTGGTGGACAACGACGATTTGTCCGGAGAGCCTGTCTACCTCTCCTTGAAGAGCATGAACACCCTCCCCCGCCCCGCCGCGGACGAAAAGGAAGGAAAGAAGAAAGCCAAGACGGACGAAGGAATCTATTACAACGTGCCGGAACGGGTGGCGGTCAGCGTGTTCAACGCTTCCGGGGAACTCTGCAAGGGGGAGTTCCCCATGGGGCAGTTCGGCAACGTGGAAATCCTGAGCAAGGTGCTCTTCGACAAGAGAGCCACCACGCAAGTCACTTTCTATTCCAGCAACGGTGCCATCAAGCAACTGACGGACAACGGCGAGGAAGAATGACGAGAATGGCGGGGCGGACGACCCGACGGCGACCCGATTGGGCGGACTGACCTGACGACAGGAAACTGCAACACGGAAGGAACGTCCTTACACCAAGCCCGCCCGTGACCAGACGGTATCATGCCCGTCACGCCGTCGGGGAACTTGCAAGAACAGGAAAGGAAAGAGGCACTTCCTATTAGTGGATTAAATCCGGTAAGTCCGCGAATCATTCTATTTTGGACATAAATACATGGACGCGAATTGCATGAGGGGAGACGAACCGTTTCCCGGACAGGGACATTTCAAGGCATTCCGGTTGGGAGAACTT
>CAYXQT010000260.1:0-1897 GCA_964466445.1 uncultured Paraprevotella sp. | reverse complement strand
CTCATATTCAAATATTTACTCTATTAATCAATACAATTTTCTATTTTATTCATGGATTGGCGCATATCGAACTTATAACTATTCATATACCGTTTAGCTTTAATGCCACACCTTGAGCAAACAACATCATCATATCTGTCTTCGCGACTTACAATATTTTGTTTCACCCAATGGTGGGTAAGGCTTATTCTGGAAAAAGACTTTGGCTTGCAGTTTGCAACTTTCATAGCCTTGCCTGACTTAGATATTTCTCCACGCATTCTAATATCTTTTTCACTTCTTCCATCCTATCTGTTGCTCCCTTTTAGGCTTCCCATGTTTCCCGGCTTTCGTTTTACGTGGATTCATGGCTTGCCTCCCGCTTTTGCGAAAGTTCAAGCCGTGCGATGGCCTCCAGCCCCAACAATTCCTTTTCCAGATTCTCTTTTTGCTCTTCCATGACCTTTATGCCAATGACCGGGGATATGTTGAATACCCTCATTGATGATGAAAAACCGTCAGGTATTCCGAGTTGCATTCCCTTGCCAAATCTTCCGAAATAGTTCTCAGAAATAGGCTTGCATTGGTTTTCTTCTTTTTCCCTTACTTTTTCAATCTCGGCCAGCATCTCTTCTTTAATTTTGTCAATCTCTTCGATTTGCTGGTAGCAGTTGTAAATCCTGCGTGCCGTTTCTTTCGTAATCATTGTTTTAATCCTTAATTTATTTGTCGTTTTAAATCATTATCTGTCGAATACCAATTTCCCTTGCAGGAACTCATCCGCGTAAAACCCCTCGAACGACTTGCCGCTTAACCACCATTTGAAGCCCGTTTCCGGGTCGTCGAAGTTACGGTTGACATACCCTGCATCGATGAGCCACCGTATCGTCTTGAGCCAGTTCCTCTTGACGTGCGGCCAACGTCTCATCTCTTTTATCTTCTGCCGGTAAGGCGACATCGGGCAAAGGATGCAGCCTATCCGGGTGTTGCCCTCGTCATAGAGGGAGCAGTGCGGGATGCCGTTGCCATTGAGGAACTGCCATACATGGCGGTCGCTCCAACGCAGGATAGGCGAAAGGATCACCTTGTCTTTCCCTTTCACGCAGGCCACCATCTCCTCCTTGTGTTCGGAGAACTGGTCAAAGCTGCCGGAAAACTTGTAGCGGGACAATTCCGCCTCGTTCCGTCTTTTGCGCCTTGCGCTCTCGGCACGGCTTATCCCCGTCAACGTGACCTTGCCCGCCCCGCCCTGTTCCTTGTAGATGTCGCAACACCACCGTATCGTCCTTGTCGGCAACATGTGCTTTTTCTTTGCCATGTCGAAGATGGAGCGTTCCGGCTTGATCAGTTCCACATCGGGATAGTTTTGCCTGACGAAACGGATCACCTCCGGCGGGTCTATGCTTGTGAGGTTCATGTGCGCCTTGAATTTGACCCCTGCCATCTTTGCGAGGTGGTACAGGCACTGGCTATCCTTGCCGCCCGAAAAAGCGAGCCAGAAGCCGTTTTCGGGGTCAAGCTCCAAAGCGAGCTTTTCCGCCTTTTGCAACAGCCGGATGGAGTAATCAAACATGGAATAAGGGTTCATGATTCAATGTGGCAATGGGTCAATGTGGCAATGAGCCAATTTTTCACATGAAATCGATGTCGGACCACTCCTGCAAGCGGAAATCATATTCAGCCCGGAGGACGCACCGTCCATTGAGAAAATCATACCCATAGATGCGGGCTGTACGAGGGACATGGCCGTCAAAGCGGCAATTCCTCTCCAGCTTCCACATGACCCGCTTGGCATCCTTGAGGGAGTTCACGGGCTCGGAGAACATCACGTCCCACACGCCCGCGTGCCTGCGGCAAGGCTTGTAGAACAACTTCACATAGAAAACAGGCACTTTAAAAGAACTTACTTCGGGCATGA
>CAYXQT010000259.1:0-1899 GCA_964466445.1 uncultured Paraprevotella sp. | reverse complement strand
TCTCCGTCGTGCGGGCCTGCTCGTCAAAATATCTTTCGCGGTCGGAATGGCGCTCCTGCATGTTGAATTCTCGTTTTTATCCGCGCCAAAGTTAATAAAAACTATCGTATATCAGGAGGGACTGTCCGGTTAAAATCTTCCGGAAAGCCTCTTCCTCCCCCCCCCTTCCTGCCCATCGGCTCTTGCGGGCGGGCAGCCTGCATGATAATGGCGTGCCGACTGGATGTCCGGCTCCGCATCGGGCGATGCCGGATACCCGCGTTCGCCGTCCTCCCGTCACCGGGCAAGCGAGGAACGCGAAGCCAAAGCCTTGTCTTCGGCCGCCTCCATGATTTCACGTCCGCCCGGCCCCTTGTCGTCGATGCCGCAAAGGTGCAGGATGCCATGTATGATGACGCGGCGCAGTTCCTCCTCGTATGTAGCCCCCGCCTGCCCGGCATTCGTCCGCACCGTGTCGAGGCTGATGAAGAGGTCGCCCGAAATCACGTCGCCTTCGCAGTAATCGAACGTGATGATGTCCGTGTAATAATCGTGTTGCAGGTATCGGCGGTTCACCTCCAGAATCTTCTCGTCGTTCACGAAGACGTAAGCGATTTCGCCCACTCTCTTTCCGTAAGCGGCAGCCACGGCTTTCACCCACGCCGTGTTGTCGCGCCTCTTGATGGCCGGCATCTTCACGCCGTCCGCGTGGTAGGTAATCATTCCGTCCTTGTGTCTTGGCCGTCGAACAAACCGCCTTGCAAATCCGCCGTGAAACGGCTGCGTCCCAGATGCCTGTACGCCAAGTCCGTCACTTCCCGCCCGCGCGGCGTGCGCTTGATGAATCCTTCCTTGATCAGGAAAGGCTCGTACACTTCCTCCACCGTCCCGGCATCCTCCCCGATGGCCGTAGCGATGGTGGTGATGCCTACCGGCCCGCCCTTGAACTTGTCGATGATGGTAAGCAAGATCTTGTTGTCTATCTCGTCCAGTCCGTAACGGTCTATGTTCAGAGCCTCCAGCGCATAACGCGCGATGGCCATGTCCACCCGTCCCGAGCCGCGCACCTGTGCGAAGTCGCGCACGCGCCTCAGGAGCGCGTTGGCGATACGTGGAGTTCCCCGGCTGCGTCCGGCGATCTCCATCGCCGCGTCGTGTCCGACGGGGACGGAGAGGATGTGCGCCGAACGTTCCACGATGCGCGAAAGCACCTCGGCTTCGTAGTATTCCAGATGCAGGTTGATGCCGAAGCGGGCGCGAAGGGGAGCGGTGAGCAGTCCGCTTCGCGTGGTGGCTCCCACCAGCGTGAAGGGGTTCAAGTCGAGTTGTATGCTGCGCGCCGACGGGCCTTTGTCTATCATGATGTCTATCCGGTAGTCCTCCATGGCGGAATAAAGATACTCCTCCACCACGGGACTGAGCCGGTGTATCTCGTCGATGAACAGGACGTCGTTCGGCTCCAAGGAAGTCAGGATGCCCGCCAAGTCGCCCGGCTTGTCCAATACGGGGCCCGACGTGACCTTGAAGCCCACGCCCAGTTCGTTGGCAATGATATTGCTCAACGTCGTCTTCCCCAACCCCGGAGGGCCGTGCAGCAAAGCATGGTCGAGGGGCTCTCCCCTGTACTTGGCCGCCTCGACGAAGACTTTCAGGTTTTCCACCACCTTCGACTGCCCGCTGAAATCTCCGAAGCGGAGCGGCCGCAAGGCGTTCTCGAACTCGCGCTCGGCAGACGGGCAAGAGGGACGTCGTATGTCGAAATCTTCTTCCATCGTGTGGCAAAGATAACATCTTTTCCGCACAAAACGGGCGCGGGTCCGTTTTTTTATGTAACTTTGCCTTTCAATCACGTAAGGGGATTCACAATGGTTCTGAATTACATCTGGGTGGCGTTCTTCGGTGTCGCGTTCCTCGTCGCGG
>CAYXQT010000258.1:0-1944 GCA_964466445.1 uncultured Paraprevotella sp. | reverse complement strand
TCTTCAAACATTTCCTCTGATTCGCACTTGTCAGCTGACTCCGCGCTTCCGCCCGCGAGACGAAAAAAAGAAAAAGATTCCCGTCAAATCGTGCGCGTATGTCGGCTGTTTTTTCTAACTTTGTGGGAAAAGGTAAAACGCATCATAAAATCATCAAGAACATGGAAAAGAATTTCTTGCAGAATTTCTCCTTGGAGGGCAAAGTGGCCTTGGTTACCGGGGCATCCTACGGAATAGGGTTCGGCATAGCCACGGCTTTCGCGCAGTGCGGCGCCACCATCGTATTCAACGACATCAGGCAGGACTTGGTGGACAAAGGGCTGGCCGCGTACAAGGAAAAGGGCATAGAAGCCCACGGCTACGTGTGCGACGTGACGGACGAGGCGGCTGTCAACGCGCTTGTCGCCCGCATTGAAAAGGAAGTCGGCGTGATAGACATCTTGGTCAACAATGCCGGCATCATCAAGCGCATCCCGATGACGGAAATGTCGGCCGCGGAGTTCCGTCAGGTCATCGACGTGGATTTGAACGCCCCGTTCATCGTGTCGAAGGCCGTCATTCCCGGCATGATAAAGAAGGGGCACGGCAAGATTATAAACATCTGCTCCATGATGTCCGAACTGGGCCGTGAGACCGTGTCGGCCTACGCCGCGGCCAAGGGCGGCCTGAAGATGCTGACGCGCAACATCTGCTCGGAATACGGGGAATACAACATCCAATGCAACGGCATCGGCCCGGGTTACATCGCCACCCCGCAGACCGCCCCGCTGCGCGAGCGCCAGCCGGACGGCAGCCGCCATCCTTTCGACAGCTTCATCGTGGCCAAGACTCCCGCGGCCCGCTGGGGCACTCCGGAAGACCTGCAAGGCCCGGCGGTGTTCCTGGCCTCGGACGCTTCCAACTTCGTCAACGGCTTGGTGCTGTACGTGGACGGCGGCATCCTGGCTTACATCGGCAAACAGCCGAAATAACGCGCTTCCCTTTATGAGTCCGGTGTCATTGTGCCAATGACACCGGATTTCTTGTTGTCCCGAATGGGCATGCTGCCGTCCGGCACGCCTTCCTGACGGGGTGGGGGATGCCGCGTGACCGTCCGCGGAAAGGCCGCCTTCCGCAAGTCGTTCCCGGGTAACCTCTGGTGTTTTCCGACCGTAATCCGGAAGATGCGGTTTCCGCCGGTTGTCGTTTTGTCAAAACGTCAGTTCCGGCTTCTCGGGATTCGCGTATTCGCACCTTGGTCGGGGCGGCACGGGAAATACGCGATTCTCGCGCCTTTTGCGGAAGACGGAATGTCAGCCGGAAAGGGGTTTCCGCTTGCAAAAGGCACGGCGGCGGGCGGCTTCCCGCGCTCGCGGACGGAGGACGCGCAAGTGCGGAGGGCGTTCCTCCTCGCAAAACGACACTTCGAACTAACGCCCGTTTTTCCTCCAAATAGAGGAAAAAGCAGGTTTCTCCGCAGTCCGTTCCGCCGTCTTCGGGAGGAATTTCCGCCGGGAACCGCACTTTTCCGGATTTTCCTGCGGACAAAAAAAGTGTTTCGTCCGCAGGAACGGAAATTTTTCTCCGCAGGAAAACGGGCGGTTTTGCTTAAAAAGATAAAAATTCGGGCTTCAACCGTGAAAAGATGTATAAGAAAACACGGGAAAACACGCTATTTGCCGTGTGAAGCACGCCTTTCCCCGACTTCCGAATCGTGAGATTGCTTACTTTTTGTAAGCCTTGATGCCGGAACCGCTTACTTTTTGATGGAGGCGACCGTTGCCCGTTCCCGTGCGCGGTTCGGGCGTGATGGCGGCGGAAACGCGGGGCGACGAGGAAAGGGATGCTTTCGCAAAGTCCGAGATGATGAAGTGCCGTCGGGAGGGAGGTCTGTCGGACTTGAATTAGGAGGTCGCGGAAAACCGTGTGCGGGGGCAAGGGGCAGAAAACCGTGCGGAGGCAAGG
>CAYXQT010000257.1:0-1992 GCA_964466445.1 uncultured Paraprevotella sp. | reverse complement strand
CAGCGAACCGTCGCAATCCGACGCGGAGAGTATCATGCCCTGGCTTTCGATGCCTTTCAACTTTCGGGGGGCGAGGTTGGCGACGAAGCAAACCTGCTTGCCCACCAGTTCTTCCGGCTTGTAGAACTCGGAGATGCCGCTCACGATTGTGCGGTTTCCCAACCCGTCGGCGATTTTGAGGCACAACAGCTTGTCCGCCTTGGGCACCTTGAAGCATTCCAACACCGTGCCCACACGGATGTCCAACTTCCGGAAGTCCTCGAAGGAGACGTTCTCGCGAACGGGCTTGGCTTCATGTCCGGCCGCCTCGTTGGCTTTCTTCGTGTCCAGCAACTTCCGGACTTGCGCCTCAATCGCATCGTCTTCTATCTTCTCGAACAGAAGTTCCGGCTCTGCCAGACGGTGCCCCGCCTGCAAGAGGTCTGTCCGCCCCAGCCGGTTCCACTCGAGGTTTCCCACGTTCAGCATCTTGCGGAGCTTGCCGCTGCTGAAAGGAAGGAACGGTTCGAAAGCGATGGCCAGATTGGCCGTGAGTTGCAAGGAAATGTGGACGATGGTCTCCACCCGTCCGGGGTCGGTCTTCGCCACCTTCCAAGGCTCGCTGTCGGCTATGTATTTGTTGCCGATGCGGGCAAGGTTCATCGCTTCTTTCTGCGCGTCGCGGAACTTGAAAGTGTCGAGCAGTTCCTCCACCTTGGCTTTCACGTCCTTGAAGTCGTCTATCGTCCGGCGGTCGTACTCCGTCAGCTCGCCGCAAGCCGGCACCACGCCGCCGTGATACTTCCGCGCGAGTTGCAAGGCGCGGTTCACGAAGTTCCCGTACACGGCCACCAGCTCGTTGTTGTTGCGTGCCTGAAAGTCCTTCCACGTGAAGTCGTTGTCTTTCGTCTCCGGGGCGTTGGCCGTCAGCACGTAGCGCAACACGTCCTGTTTGCCCGGGAAGTCGCGCAGGTAGTCGTGCAACCACACCGCCCAGTTGCGGGACGTGGAAATCTTGTCGCCCTCCAAGTTCAGGAACTCGTTGGCCGGCACGTTGTCGGGCAGGACATAGCTTCCCTCGGCTTTCAGCATGGCCGGGAAGACGATGCAGTGGAACACGATATTGTCTTTCCCGATGAAGTGCACCAGACGGGTGCCGGGGTCTTTCCACCACTTCTCCCACGAATCGGGCAACAGCTCTTTCGTGTTGCTGATGTAGCCGATGGGCGCGTCGAACCACACGTAAAGCACTTTCCCCTCCGCGCCTTCCACCGGCACGGGGATGCCCCAGTCCAAGTCCCGGCTCACGGCGCGGGGCTGCAGTCCCGTGTCGAGCCAGCTCTTGCATTGCCCGTACACGTTGTTGCGCCATTCCTTGTGCTCGTCCAGTATCCACCGGCGCAGCCACGCCTCGTGCCTGTCCAGCGGCAAGTACCAATGCTTCGTCTCGCGCATCACCGGCTTCGAGCCGCTGATGGCACTCCTGGGGTTGATCAAGTCCGTGGGAGACAGTGCCGCGCCGCACTTCTCGCACTGGTCTCCGTATGCGCCCACGGCGTGGCAATGGGGGCATTCCCCCGTGATGTAGCGGTCGGCCAGAAAAGCGTGCGCCTCCTCGTCGTAATACTGCATTGAGGTCTTCTCGACAAACTCGCCCTTGTCGTACAGGGCGCGGAAGAACTCCGAAGCCGTCTCGCGGTGCACCTCGGATGTCGTGCGCCCGTACACGTCGAACGAGATGCCGAACTCCTCGAACGAGTCCTTGATGATTTTATGGTAACGGTCTACCACGTCCTGCGGCATGACGCCTTCTTTCCCGGCGCGGATGGTGATGGGCACGCCGTGTTCGTCGGAGCCGCAGATGAAAAGCACGTCTTCTTTCTTCAGGCGGAGGTAACGCACGTAGATGTCCGCCGGCACGTACACTCCCGCCAGATGTCCGATGTGCACCGGGCCGTTGGCGTATGGCAAAGCCGCCGTGACGGTCGTTCTCTTGAATTTCTGTTCCATTTC
>CAYXQT010000256.1:0-2024 GCA_964466445.1 uncultured Paraprevotella sp. | reverse complement strand
AGTCGTGGCGTGTCCGTGCCGGTCTCTTGCGGAAGCGGGGAAGCGAGGATGAACGTACTCGGAAACAGGCGGAATCCCATCGGGATTCCGCCTGTTTTCTGTTCCGGCGACTTTCGGGCACAACCGTGCGGGATGCGCTTAGCGGCTTCGGCGACCCCCGGCTTGTTCTTGTCCGATGGCCTCAGTCCCGCGTTGTGTCCTCCGCCCCGTCCGCGACATTGTCATTGTCCTGCCTTGAGGAATTTCTCCACGTAAGTCAGGGACTGCTTCATTTCTTCCGGTATGACGTGAAGGCGGGCATCCTTGTATTTTTCCACCGCGTGCCGGGAATCATCAAGCGACACCATCGTCTTGCCGTCGGGTCGTCCCCGAAAGTCGTGGCGTGTCCGTGCCGGTCTCTTGCGGAAGCGGGGAAGCGAGGATGAACGTACTCGGAAACAGGCGGAATCCCATCGGGATTCCGCCTGTTTGCGGGTGCGGCGACTTTCAGGCACAGCCGTGCGGGATGCGTTTAGCGGCTTCGGCTACCCCGGCTTGTTCTTGTCCGATGACCTCCGTTCCGCGTTGTGTCCTCCGCCCCGTCCACGAATTGTCATTGTCCTGCCTTGAGGAAATTCTCCACGTAAGTCAGGGACTGCTTCATTTCTTCCGGCCTGAACCCGTGCCCGGCTCCCGGAATGACGTGAAGGCGGGCATCCTTGTAAATTTCCACCGCGTGCCGGGAATCTTCAAGCGACACCACCGCGTCGGCGTCGCCTTGCACGATGAGGACGGGCTTCTCAAACTTCCCGATTAGGCCGAAGACATCGATGCCGCGCACTTCGGCGAAGAAACGGCGGCCTATCGGCACGCCCCAGACGCGCGTCGTGTCGGGTATGTCCTCCGGTCTCGGGTATCGTTCAGTCCATTGCGCGGGGATGCACAAGGCGGGGAACACGAGGATGAGGCGGCTTATGTCGCCGGGCATGTCGGACGCGGCCAAGGCCGACACCAGTCCGCCCTGGCTCTCGCCGATGAGCACGATGCTGTCCGCGTCGATGTCGGGACGCGACTTGAAATAACGTATGACGGCTTCAAGGTCGTTCCGCTCGTCGAGGACCGACATTCCCATCGTGTTGCCGTCGCTGCGGCTGAAAAGCGACCCGCACGGGAAGTCGGGCGCGAAGCACTGGTAGCCCAAGCCGTTCAGGGTCTTGAAATAGTTCCTCGCGAACTCGTGCGTGCCGTTGAACCCGTGCGCGAGGATGGCGAGGGGCTGCTTCCCCTTGCCGTCCGCGGGACGGCTCAGCACGCCGTAGATGTGCCTTCCGTCGTTCTCAATCCACAGTTCTTCGGCATCCGTCCCGTTCGCCGGTTGCGCCGAAGCCCGGTGTGTCAGTCCTACGGACAGGATGAATGCAATCAGGCTTGTTCCCGTTTTCGTGTAATGCATCGTCTTAAGTTTTTGTCAGTCAATCGTTCGAAAATAAATGCCATTTCTCCGCGTGCCGCCGTCCGGCGGAAGTTCCGTGCAAGGTCGGCACCCGCATGACGTTTCGCCGGCGTGTCGTCTCTCCGCGGAAACTCGCGCCGTCCGGAATGCCGTATCTTTGCGTCCCCGTGCGGCGGACACTTTCGCAAAGTTAACGAATTATTCGCAATATCGCGTTACGAGTTTGAACAAAATGGATGGGGCGAAATTCGCCCGTGTCTCCGTCGGAAGGCTCGCCGCATTCGGCGGCAAGGAGTTCCCGAAGGAATCCGTGTGCGCCACGTCTTGCGGAACGCCGTTCGGCACGCTCGCGAAAGGGCAGGCATTCTTCCACAGCCACGGGACGGAAAGGAGAACGGCATACGGACTGACGCGTGGAGAGCCTGACGAACGCGGTTCGGTCGGCAAGCCTTCTCTCCTTCTTTTACTTCCCCCCCCCATGCGCCCGTAACCTTCAGCGGAAACCCTGTCCAGATGCCGTACCTTTCATGGTGTTCCGCCGTGCCGGACTTCCGGCGGGGGATTCCTCCGGTCGCGCAGTCCGCCGCAGTTC
>CAYXQT010000255.1:0-2026 GCA_964466445.1 uncultured Paraprevotella sp. | reverse complement strand
GGGATGGCTTGCCGGTCTCGGCGTTTACTTCTTCGTCGCTTCGTTCTTCGGATGAAAGACGACGCGGAAAGGCATACGACCAGACAATATGTTGTTTTAAGAAGAAGCTTTCCTTTACATTGACGCAAGCCGTGTTGTTGAGCCGTAATCCCTGAAAATTCTTGTAGTTGCATGAAGTAGCGCAACAATCCATATTCGAAGCCTGCCACGGAGAGATTCTTCCAACGACGTGTGTGAGCCAGAAACAGTTCGGGGTGATTGCGACTCGGCGGCGGAATTCTGCATCGAGAACGGCAAGACAAGCGTTTAGTTTCTCTCCGCAATATATACTTATTATCGGTTTGCTACTGAAATCACACGCGGATTTGCGCACCTTTCGGCGACTTCCGCGCGTGATTTCCTGCGCACGGGGTTTGGAAACCGCGCAAAAGGGGAAACGACCGCCGAGAAAGTTTCGGCGATTGTATAAAAAGATAAGGGATACCCCGCGTGTACTTTTCACAGGAAAAGAGGTGTTAATCCCGATTTCCCCACGCGTTTTCCACATCAATTCTTTTGCAGCGTTACCACTTACCGAAGAATACTCCGCGTAGTATCAAGCCAATCATTCCTATGACAACAATAAAAGCAAGCATGATTCATGTTTTAAGGTCATTTGTCTGGTTTCCTGCGGTTACAGGATTCGCACAGCGTCCGAAAGTTCTCTGCGGTCTGTCTTGACATCCCGTTATGGGACGATACGGTCGCCCTTTTGCTTACCAACTATTATATCATTTCTTGAAAGCAACGTCCTAAACGGACATCACGTCGCAAATGTAGATATAATTCACCGAACGGCAAAGGATTTGTTTCGGAATATTGCAAAAAACATGCGACCTTGTCGCTGCAGAGTCAACTGGCAAGTGCAAAATCAGAGGAAATGTTTGAAGAACTCGCATTTCGGTATTGAGAAATTGAGTTTCTCCCTTGGCCTTGCCGTTTATTTTGGCCTGTACTTCTTTCGAGAAGAAATTGCCCAGACTATTGAAGTCCGTGCTTTCCGGCACAAATCGCCTTATGAGTTTGTCGGAGTTCTCTGGCGGCACCTTTCTGCCACGGAACAGTAGGGTTGGCGAAACAGACGGCGGTTCCTTTCATTGCTTCCGTGATTCTCCCGTGCACGGAGAATCCGCTACTGTTGTCCGCCGTCATGGTCTTCACCCCGTTTCCCCTGTACGGCAACAAGAACCTGATTACGGTTCTCGCTGTGTGTGTGCGGACTCCCCTACCGTGTCCGGACTTCTTCATGAGTATGAAATCGGCTCCACCGCGGGGTGCGCGTTGATGAAGAGCGAGAACGTGTCCATCTGGTGGTATTTCCGCCATGTTTCCGGAAAAGTCCTGATGGGATGGCTTGCCGGTCTCGGCGTTTACTTCTTCGTCGCTTCGTTCTTCGGATGAGAGGCGACGCGGAAAGGCATACCCCGAACGGGCAGGTGTTTCGAGTTCGCCCTTTGGACGGACAGCGTACCCGCGTACAGGGACAAGGTGCAGTTCAAGTACAAGGGAGAGAACCATCTCTTGTGGCTTGACAAGATAGGGTATGCGGAAGCCTCCAATCACGCCTCCTCCGTCATCCGGATGCTTAAAAGATGCTTTAAGTGGATAGATTCAAAAATACAAAATCCTCGAATCGACCTCTCCGGTAGGGACAACAGAGAAAATGATGCAACTAATTTATACGGAACGACCTGAATTGAAAGACAAGATATATATTGCTTATTGTCCGGAGAGTGTGTTGCCGGGTAATGTATTGTACGAATTGGAGCATAACGATTGTGTAATCGGCGGCATCAATAAGGTCTCTACAGAAAAGGCAGTCCGATTCTATTCACGATTCGTCAAGGGGAATCTGCATAAAACGAATTCAAGGACGGCAGAGATGTGCAAGTTGACCGAGAATTCCTCACGCGCGGGCGCAGCCTGCCTCAGCGTACCGCCCGTCACATGGCAAATGCGTTGAAGCCGCCGTCCACCACGGCCACCG
>CAYXQT010000254.1:0-2085 GCA_964466445.1 uncultured Paraprevotella sp. | reverse complement strand
AATATCACGCCGCGGCCCCTCCCCAGCGCGTCGTACGTCCTGGCCAGGATGTCTATCATCAGACCGTCCGGGATGAGCCTGCCGCTGTCGGTGTACCCCTTGGCGACCTTCCCCAGCTCCGTGCCGTCCCTGATCTCCCCGCGCAGCACGTCACCGGTGGAAATGTGGCTCATGCCGTACCTCGCCGCAATCTCGTCGCTGTAAGTGCCCTTGCCCGACCCCGGCGCGCCGAAAATAACAATGTTCTTCATCGTCTTTATTTTTGTTGGTTTGAAACTGTCGTGCCCCCGACGGCCCTCACTCCACGATGGTGTAGATGTCGCGGGTGTTCCTGCCGTAGCCGTCGTAGTCCAGCCCGTAACCCAGGATGAAGTCGTTGGGGATGGAGAAGCACTTGTAGGGGATGTCGAGTCCCACCCGCAGGTTGCCCGGCTTGAGCAGCAGGGTGCAGATGGAGACGGAACGGGGGTTGTACTTGGACAGCATCCCCGTCACGTACTTCATCGTCAGGCCCGAATCCACGATGTCCTCCACGATAATCACGTCCCGCCCGGAGATGTCGACATCGAGCCCTATCATCTCGCAGACGGAGCCCGTGGAGGTCGTGCCCACGTAGGAAGCCAGCTTGACGAACGAGATGCGCGCGGAAAGGCGGATTTCCCGCATCAGGTCGGCGGCGAAGATGAAGGAGCCGTTCAATATGGAGAGGAAGACGGGCTCCGCCCCCGCGAAGTCCCGGTTGATTTCGCCGGCCACGCGCTTCACTTGCCTCAAGATTTCGGCCTCGGGTATCGAAACGACAAATTTTTTATCCCTTATCTGAAGCGTTTCCATATCTTTTTGCTAATTTTGCCGCAAAGATAGTGAAAGGAGAGCGCAGGGGCAAACGAAAAACGAAGTTTTTCACGTTCGGCGCGCGAGCCGCATCCTGATTTTGTCTGGATGTGGCGCAAAACCGAGAAGAAGAGAAAACGAATCTTTACTTGCCATGAAGATACTCACCTCGGCCCAGTTTAAAGAATGGGACAAGTACACCGTCGAGCACGAGTCCGTCTCGTCGGACGAACTGATGGAACGTGCCGCGAAAGCCGTCACGGCCGAACTGGGAATCCGCCGGACTGCCGCCACGCGCTTCATCGTCTTCGCCGGGCCGGGCAACAACGGCGGCGATGCCTTGGCGGTGTCACGCTTGCTCCGCGAGGCCGGGTACACGGTGCAGGCGTACCTGTTCAACGTCACGGGGCATCTCAGCGACGGTTGCCTGAACAACAAGAAGAGGTTGGAGAACCTGCCCAGAATGTCATTCACCGAAGTGTCCTCCCAATTCTCTTTCCCGGAAGTGGACGGAAACGACGTCATCGTGGACGGCCTGTTCGGCACGGGGCTGAACAAGCCTTTGGACGGCGGCTACGCCAGACTTGTGAAAAAAATCAACGCCGCCCCGGCCAAGGTGGTGAGCATCGACATCCCGTCCGGACTGATGAGCGAGGACAACACGTGCAACAACCCGTCGGCCATCGTCCGCGCCGACCTGACCCTGACCATCCAGCTCCCCAAGCTGGCGTTCTTCTTCGGCGAGAACCGGAAGTACCTCGGCGAGGTGAAAATCGTGGACATCGGGCTTTCCGCCGAAGGACTGGCGGCCATCCGGAGCGACATCACGGTGACAGAGCCGGAAGAGGTGAAAGGCATGCTCAAGCCGCGCGACCCGTTCGCCCACAAAGGCAACATGGGGCACGCCCTGCTCGTGGGCGGACAGTACGGCATGGCGGGCGCGACCGTCCTCGCGGCAAAGGCCTGCCTGAGGAGCGGGGCGGGCAAACTGACCGTCCACACGCCGAATCTGAACAACGACATCCTGCAGTGCTGCGTGCCCGAAGCCGTGCTCAGCCACGACTTGTCCGACATCCGGGTGTCGGAAGCCGTGAACACCTACGACTACAACGTCCTGGCCATGGGGCCGGGCTTGGGCACGCACGAAGAGACGGCAGAGGCCGTGCACGCCTTCATCCGCAACCACCCGGGCGAAATGGTGCTCGACGCGGACGCGCTCAACATCCTGGGCAACCATCCGGAATGGATTCC
>CAYXQT010000253.1:0-2187 GCA_964466445.1 uncultured Paraprevotella sp. | reverse complement strand
CCTTTCCTTTCACTTTTTCCATCGCCTGGTATATCGGCACGGTGCCGACCGGCACGGGGCAGTTGCGCACAATCCATTCGCGCGTCTCGTGAATGTTGTCGCCCGTGGAGAGGTCCATCAGCGTGTCGCCGCCCCATTTGCAGCTCCACAGGCACTTGTCCACTTCCTCTTCCATGCCGGAGGTCGTGGCCGAATTGCCGATGTTCGTGTTGATTTTCACCAAGAAGTTGCGTCCGATAATCATCGGCTCCGCTTCCGGGTGGTTGATGTTGGCCGGCAGCACGGCGCGTCCGGCTGCGATTTCGTCGCGCACGAACTCGGGGGTGATGTGGGTGTCTATCCCCAGTTCCTCGCAGTCCATGTTCTCGCGGATGGCCACGTATTCCATTTCCGGAGTGACGATGCCCTGCTTGGCATAAAACATTTGTGTCACCTGCCGCCCGGCTTTCGCGCGGTAAGGCCGCCGGACGTTCGGGAAGCGCAAGTAGTCCAAGCTCTTGTCCTCCTGGCGCATCCGCCCGTATTCGGAAGTCAGCCCGTCGAGCCGCTCCACGTCGCCCCGCCGCAAAATCCACGGCTCGCGCATGCGGGGCAGTCCTTGCCTAAGGTCTGTTTCCACGTCCGGGTCGCTGTACGGGCCGCTGGTGTCATATATGTATATCGGAGCGTTTTCCCTGACTGTCCGTTTCCCGTCTTCCACGGTTACGGTCGGGGTCAGCGACACCTTGCGCATTCCCACCTTGACTTCCGGATGCAGTTTGCCGGCCATGTAGACTTTCTTCGAACCCGGATAAGTGATTTTTATTTTATCGTCCATATATTGTTTGTGTTTTATGAATTCGACAACGTTTCCATGATGCCCCGCATTTCTTCCACGGGGTTTCCCGCTCTCAGGACGGTGCCGCTCAGGGCGATGCCGTCCACGCCCGCTCCGAGCAACGCCGGGATGTCTTCCCTCGTGATGCCGCCGATGGCAATCAGCGGCAGGGAGACGCCTTCCTTCTTCATGCCGTCCGAAATCCGGCGATACCCTTCTATGCCGAGAACGGGGGAAAGCTTTTCTTTCGTCGCGGTGAAGCGGAACGGGCCGCACCCGACATAGTCCGCGCCGCGCGCGGCGTGCAGCATCACGTCCTCCAGCGTGTTGGCGGTCCCGCCGATGATGCGTCTTCTCCCCAGAAGTCTGCGGGCTTCGTCGACGGGCATGTCGCCCTTGCCGAGATGAACGCCGTCGGCATGCAAGGCATCCACCAGTTCCGCATGGTCGTCCACGATGAAAGTGGCGCCATGCCGCCGGCACAAGGCTTCCACTTCCGCGCCCGTCCGCATCCATTCGTCGGGTGTCGCGTCCTTCATCCGGAGCTGGATCCAGCGGCAACCGCCCTCCAGTGCCATGCGGGCGGCATCGGCGTAACCGTACCGCTCCGTGCGGTGCGTGATGAATTGCAAGTTCCGCATATCTCCTTCCTAATATTATAAGGTAACGGCAGGGGAGGGGAGGAAAAGGACATGCCGCGATCCGGCGTCCCTTGTCGGGCACAATCCCTTCGGCAGCATTACCCGCATCAGGTTCGCAGGGTATAATCTCAGCCGTCCCAATCAGGCAAGCACCCCTTTGCACGGACAAAGATACGCATAATAATCGACATGCAAAGGTGGAAACGGGAAATTATTGGGTGGGGTGGGGGAGAAGCCGCGGCTGAAAGGGCGTGCCGAAGCCTTCCGCCGCAAGTCATTGATACGGAAGAGGCACGAAGGACGCGGACGCCTTTCGGGGAAGAACTGCTTGAAAGCGTGGGGAGGCTTGCGGGAGGATAAGGAGGAAAGAAACAAGCAATCTTTCAAGAATATTCTCGACCTGACGGACAAAAGCCTTTTCCAATGCGCGGACTTCCCTCGCGACGATAGGCATTGAAAGCACGTAATCCGAGATAAAACTTTCTTTTCGCGACATCGGCAGATTTCCCTCAAAAAGGTTACCTTTGCAAGGCAGGAACAAACCTTTATGTCTACATGGACAAGAAGAACACCGTCCCCGGCCTTTTCGGACAGAAACATGCCAGCCGAGACTACACACAGGAGAAATTTTGGGGGAAGAACCAATTCAACAGTTCTTTTCCTGCTTCGTTGGTGGCCTATATGTCTTACAAAAACATAAATCCCGTATATTTATGCGTGGACAAGGAC
>CAYXQT010000252.1:0-2196 GCA_964466445.1 uncultured Paraprevotella sp. | reverse complement strand
GCCATGCAAGGACGGTTGCCCCTGACACGCCTTGCGGCCTCCAAAGGGACGGACACATCCGCGAGACCGAACGGACACCCTCGTGCTTCTATGTTAAACTGTATTAACACGCGCGGAATAAAGAATAAAAAGCAGTATCTTGGCCGCGGAAAGCCCATGGCGGGCGGACAAAGGGCTCTGCCATCCGGCGCGGGCGACATGGAGGAATCGGGGAACCCGCCTGAAACAACTTAACGGACATTATGCGGACAATCGTTTTATCCTGCATCGTATTACTAAGTATTTCATGCACGGAAATGCAATCCAAGATGACAAGTGAAGATTCTCTGCCGGAACTCGTGCGCAAGCGCAGGTCGATACGGCAGTACACGAATGAAAAGATAGACAGGGACATCCTTGAAAACATCGTAAAGGCCGGCATGTTCGCTCCGTCTTCTTACGGGCAGAACCCCGTCGAGTTCGTCGTCGTGGAAGACAAGGAGAAATTAGCCGCCATAGCCCATGCCAAAAAAATAGGAGCGCCGTCAGTCAGGGTGGCACCGGCGGCCATAGTCGTCATCGTGGACGTAACCAAAGGAGAACTTTGGATCGAGGATGCTTCCGTAGCGGCCGCTTACATTCTTCTTGCCGCCGAGCATTACGGCATAGGAGCCTGTTGGAACCAAATCAGAGACCGTGACGGACAAAGGTTTTCCGCGAGCAGGGAGATACGGGACATCTTGGGAATCCCGTCAAGGTATGAAGTCTTGTGCGTGATACCGATGGGCTACAAGGCGGAGCAGAAACCTCCTCATACAGAGGATGAATTGGACATGCAAAGAATGCACTTCGACAAGTTCTAAGGCGAAAGGCGTCGAATAACGGCCTCCGGCCGGTGTGCCCGTGCGCACACGCGCGAGCGGATTAGCCGTAAGAGAAGAGCGGCCTCCTCCCTTTCCGCTATGCTTCAAGGGAGGAGGCCGCACCGTAGCCGCCCGGAACAAGCCGCCTTGCCGTGGCAAAAAATCCGGGGTTCATTCCCGTGACGGCGGCGCGGGGCTTTTCCCAGGTCACTTGTTCGATTTCCGGCGGTTGCAGGACTTGCACAGCATCTGGCAGTTCTCCGCGGTCGTCTTGCCGCCCTCGCTCCACGGCGTGACGTGGTCTCCCTCCATCTCGGAGATGTCGAAGCGTTCCCCGCACCTCGCGCACGTCCCCTGCTGCCGCTCGTAGGCCGCACGTTTCACGCTGTCGGGGAACGCCCGCAGGTTGAGGTGCCTCTCGTCCCTCGTCAGCACGTAGTAGTAGACACCCCTTCTGCTCTGGACTTCCTCGTCGAGCATCAGGGCGGACACTTCGCGCTCTAACGCGGCGATGTCGAACCGGACGCCCTTGCACCTGCCGTACAGCATCCCCCAGTCGACCCCCTTCATCTCCTTGCGGTAGCGCGGGAACGTCGTCTTCACCCAGCTGATGACGTTCTGGAAGTAGAGCCACAACTCCCCCGCGTCCCGCACTCCCTGCTTGGCCATTTCCTGCATGTACACCTTCAGCCTTTCGACGTCCCCGTCGTTCTTCCACAGCAGCGCGAGCTCGAGCAGTCCCTGCCGGTTGACCTCGTAGCGCGGCCGGACATATCTGTCGCCTATGTCCTGCGCCGGGCATCCCCTCTTGCTGAAGTGGCGTTTGGCGTCCGTCAGCCACTCGCTGGCGTTCGTGGCGTTACGCAACTCCTGCGGCGTCAGCTTCAGTCCGGCGATGTTGATGGTCTCGAACCATTCGAGCTTTTCGGAAGGAGTGCCCTCGCAGAAATAGACCATCAACTCGAAGTCCAAGATAATCTCCTTGATGTCATCGGGAAGGTTGTCAAAATACATGGGCATCCCCGCTTCTGAGATTTTAATCGAGAAAGCCTGCACGGCCACGTACCGGCAGATGCTCAGGATGCGCTGCTGCCCGTCGAGCACTTCGAGCGTCCCGTCCTCGCGCTTGACCCAGTACATGACGTTGAGCGGGAAATCCTTGCGTACCGTGCCGATGACGGCTTTCTCCTGTTCCTCGTTATAGACGAAGTTGCGCTGGTACTTCGGGCGGATGTCCAGCTTCCCGCCATACCCGACGATGCCTTCTTCGTCGTTGTCCTTGAACCCGTCCACGAGCTCGCGGACCGTAATTTCGTGCAGTTCGATTTTCATGCCTGTTTATGTTTTAGTTTCC
>CAYXQT010000251.1:0-2199 GCA_964466445.1 uncultured Paraprevotella sp. | reverse complement strand
AGCATTTAAAGTTTCTCCAAATCTATATCCTCACCGAATAAAAAGCCACTGCCACAAGCTCTACCTGCTCTCGCCGGAAGTGCGCAACGAAAGCTCCGACGGTCGGGGCGTCAAGGGGTTTCCGACATTTCCGACCGGAGACCTGACACGAATGGCAGACGGGCTTCATCCCCTCCGACAAGCGGATACGCACCGGCCATGACGGGAAGCCCCGCGCTTTCCTTGTGTGCCCGCCAACTCACAGCCGCTTGTCGACTTCCCCGTAGTGGAGATTTACGAGAGTGCCGCCGTCGACACCGGCATCCTGCTCTTCTCGGAAGTTCCCGACAGGAAGAAAACCTCCGCGCCGCCGACAGGAAAGACAAGAACGGACAGCGCGAGGAATCCGGGACTACCCGTGAGGCAACGGCATACGGTTTGCGCCTTTTCTTCCTCCGGTAGCCAGACCCTCCTCTCCGCAAATCCGACAAGGCGGCTTATTCCGTGATGGTTCGGAGAGAATGACCCGCGGCGGAGCGGCGCATCCGAAAACACGCGGAGCGGCATGTATGCCGCTCCGCGAAAAGGCCTTGTCTTCCCGGCCGTCCTGGCGGGGCAAGCCCGATCCGGCTTGTCCCGTCAGATGCCGGAAGCAACCTTATCTGTAAAAGACTTTCCGCACCTTGCCGTCGGGGAACTTCACGATGTTGACGACGCCGCGGCGAAGCGCATCCACACGCTCGCCCGTGACGGAGAAGATTTGGCAGTCGCCGTCGATGACCTCGTCGGGACGGACGGTCGGAACTCCGGTAGCATCGTATTCCGCTTGCGCCGCCTTCGCGGCTCTCTCGATACTCCTCATGATTCTGGAGATTCCGCTATAATCCACCGTGTAGGCTTCCGTCAGCATCCACCCCGCGTACAGGCTGTCCATCTCATGCTGCGCTCCGTCGATGCTTGCCTCGACGGCCGCCAGCGTGTCCGTGAATTGGTCGGCGACATCCTTGTAGGCTGTCTCCATGCTGTCGCGGAGCTCCTGCAAACTTGAACGAAGCCTCTCTATCTGCTTCTGTTGAGTGTCGTACACCTTCTTGTTTCTCTGCTCCAGCCACTTGAAATTGTTGGCAATCAAGGTGTCCGTCAGCTCGCGTCCGCGCGTCGCGTACTCTCCGGTCTCCTCGTTGGGGCTTCTGTCCACGCAGTAGTCCATCAGGACGACTCCCGTAGGACCCGCGTCGTGCGTCTGCAGATATTCAATGATGGCCGCGTTCGCGTGCGTCGCGTTCTCTCGGTATCCTTTCGCCGTGGAGATTCCTCCGGGATAGGACGAGGCGAAGTTGAACACCCACACCACCTGCGACGAGTCCTTCGTCACGTGCTTCGTGCTGTGATCCAACATCTCTTTTACCGCCTTTACTTTCGTGTCCACGCCCCCTTCGCTGTCCTTCGTGTTGGAATAATCCTGCACCCACAAGGGAGCAGAGAATGCGGTCGTGGTATTCTCTCCCCTGATGGTGCAATTAGATTGCGCGTTCCAGTCCAAATTATCCCCGCACCAAGTCTGGAAGAAACCGCCCGTGAACGGCTTCGTGGCATACGGGTCGCGGCTTATCAGCAACATCTTTCCCCGCATGTCGCCCACCGTCAGGCTCCGGCGGAACGGCACGAAATAATCTTTCAAGTCCTCGCGTTCGAGCAATTCCTGCAACAAGGGCGCGTACTTGTCCTTGTCGTTATTGAAACCGTTGGCATACAGCAAGTGAATGACCACGAACTCGGAAGGATGTTCCTTCAGCGAGTCGCGCAACATGTACAAGGCATCATCGAAGCGGAGACGGGTCATTGCCGGTCCGTGGTTGACGTTCAGATATTCCTCGCCATCCTCGCCTTGCACCACTTGCGGACGGAGGTCGAAAGCCCGGATGCCGATAGACCACTGCTCGTCAACGTCCATATCCTGACATTGGCCGCTACCGGCCGCAAACATGCTCAGCGACGCAGTGGCGGCATCGTGCGTCCCCGGTATGGAAACCTGAGACACGAAAAGGTTGTCCGGCAGACGCTTCATCCAATCTCCGGCACTCACTCGGACTGCCGCGCAGAGCGTCAGCAGCATGACAACGTAGAGTTTTCTCATATTTCTTACGGTTTTAAAAAGTTTTGAAAAACGTTTTTCTGATACAAAGAAAACAAAACTTTTCTAAACCGCGACGGCAGAGA
>CAYXQT010000250.1:0-2329 GCA_964466445.1 uncultured Paraprevotella sp. | reverse complement strand
AATTTCCCGCAAACGAGGCATTGAAACGGCATCCGTTTTTTGGTTTCCAAATGTTTTTGACGGCGAAGCCGCCGCGGACTGCCATCTTTTCCCGTCCGCCTGGCGGCACGCGCGGGGCATGCGTCGCACGGGGCAAACGGGCGTGCGGGGCATCGAGGCCGGGGAACGTCGGCAAAATCCGTGCCGGGGACAATCCGCGGAAAGGCGGAAGCGGTGTCACGGCACGCCGCGGGACGGAAGCGGGCGGACGGTGCGCCGTTACCTTTTCACCGCCGCGCGGACGACGAACCAGCCGTGCAGGGCGACAGCCGCGAGCCAGCCGTAGTGCGCGGCCATGATGCGGAAACGCTCCAGTAGCGACGCACGATGGTTTTGCGTGGTCAGCCCCTCGTCCAGATAGTCGGTAAGGACAAGACCCGAATTGCATACCGGGAGGCCGAGGCGTTCCGCCCGTTTCAGCAGGCGTATGCACCAGTCGAAGTCGGCGGAGAAGCGGTAGCGCAGGTCGTAAGGTTCCTGCCGGGCCAGGTCCGTCCGCACGTAGAACGACTGGTGGCAGACGAGCATGCCGTTGCGGAACGACTTCCACGTCAGGCGTTCCGGGGCTTGCAGGCGGCGGTGGCGCACGAAGCGTCCTTCCCCGTCCGTCAAGTCCGTCTCGCCGTAGATGACGGCGGGGAGGGGAGCGTCCGGGTCGATGCGGCCGAAGACCTGCCGCAGGGTGTCCGCGCCGTGCAGCCGGTCGCCCGCGTTCAGGAAGACGACATAGTCGCCCGAGGCAAGCCCCAGAGCCTTGTTCATGGCATCGTATAGCCCCCGGTCCGGTTCGCGGACGACACGGATGTCGTGCGGGCATGCCTTGCCCGTGTTGGCGTCCACGTACCGGTGTATCAGTTCCATGGTGCAGTCCGTGGAGCATCCGTCGACAATCAGGTGCTCGATGTGCGGGAAAGTCTGCGCCGCCACGCTCTCCAACGTGCGGGGCAACGTCCTTTCCGCGTTGTAAGTCACCGTGGCGACGGTGACGCGAGGGGGCGCGGCCTTGTCCGTGCCGTCAGCTTGCCGAATCATTCCTCCCCCGATGCGCGTCTGTAGACGGCTATGTATTTCGACGCCACGTTCGTCTCGCCGTAGTTCGCCCTGGCGGAGCGCACGGCGTTGGCTGACAGCTCTTCCCGCCCGTCCGTCTCGAGGATGAAGCGGATGCCTTCGGCAAGGTCCCCGGCGTTCCTCGCCTCGGCCAGGTAGCCGTTCTTGAGGTGGTCTATCATCTCCGGTATCCCGCCCACGGCGAAGCCCGCGCACGGCACTCCGCACGACAGTGCCTCCGCGATGGTGTTGGGCAGGTTCTCCTCGAGCGACGGGGTGACGTATGCGTCCACGGCGTTGTACAGCCGCGCCATCTGCCTCTCGTCGCTCACGTAGTCCACGGCGTAGACCGGGAACGGGAAGAGCGTGCGGATCTGGTCGGCGCGGTTGCCGACTACCACGATGCCTATGCCGTCCGCCGTCGCGGGATGCTTCTCTTTCAATATGCGGCAGGCCTCCACCAGGTAATCCGCGCCCTTGCGCGGGTCTGTCACCTTCAACGAACAGAAGAGCAACAGTTTCTTGTCGACGGGCAGGTTGCATTGCAGACGCGCCTTCACCTGTTCGCCCGGGCGGAAGATGCCGGCGTTGACGGCGTTGTGGATGCAGGTTATTTCCTGCCCCGCCAGGAGCGGGCTTTGCCGCGCCAGCCCTTCCAACCAGCGGCTGCAAGCCACGAAGACGATGTGCGCCCCCCGGAGCATCTCCCGCTTCCGCCGGAACACCTTGGCGGAGAGGTCGCGGCCGCTTCCGTGCGCCAGCAACGGGCAGTGATGGCATTCGGTCTTGTATCTCCCGCACTCGCCGCTGTGATGGCAGATGCCCGTGAACGGCCACATGTCGTGCATGGTCCACACGACGGGCTTGCCGCTGTCTATGATTCGGCGTATGTCTTTCAGCGAAAGGAAGCCCTGGTTTATCCAGTGCAGGTGGACGACGTCGGCCTCCTTGAATTCCGGCAGCGAGGTGATGTCCGTGCCCGTGTTGGCCACGTCCACCCAAAACAGGTTGCGCCGGCTGAAGCGGTTGGCTTTCCAGATGCAGGCGCGCTCCCAGACGAACTTGGCCTTGAGCAACGGCGAGCGCGGGAGCGCGGCCACGGTAATCTGGTCCGTCCGCTTGTCGCGCACCAGCATCTTGGCCTTCACCCCGTTGTTCTTCAGGGCTTCCATGAGGCGGTTCGCCGCGATGGCCGCGCCGCCCGTGTTTTCGGATGTGTTGACAATGAGTACCCTCATGA
>CAYXQT010000249.1:0-2331 GCA_964466445.1 uncultured Paraprevotella sp. | reverse complement strand
CGTTTCCCTGACAGACCCGAAGGACGCACCGGACGGGTAGCGGGCGGGACGACAGCGGAAAGGTCTGTCCACGGATGCGCATAGCCGTCCGGGACGCGGAAGACCGTCTTGCGGGTCCGCACCACGGAACGGGACGGGGATCTTGCGGGCATACCTGCATTTCGCCACAAGTCCGGCGGGAGGTGCTTCGGAGGAGGGTGTCTTGACGGACGGCGGCCATGCTTCATCCTGCCATGCGGCGGATTCCGGACGCGGAGCGGCGGGTACGCCCGCGGAAAGGCCGGGACGTATTGAAGGTTATCATTTCGATTAAGAACATCAAACGCAATATCATGAGATTGACACAAGAAGGAAACAGACTGTATTTGTACTCCATTACCACCGTGGCCATTCTGGGCGGACTGCTGTTCGGCTACGACACGGCGGTGATTTCCGGCGCGGAAAAGGGACTTGAAGCCTTTTTCCTCACCGCGACGGACTTTCAGTACGACAAGGTGATGCACGGCATCACTTCTTCAAGCGCGCTGATAGGTTGCGTCATCGGCGGTGCCATATCCGGCCATCTGGCTTCGCGCCTCGGCCGGCGCGACTCCCTCCGGCTGGCGTCCGTGTTGTTTTTCCTCTCCGCGCTGGGGTCTTACTACCCCGAATTCCTTTTCTTCGACTACGGGAAAGCCAGCTGGAATTTGCTCGTCGCCTTCAACCTCTACCGCGTGCTGGGCGGCATCGGCGTGGGACTGGCGTCCGCCGTCTGCCCGATGTACATTGCCGAAATCGCGCCGTCCCACATCCGCGGCACGTTGGTGTCGTGCAACCAGTTCGCCATCATCTTCGGCATGCTCGTGGTGTATTTCGTCAACTACATGATTATGGGCGACCACCAGAATCCCGTCATCCTGAAAGAGGCGGCGACGGGTCTGCAGTCCGTCAGCCCCGATTCCGACATGTGGAGCGTCTTCGAAGGGTGGCGTTACATGTTCGTTTCCGAAGCCTTTCCGGCAGCCACGTTCGGCCTGTTGCTGTTCTGCGTTCCCAAGACACCCCGTTTCTTGGTGATGTGCGGCGAGGACGAGCAGGCACTCTCCATCTTGGAGAAGATTAACGGTCGCGACATGGCGAGAAAGGTGCTGGAGGAAATCAGGCAGACATCCAAGGAAAAGACGGAAAGGCTGTTCACTTACGGCGCGGCAGTCATAGCCATCGGCATCCTCCTGTCCGTGTTCCAGCAAGCCATCGGCATCAACGCGGTGCTTTACTACGCGCCCCGCATATTCGAGAACGCCGGTGCCGAAGGAGGGGGCATGATGCAGACCGTCGTCATGGGCGTGGTCAACATCCTCTTCACGTTGGTGGCCATTTTCACCGTCGACCGCTTCGGGCGCAAGCCCCTGCTCATCATCGGCTCGCTCGGCATGGCGGTCGGCGCGTTGGCCGTGGCCCTTTGCGACCATGCGGGCGTGAAGGGCATCGTCCCGGTCTTGTCCGTCATCGTGTACGCGGCATTCTTCATGATGTCGTGGGGGCCGATTTGCTGGGTGCTCATCGCCGAGATTTTCCCCAATACCATCCGGGGAAAGGCGGTGGCCGTGGCGGTGGCGTTCCAATGGGTGTTCAACTATCTGGTGTCGTCGACCTTCCCGGCCTTGTACGATTTCAGTCCCATGTTCGCTTACAGCCTGTACGGTGTCATCTGCCTGTTCGCCGCCCTCTTCGTGTGGAAGTGCGTGCCCGAGACCAAAGGCAAGACGCTGGAGGACATGACGGCGCTCTGGAAGAACCGCCTGAAAAAGGGGGCGTAACCCCCTTCCCGGCTCTTCCGCCGCAAGGTACGCCCCCGCGACGGATTCCGCCGGTAGGACTTTTGAGGCAGGCAGGGGGACGTTTCCCGTCCTCTGCCTCGCCCTTGTGTCCACAGGGTTTCCGGTTTATTTCTCTCTTGCCATCCGCTTCGGCGTAGCCATCCGAAAGAGCCGACTTTCACAAATTGTTCTTGAGCAACCGTCTAAACGCTTGTCGTCTGCCGTCCGGAAGACGCGGTTTCCGCCGGGACTGTCGTTTTGTCAAAACGTCAGTTCCGTCCTCGCGTGAATCGCGTATTCGCACCCCAGTCGGGGTGGCACGGGAAATACGCGCTTCCCGCGCCGTTTCCCGAAGACGGGATGTCAACCGGAACGGGGTTTCCGCTATCAAAAGGCACGGCGGAAGACAACTCCCCGTGCTTGCGGATGGAGGACGCGCAAGCGCGAAGGGCGTTCCTCCTTGCAAAACGACACTTCGACCCAACGCCCGTTTTCCTTTCAAATAGAGAAAAAAACGGTTTCTCCGCAGTCC
>CAYXQT010000248.1:0-2380 GCA_964466445.1 uncultured Paraprevotella sp. | reverse complement strand
TATCCGTTGAAGAAGCGGAACGCGACTTCTTTCGGATTGCGGCTCAAATACCCCCATTTAACATTTGTTGCGCTTTCCTTCAGTTCCAGATAGTCGGAAAGCCGGAACGGGTAGACCCAGTTTATCACGAGTCCGCGCCCGCACTCCTTGCAGTACAGGTAAGTCGAAAGCAATCCCCGCAACCTGTCGCTCAACCCTCCGTGAATGGTTCTGCCGTCGATGCAAAACACCGCCCACGTTCCGTCCGTGTTCGCCCTCGGACTTGACAGGCTGTAGAAACCGCGGAATCCCTGCCAATATTTCAGTGCCTGCTGCATGCGCGAGAGGCACTGCTTGCCGAAAACCTTCCGCAGGTTTGCCATCAATTGGAATCTGTTCATAGCTTGAATCGTTCGGGGCGGGTCTGTGCCCGCCTGCGGCCTGTGTCCGTTCCGCGCTTTTTCATTCCGCGGCGAGAAGCTCGTCCGCCAGTTCTTCCATCAGCGGGAGGTCGGCTTTCTTCATGCTGCTCATGATTGTGACCGTATGCCCCGCGATTTCCACGTCTTTCATCTCGGACAGGATGCCGCTCATGACGCGCCCCGCCGTCGGGGCCCAGGAACCGTTTTCGATGATGCCCACCCGTCGTTTCCGGAAGTTCTTGATGCGCAGGTGGTGGAGGAAGTCGAACATCGGGGGGAACACCCCAGCGTCGTAGGAGGACGCGGCCACGATCATCTTGCTGTAACGGAACGCGTTCGCCACGGCCGAGGCCATGTCGTCGCGGCACAAGTCGACGAGCCTGACTTCGGCGGCTCCTTTCCCGCGCAGGATTTCAGCCATCCGTCGCGCCGCCGCCGCCGTGTTCCCGTGTATGGATGCGTATGCCACGAGGACGCCTTCCGTTTCCGGCTCGTATTTGCTCCACGTGTCGTAGAGCCCGATGTAATACCCCAGGTTTTCTTTCAGGACAGGCCCGTGGAGCGGGCAAATCGTGGCGATGTCCAAGCGTGCGGCCTTCTTCAGCAAGGCTTGCACCTGCGCCCCGTATTTCCCCACGATGTTGATGTAGTACCGGCGGGCTTCGTCCGTCCAGTCCTCCTCGCGGCAGAGCGCGCCGAACTTGCCGAAGGCGTCGGCGGAAAACAGGATTTTCTCGCTTTCCTCGTAAGTCAGCATCACTTCCGGCCAGTGTACCATCGGCGCCATGATGAACTTCAGGGTGTGCCGTCCCAAGCGGAGCGTGTCGCCCTCCTTGACGGCTTGCGTCCGCCCGGCGAAGTCGACGTCCCCGAAGAACCGGGGCATCATCTGGACGGCCTTGGCGCTGGCTACGATTGTGGCCTCGGGATATTTCCCCGCGAACCATCCGATGTTGGCCGCATGGTCGGGCTCCATGTGCTGCACGACGAGATAATCCGGCTTCCTTCCGTCCAAAGCCTCTTCCATCCGGGCAATCCATTCCTCCGTCCTGCGCCGGTCTACCGTGTCCATCACGGCTATCTTCTCGTCCGTGACGACGTATGAGTTGTACGAAACGCCTTGCGGCACGACGTATTGGCTTTCAAACAAGTCCAGATCCAAGTCGTCGGCGCCTATGTATCTGACGTGGGGCGTGATGTTGTCGTTCATGTTGTTCGGTGTTGAAGTTAAAGACCGGTGCAAATATCGCACATTTCTTTGGATTCCGCAACATTTCCCCTCATCTTCATCCCATTCTCATCTGCCGCAGCAGTTCTTTTTGTCTTTCGGAGAGGGCGGCGGGGAGCTGCACGTTGTACGTCAGGAGCAGGTTGCCGCGCGTGCCGTCGGGGTGCATGTCGCCCTTGCCTTTCAGTCGCACTTTCGTGCCGGGCTGGGTGCCGGGCTTTATCTTCAGCTTCAGCTTGTCGCCTTCCGGGGTCTGCACGATGACGGCCCCGCCCAGCAACGCCGTGTACATGTCGATGTTTACCGTGCATTCGCGGTCGGCGTAGTTCACGGTTCCGCTTTCGCTTCCGAATGGGTCGAAACCGCGTTTGAAGCCGCCGCGGCAGCCCCGTGCATGTCCTCCGCCTCCGCCGAACATCTGCGTGAAGAAGTCGGAGAATCCTCCTCCTGCGAACTGGCTGAAGTCAAACCCCTCAAAGCCGTTTCCACCCGCGCCGCCCGCTGTTTCTCCGCCCATGTCCGCCATTTTCCAGTGCTCTCCGTACTGGTCGTATTTGGCTCGTTTCTCCGGGTCGCCCAGCACGTCGTATGCCTCGTTCAACGCTTGGAATTTGGCCTTGGCCTTTGGGTCGTCGGGATGCAAGTCCGGATGGAACTGTTTGGCTCTTTTCTTGTAAGCGGCCTTGATGTCCTTCTGCGGAGTGTCTTTGCTGACACCCATTATCTTATAATAGTCGATAAATGCCATGGT
>CAYXQT010000247.1:0-2389 GCA_964466445.1 uncultured Paraprevotella sp. | reverse complement strand
CGCAAAGTTAGCCAAAAAGAGGGGCGTTCTCAAAAAAGATACGTATATTTGCGACGATTTAATCTCATTTTAATGTCATGGAGCGAAGAAAACTAACGATGTGTGCCGTCCTGACGGCCGCACTGCCGCTCGCGGCGCAGAAAGAGTCGCAAGTGAGGCTGCTTCCCCAAGAGGCGGGGCAACCCATCCCCAAGGAAATCTACGGCCAGTTCGCCGAACACCTCGGAACGTGCATCTACGGCGGGCTGTGGGTGGGCGAGGGCTCCGCCATCCCCAACACGGACGGCTACCGGAACGACGTGCTTCAGGCTCTGAAGGAGCTGAAAGTGCCCGTGCTGCGCTGGCCGGGAGGGTGCTTTGCCGACGAATACCACTGGACGGACGGCATCGGCCCCAAGGAGAACCGCCCGCGCATGGTGAACAACAACTGGGGCGGCACGGTGGAAGACAACAGCTTCGGGACGCACGAGTTCCTGAACCTGTGCGAACTGCTGGGGTGCGAACCTTACGTGTCCATGAACGTGGGCAGCGGGACGGTGCAGGAAACGGCGCAGTGGGTGGAATACATGACCGCCGAGGACGGCCCGATGGCCAAGCTGCGCAAGCAGAACGGACGCGAGAAGCCGTGGCACGTGAAATACATCGGCGTGGGCAACGAGAGCTGGGGGTGCGGAGGCAACATGCGCCCGGAATATTACGCCGACCTCTACCGGCGCTACCAGACTTACTGCCGCAGCTACGACGGCAACCGCCTGTTCAAGATAGCCAGCGGGTCGGGGGAATACGACATGCACTGGACGGAGACGCTGATGAAGCAGGCGCGTGACCAGATGGACGGCCTCTCGCTCCACTATTACACCGTGGCCGGATGGTCGGGGAGCAAGGGCTCGGCCACGGACTTCACCGCCGAGGACTATTACTGGACGATGGGCAAGTGCCTCGACATAGAGAACTGCATCAAGGAGCATACGGCCATCATGGACAAGTACGACCCGCGGAAGCGCGTGGCCTTGATGGTGGACGAGTGGGGGACATGGTGGGACGAAGAGCCCGGCACCGTGAAAGGGCATCTCTACCAGCAGAACACCATGCGCGACGCTTTCGTGGCCGCCCTCTCGCTGAACGTCTTCCACAAATACACCGACCGCGTCAAGATGGCCAACATCGCGCAGGTGGCCAACGTGCTGCAAAGCATGATTCTCACCAAGGACGACAAGATGGTGCTGACCCCGTCGTATTACGTCTTCCAAATGTACAACGTGCACCAGGATGCCGTCTACCTGCCCGTGGAAGTCCGATGCGAGACGCGGCAGGTGCGCGCCGCCATGGGGAAGGACGGCGAACAGCGCACGCTCCCGACGCTCGCCGCCACGGCTTCCAAGGCGCAGGACGGCGCGGTGCACATCTCGCTTTCCAACGTGGATCTGGAGAACGCCGACGAAGTGACGGTCGACCTCTCCGGAATGAAGATGAAGACCGTCGCGGGACGCATT
The DNA here is from genome assembly GCA_964466445.1 of uncultured Paraprevotella sp. Lineage (GTDB taxonomy): Bacteria > Bacteroidota > Bacteroidia > Bacteroidales > Bacteroidaceae > Paraprevotella. The sequence continues at coordinate 896 of CAYXQT010000247.1, read as the reverse complement.
CTGACCTGCAGGAACATCGCGGACAGGAACACTTTCGAACAGCCCGACGCGGTGAAGCCGGCGGACTTCAAGGAGGCGAAGCTGAAAGACGGCAAGCTGACCGTGAAGATGCCGCCGATGAGCATCGTGGCGTTGGAACTGCGGTAATCCGCCCGTGATTCGTGCTTGTTCTCCCTGCGTCCGCCCCTCATGGCGGCGCAGGGAGAATCTTTTGCCCTCGCGGGTGTCCTTTTCCCCTTCCCGGAAGAGGTGGGAGGGTTTGCCCGCATTTCCTGCGGGCAAAACGCCCGATTCTCCCCGCAATTGATTACTTTTGTCCGGTGATAAGCGAGCCGCATGGATATCTGGAGCAAGGAAAAACGTTCCGCCGTCATGGCGAGGATACGGAGCCGCGACACAAGGCCGGAGTGGATTGTGCGCCGCTATCTCTTCTCCAGAGGCTACCGCTACCGCAAGAACGTGAAAGGCTTGCCGGGCACGCCGGACATCGTGATGCGCAAGTATGGCATCGTCATCTTCATACACGGGTGCTTCTGGCACGGGCATGAGGAGGACTGGCACCTGCCGCGTTCCAACAGCGACTTCTGGCAGAAGAAGATAGAGCGCAACAGGCAACGCGACGCACGCAACAAGGAGGAGCTGAAACGGATGGGGTGGCGCGTGATGACCGTGTGGGAATGCCAGCTGAAGCCCGCCGTGAGGCGGCAGACGCTTTTGGAAATAGAGTATCACATCAACCACGCGTTCCTGGCGCGTTTCGAGCCGAAGATGCCGCGGCCTTACGACATCGGCGGGTCTGAAGACACCTACGGCATGGTGGCCGAGAGCGAACCGGAATACGGGAAGAGATAGAGGCACGTCCGGCAAAAGGCACTTGCCGTTAAATGCTTTACATA
>CAYXQT010000246.1:0-2410 GCA_964466445.1 uncultured Paraprevotella sp. | reverse complement strand
GACGAAACACTTTTTTCGTCCGCAGGAAAATCCGGAAAAGTGCGGATTCCGGCGGGTTTTCCTCCCGAAAACGACGGAACGGACTGCGGAAAGACCGTTTTTTTTCTCTCTTTGGAGGGAAAACGTGTACGAAATCCAAGTGTCGTTTTGCAAGGCGGAACGCTCTTCGGGCTTTCGCGTCCTCCGTCCGCAAGTGCGGGAAGCCGCTTTCCGCCGTGCCTTTTGAAAGCGGAAACCCCTTTCCGGCTGACATTCCGTCTTCCGGAAACGGCGCGAGAATCGCGTATTTTCCATGTCGCCCCGACTGATGTGCGAATGAGCGATTCCCGCAAGGGAGGAACTGACGTTTTGACAAAATGGCAGGCGGCGCTATTTCGGTGCAAGGGCGAGAGAGGAGAACCGGGCTCGCTTGAACCCTTCCTATGCGCCGCCCGGATTGGACGAAGCCAAACCGTGTCTCCCGGATTGCGGACGGCAAGCGTCCGGACGGGTCGCGGAAACCGGCTTGTTTCGGTCGGTTAACGGGAAAGCCGCCCGTCGCAAACCGGAGGGCGTGCCGCGACGGGACGGAAGAAGACGGCAAGGCGGACGCACGGCATCAAAAACGCCCGCCTGCCGCTTCGGCGGGACAGGCGGGCGGTGCGGACGGCGGACGTTCCGGCGGGAACCGATGTCCGCCGCCGCGTCCTTACCGCGCGGTCTTCCCTTGCGCGATTCTCTCCTTCATCCTCTTGTGCAAGCTCCTCCGCCCGCGGCGGCTTCCGTCCGTGACGCTCTTCCTCACGGGACTGTAGCCCGCGGCGGGCTTGTAGCTTATGCCGCTCGCGTTGCCGCCGTAGGCGAAGCGGACAATACCGACACTCGAACTAATGCTGTTTACCGAACCGTCAGGGTTGTACTTCACATCGTCGATAGAAGAAGTATGAGTTTCATGAGAAGGATTATTGCTATCAGGTCTTTGAGTCTCCGAATACAAGCATCTGACAGGGATGTTCTTGGTGGGCTTGCCCAACAGGCCGCCATAGTAGAAATCATCGTCAACAATCTCAATCCACGCCCACGGTTCAAGACTCCAATTATTACCGAAAGTCCACACGCCAGGATTCGGGTAACGGCCTTCGTCGTATGTGAAAGTCCATACATCAAGGTACTCATCCATGTCATCCCGAGCCGACGCTTGTATAAGGTTACCGTTCTCCCAAACATATTCGATAGATTCGGAGTAACTATTCCCGTCATCGTCGTTCCATTGGTACTTTTCGAGCACTACGTGGCCTTCGCCGTCATATTCCGCCGTGTATTTCCCTATCTCTCCATATCCATCGCCTCCATACATCTCCACTTCCCTGTAGTCGCACGATGTCATGAATCCCATGCCGTTCACCCGGATGTTCCTGATTTCATCGTAGTAGTAGTCGGTAGGGTCGTCACCTTCTTCTGTGTACGTCATCGTCAAGGGATTTTCGCTGTAAGTCCACCCATAATCGTAATCGCCGTTGTAATCGTCATAATAGTTACATGAAGTCATGCGCCCGTTCTCGTACGAGAACCTGACATACGGCGAACTGTTGTCGTCTTCGTAGATTGCGGTCACGGGGAACTGGATGCCCGCGTTCGCCACGGGCGGCATCACGTCGGCCACCTTTCCGCCGGACGCGCCGCCGCCGGACGCGCCGCCGTCATCGTCGTCGTCTCCGCACGCCGCGGCAAGGCACGCCGCCAGAAGGCAGACCGCGCCCGCCGCGTAAGTCTTCATACTTTGCAAGTTCCGGGCAAATGCCGGGCACCTGCGTTCTTCTCTTCTTGTTTCCATTTTTTCTTCTGTGGGTCCTTTCGATTCTTCAATGTCGTCCCGGAGACAGGACAGCAGAACCCTTTATCTGTCTGCCCCGGGTTTTCCGCGTCGCAAAGATAACACATTGGAAAATTACCCCCCCCGATTAACAATGTTTAACTCGAAAAAGTAAGCCGGACGGTCGCGCCCCATTTCGGCAATCAGTCATCCGCTTCCTCCTTTCCGCAAGCAAAAGGAAAGGGAAAAGCCCGTCCCGCGCGTCGCGTACTGCCGCCGGAAAACGCAGGCCTGGAGCAAAAGAGTGTCTTTCGGAAATGTTTTTCCTCCCGAAAACGGCGGGACGGACTGCGGGAAACGCGCTTTTTTCTCTATCTGAAAGGAAAAAGACGCGGAATTGAAGTGCCGTTTTGCAAGGGAGAACGCCCGTCGGGCTTCCTGGCAACGGCAACATCAGGATTTTCAGGGCAACCCTGCCTCTCCCGCGGATAAGAAGTCCCTTTCATCCGTGGAAACTCGCCCGGGAACGGGGCGTTTGCGGAGGCAACGCCTCAGAACATCCCGGCCACGCGCCCTATCCCTTCGACCAGCGCGTCCACTTCCGCACGGGTATTGTAG
>CAYXQT010000245.1:0-2422 GCA_964466445.1 uncultured Paraprevotella sp. | reverse complement strand
TTCATGGCAAGGTCTTTGCCGATAGGGAATACATTGGGTGGGAACTCTTTGAAGAGCTCTTCAATCGCGGCATACACCCCGTGCACGGGTTGAAAGCGGAGATGAGGAGTCTATGCAAATTTGGAACAGGATAATGCCACGCAAGAGACACATCGTCGAATGCATCAGCGGACTGCCCAGAAACAAGGCCGACCCCATGCATCCACGCCACCGCCCGGTACACGATTTCTTGATGAACAATATGTCCGGCTCTCACGCCTACTGCTCCTTCGACAATAGACTTGAAGCATCATCCCTGCATGTCGAAAGGACAGGGCAACTTGACTTGTCCTGATTGGCACGGAAGATTATCCCGAACTCGCGTACAATCTCAGAAAGTATTTTTCACCGCAGGTTGCTTACCGTAGCCGGAGTGGAAGGATACACCGGACGTTGGCACATACAATTTCACCTTGAAACACCTCTATCGTCGTCAGAATGGGACAGAGTCCTCAGGCACAGGCATGCCGAAGGAAGACGACGCATCCGACGGGGATGTCGTGCCGGACGCAGGCATAGCTACACCGTCCCCCATACTCGTCCCGAACGTCACCGCCTCGCCGGGCATGGGCACGTAAGCATCTTCTTCCGGGTCTTGAAAACGGGCGTATTCTGCACGGAACTTCAGCAACACGTTTCCCACGCCGCCGTTTCGGTGCTTGGCGATGATGATTTCCGCCATTCCATGCATATCCAGCCCTTCCCCATTGTCGTAAATCTTGTAATATTCGGGCCTATGGATGAAACAAACCATGTCGGCATCCTGTTCTATGGCTCCGGACTCGCGCAAGTCGCTCAGTTGCGGTCGCTTGCCTTCAATTCCCTCGCGAATCGCCACCCCGCGGTTCAGCTGGCTCAATGCAACAATCGGTATGTTCAATTCCTTGGCCAATCCCTTAAGCGAGCGCGAGATGGTGCTGACTTCCTCTTGACGATTGCCGAACGACATGCCGCTGGCGTTCATCAGCTGCAGATAGTCTATCAGGATAATCTTGACCCCGTGCTCGCGCACCAGACGGCGGGCTTTCGTGCGCAACTCGAAGACGGAGAGCGATGGCGTGTCGTCCACGTAGAACGGTGCATCGTACAGTCGGGTGATTTTGTTGTCTAATTGCGACCATTCGTAAGGTGCCAGCTGTCCGCTTTTCAACTTCTCGCCTGGTATCTCGCACACGTTGATGATCAAACGGTTTACCAGTTGCACGTTGCTCATTTCCAACGAGAACATGGCCACCGGAATCTTCATGTCCACCGCCATCTTCTTGGCCATGGAAAGCACGAAAGCCGTCTTTCCCATAGCGGGGCGGGCCGCGATGACAATCAGGTCGGAGTTTTGCCATCCGGAAGTCATCTTGTCCAACTTCTCGAAGCCGCTGCTCAACCCGCTCAATCCGTCGCTACGTGCCGCCGCCTTCTGCAACATGTCGTAAGCCTCGCGAATCACAGGGTTGATTTGCGTATAGTCTTTCTTCATGTTCTGTTGCGAAATTTCAAACAGCTTTCCCTCTGCCTCCTGCATCAAGTCGTCCACGTCCACCGTCGTGTCGAAGGCTTTCGTCTGTACCAGACTGGTGAAAGTAATCAGCTCACGTGCCAGAAATTTCTGCGCAATGATGCGGGCGTGGTATTCGATATGGGCGGAAGAAGCGACTTTGCCACTCAGTTGCGTGATGTAGAACGGGCCGCCCACCTCCTCCAACTTGCCCGTGGAATTCAGGTGTTCCGTCACCGTCAGGATATCCACCGGCTTCTGCCGGAGGTTTAGCGTGCGGATGGCCTCGTAGATAAGTTGGTGGCGGAGGTCGTAAAAGCTCTCGGGGCGCAATATCTCGCTCACCAGCGAATACGCGTCCTGCTCTATCATCAATGCGCCCAACACAGCCTCTTCAAATTCAAGAGCCTGCGGCTGTACGTGTCCGTAGGCATCCTCTTCCGGCACGTTCACTTTAGTATGCGTGGGAGTGCGTTGTCCCCCCCTTTTCGGTTCTGCCATGTCAAACTTGATTTTATGTACAAAGATAACTTTTCAGTTCTAAAAAAAAGATTTTTGGAGGACATTCTTTTAGGAACATTTTATCAACCGTCGTACTTTTGTACGTTGCTTGATGATACGCGGGTTCGGGCGGCAGACGGCCTTTCCGCCATTTGCCCATGCAGTTGTCCCGCAAGCCTTGCGATGCCTGTCGGTTCGGCTTGCATCCGTCCGTCCCATCGGCGGAAAAGGCTTGCGGGCTTCTCACCGCGCTTAAACGGATTCTTTTAGAGTTTCGATGTCTCTATTATGAAGAAGTTCCGGTTGTACTTAGGGACATTCAGTAAATAAAGTTGTTTAAACTTTTCTTTTTCTCAAACATTTCTTTAACAGAATTACAATAAAAACAAT
>CAYXQT010000244.1:0-2462 GCA_964466445.1 uncultured Paraprevotella sp. | reverse complement strand
TTATGCAACTTGGTTGCACGGGAATGCGGGTAACTTTGCGTCGAAAAAGCGATATGATGGAAGCGAAAGTGCATGATTGCGGCTGCGGCGCCTGCCGCGCGGTAGAGAAGCGGGAAACGGAGCTTCGCCTGTGGGTATCCTTTGCGTTCCTAATCGGCGGCATCGTGTGTCAGAGCGTGGACGCGGCCTTTTTCCGTCCCTCCTGGGTGAGGTCGTGCTGGTTCTTCATGGGGTGGCTGCCCGTGGCCCTCCCTGTCATGAAAGAGGCGTGGGAGACCATCCGCGGCAAGGATTTCTTCAACGAGTTCACGCTGATGCTCCTGGCCTCGCTCGGCGCTTTCCATATCGGCGAATATCCCGAAGCCGTGGCGGTCATGCTCTTCTATGCTGTGGGGGAGATGTTTCAGAACCGCGCCGTGGACAAGGCCCGGAGCCACGTCAAGTCGTTGCTCGACGTGCGGCCGCGGACGGCCACCGTGCGGCGCGGCGGACAATGGCAGACGGTGACGCCGGAAGCGGTCGGGGTGGGCGAGGAGATAGAAGTCAAGGCCGGCGAGCGCGTTCCCTTGGACGGCGTGTTGCTGGGGGAGGCGACGGCGTTCGACACCGCCGCGCTGACGGGCGAGAGCGTGCCGCGCATGATAGGACGGGACGGGGAAGTGCAGTCCGGCATGATGCCGGTCGGGCGCGTCGTCCGCCTGCGCACCCTGCGCGGGTATTCCGACAGTGCCCTGTCGCGCATCCTCGACATGGTGCAGGACGCGGCTTCGCGCAAGGCTCCCGCCGAGCGGTTCATCCGCCGGTTTGCCCGCGTGTACACGCCGACGGTCACGGCTCTGGCCGCGCTTCTGGTCATCCTGCCTTGGCTGTATGCCTTGTCGCGTCCGGACTTCGCCTACGATTTCCGGACGTGGTTCTACCGGGCTTTGGTGTTTCTCGTCATATCCTGTCCCTGCGCCTTGGTCGTCAGCATCCCCCTGGGCTACTTCGGCGGGATAGGGGCGGCCTCGCGCCGCGGCATCCTGTTCAAGGGCGGCAACTATATGGATGCCGTCACCCGTGTCGACACCGTGGTGTTCGACAAGACCGGCACGCTGACGCGCGGCGTGTTCCGTGTGCAGGAAGTGCGCCCGGCCGACGGGCTCGCGGCCGACGAGTTGCTGGCGTGGGTCGCGGCGGCGGAGGCGGGGAGCAGCCATCCCGTGGCCCACGCCGTCTGTGAGCATGCCGGGGAGAAGGGCATCGCGCTTCCGGAGATATGGGATTCGGAAGAACGGGCGGGATTGGGGTTGCGTGCCATGACCGCGCGGGGCGAGCTTCTGGTCGGCAAGGCCGCGTGGCTGGCGCGGCACCGCGTGGCTTGTCCCGAAGAACTCGCGGGAATCCCCGAAACCACCGTGGTCGCGGCTCTCGGCGGACGCTATGCCGGCTGTCTGCTGTTGGCCGACGAGCCGAAGCCCGACGCCGCCCGCGCCGTGAAGTCGCTCCGCGACCTGGGCATCCGCCGCCTTTGCCTCTTGTCCGGCGACAAGTCGGCACTGGTGGGCGAGCTGGCCGGGCGGTTGGGCATTTCCCGTCATTACGGGGACTTGATGCCGGAGGACAAGGTGCGGCATGTCGAGAATCTCCGGACGGAGGAACATGCGTGCGTGGCTTTCGTCGGCGACGGGCTGAACGACGCGCCCGTGTTGGCGGCCAGTCCGGTGGGCGTGGCGATGGGCGGGATAGGGAGCGACGTGGCCGTCGAGTCTGCCGACATCATCCTCCAGACCGACCAGCCGTCGAAGGTTGCCGAAGCCATCCGCATCGCGCGGCGCACGCGGGCCGTCGTGTGGCAGAACATCGTCGGCGCACTCGGAGTGAAGCTCCTCGTGCTGGCATCCGGGGCTTTGGGCGCGGCCACCTTGTGGGAGGCGGTCTTCGCCGACGTGGGAGTGGCGTTGTTGGCCATCCTGAACGCCGTCCGGCTGTTGAACGGCAAAAAAGATTGAATCATCGCCGTGTTGTGCGGCAAAACTCGTACCTTTGTCCCGCGAACGCGACTGAACGCCACACGCCATGGAAGAGGAAGATTATCTGCAAAAACTGAAACTGCGGAACGTGAAGCCCACCGCCATCCGCCTGTTGGTTCTCCGCACCATGATGGGGATGAACCGCGCCGTGTCGCAGTCGGACTTGGAAGAGAAACTGCAGACCGTGGACAAGTCCACCATATTCCGCACCGTCTCGCTGTTCTTGGAGCGTCATCTGGTTCATGTCATCGACGACGGGTCGGGCGCGTTGAAATACGCGGTGTGCAGCGACGAATGCACCTGCTCGGTGAGCGACCAGCACGTGCATTTCTATTGCGAGGGTTGCCACCGCGCCTTCTGCTTCAGGAGCCGGGCGGTGCCGGTGGTGGAGGCACCCGAAGGGTTCGTGCTGCGCGGAGTGAATTACGTGCTCAAGGGGCTGTGCCCGGC
>CAYXQT010000243.1:1313-2524 GCA_964466445.1 uncultured Paraprevotella sp. | reverse complement strand
AAAAAGAAACCGGATATGGTAGTCATCAAGATAGACAACGGCGCGGCCAAGCGCATGACATGGACGCTGGTCGTCCTGATTCTCGCCGGCGCGCTCGCGGCGGCGTTCTTCCACCTGCGCGACAAAATCTTCCCCTCCGCCTCTTTCGAGATAGAAGACGAGCTGGGAGGCAACATCTTCCCCTCCCTCATCCTCAGCACGGCCACCACCGACGCCCTCGTCGCCGCCCCCGCGGAGAAAGGCGAGCTGGGCAACCCCAAGTCCGGCATCTCGATACGCATCACCAGCCCCGAAAGGAACGCGCGCCTGCGCGTCGAGGTGGCGGAGACACCGTTCTTCAGGCGTTCCGTCTCGGAATTCATCCTCCCCGAGGAGGGGAAGCCCTACACGGTGTTCCCCGACATCCTGTGGGACTACGACGCCCTGCGCGGCAACACGCAGGCCGAGCCCATCACCGTGTCGGTGGAAGCGCGAATCAAGGACCGGGAGGCGAGCCGGTGCGTGCGCACGTTCTCCGTGCGGAGCATCAACGAGTGCCTCATCGGATACAACGACAAGGAGAACCGCTTCCACAACACGGGCGTGCTGTTCGCCGCATACGTGAACGAGGACAGCCCCCTGATAGACCCAATCCTGCGCGAGGCGCTGAACACGCGCATCGTCAACCGCTTCATGGGCTACCAGAACAAGCGCAAGGACTACGTGGACAAGCAGGTGTACGCGCTGTGGAACGTGCTCCAGCGGCGCAAGTTCCGTTACAGCTCCATCTCATACAGCAGCCTCTCGAGCAACGTGGTCTACTCCCAGCGCGTGCGCACCTTGGAGGATGCCCTGGCCTCCTCGCAAATCAACTGCGTGGACGGCAGCGTGCTCTTCGCCTCCCTGCTCCGCGCCATCAACATCGACCCGATACTGGTGCGCGTGCCGGGGCACATGTACGTGGGCTACTACGCCGACCGCGACCACAGCCGCGCCGACTTTCTGGAAATCACCATGATAGGGGATGTCGATTTAGACGACTTCTTCCCCGAAGAGAAGCCGGATTCCGCTTTCGCGGGCAAGTCGCAGCAGGAGATGTCGCGCCTCACGTTCGAGAAGTCCAAGGAGTACGCCCACCGCAAGTACTCGGAGGACAGCACGCGCATCCACACGCTCCCCCGGCAATACATGTTCCTGGAAATCTCCAAGGCGTTGCGGCGGAAGATACAGCC
>CAYXQT010000243.1:0-1213 GCA_964466445.1 uncultured Paraprevotella sp. | reverse complement strand
TTCATGATGCAAAAGGCCAGCATGTGGCCGTTGCCCGAACGGGCGTAGCCCGCCAGCGTGGACACCCCCGTCACGGTGCCGGTCTTGGCCCTCACGTTCCCGCGGGCCTTCCCCGTCGTCATGCGCCGTCTCAGCGTGCCGTCCACGCCCGCTATCGGCAAGGCCGCATAGAGGGTGGTGAAAATCGTATCGTCGCCGTAGGCGTATTTCAGGAAGGCGGTTTCCAGCTCGGGCGACGAGTAGTTGTACAGGGAAACTCCGCTGCCGTCGGCCACGAAGTATCTTTCGGGGTCGAAGCCTATGCGGCCGATGACCCTCTCTATGACATAGAAGGCTTCTTTCCTCGACGCATACGGCACTCCCGTCGACGCCGCCAGCTGGTAGAACACGGATTCGGCGCAGAAGTTGTCGCTCAGCTTCATCATCGGGTGCAGGACTTCATCTATCCCGCGCGTCCGCACGGCGAGCACGATGGCGTCGGCGGGGCGGCGAGCCTTACCGCCGAGGACGTGCCCGATGCCCAAGTCGTGCAGCCTTTCGCTGAACACCTGCATGAAGATGTCTTTCTTCATGTAGGACAAGGGGGTCAGTATCGGCATGCCGTCGTCCCAGCACCAGCCCAAGCCCCATATCAGCGTGTCCTTCATGGACACGTCGGCGAACACTCTCCCGGCTATGGAATCCACTTCCCTGTCTTTCAGGGCCTGGCACAGGGTGAGCATGTCCTTCTCGCCGAACAGGGGGTCGAACCCTCCCACGACGTACAGGTCGCCCTGCAAGACGCGCTCCCGCACTTCGCCCGTGTAGTAGAGGCGCGTGGCGAAACGGTAATCGTTCCCCAGCTCCGAGAGCGCGGAGATGGACGTGACCAGCTTCTCGGTGGATGCCGGACGCATGCGCTGCCGGGCGTTGCAGGCGTACAGCAGGGTGCTGTCGGTCAGGTCGTAGACGCTCAACCCCACTTGCGAAGTAACGAACAGCATGTCGTGCAGCAGGCTGTCCAGCTCGCATTGCAGACGCGACGGCCACGCCCTCTCCCCGCAAGGCTGCCCGTCGGGAACCCCCGCGGAGGCGGGCGGGAAGCCCGCCGCTCCTCCCATGAAACAGAAAGCCGCCACGACGGCTCCGAAAAATCTCCCTTTCATAAACTCATCGTATTTTCTCAAGACAATCCGCCCGCTTCCGGCAGAAGCACTTGCAGAACTCCTCCGCA
>CAYXQT010000242.1:0-2553 GCA_964466445.1 uncultured Paraprevotella sp. | reverse complement strand
GACGCATGGAGAAAAGGACTTTTCCCGTATTGGGCATGACTTGCGCCGCCTGCGCCGCGCGGGTGGAAAAGGCTCTCAGGCACACGCCGGGGGCGCGGGGGGCTTCCGTCAACTACGCGGCGGCCACAGCCACCGTGGAATACGATCCGGAGCTGTGCAGTCCCGGACGGCTGAAGGCCTCCTTGCAGGCGGCGGGCTACGACCTGCTGGCGGACGGCGACCGCGGGCAGATGGAAGAGCGGGCGGAACGGGCGCGCGGCGAGAAGTACCGGCTCTTGCGGCGGCGCACCGTCCTGGCCGTCGCCCTCTCCCTGCCCGTGGCCGTCATCGGCATGTTCTTCATGCACATGCCCTATGCCGCCCTCGTCTCCTGGGCGTTGTCCACCCCCGTCGTCCTTTGGGCGGGACGGGATTTCCACCGCAACGCGGGGCGGCAGTTGCGGCACGGCGCGGCGAACATGGACACCTTGGTGTCGGGCAGCACGCTCACCGCCTACTTCTTCAGCCTTTCCAACATGCTCTTCCCGGGATTCTGGGAGGCGCGGGGCGTGGAACCGCACGTGTATTTCGAGGCGTCGAGCGTCATCGTCGCCTTCGTCCTACTGGGTCGGCTCTTGGAAGAGAGAGCCAAGGGCAGTGCCTCGGATGCCATCCGCAAGCTCATGGGCCTGCGACCGCGCACGGTGACTGTCGTGGACGACAGCGGGGAAACGCACGAGACGGGCATCGGCGACTTGCGGCGCGGGCAGGTCGTCTCCGTCCGTCCCGGCGAGCGGATTGCCGTGGACGGCGTCATCGTGTCGGGCAGTCCGTACATCGACGAAAGCATGTTGAGCGGCGAGCCTGTCCCCGCGGCCAAGCACGAAGGGGATTCCGTCTTCGCCGGCACCATCAACCAGCGGGGCGCGTTCCGCTTCCGCGCGGAAAAAGTGGGGGACGACACCGTACTGGCCCGCATCATCCGCATGGTGCAGGACGCGCAGGGCAGCAAGGCTCCCGTGCAGCGGATGGCAGACCGCGTCGCGTCCGTGTTCGTGCCCGTCATCATCGGCGTCGCCCTCCTTTCGTTCGCCTCGTGGTGGGCGTTCGCCCCGTCCGACGGGTTCGCGCACGGCCTGCTGGCACTGCTCAACGTGCTCGTCGTCGCCTGTCCCTGCGCACTCGGCCTCGCCACGCCCACGGCCATCATGGCGGGTGTCGGCAAGGGGGCCGAAAACGGCATCCTCATCAAGGACGCGGAGAGCATAGAGGCGGCGCGTCGCGTCGACTGCGTCCTGTTGGACAAGACGGGGACGGTCACGGAAGGGCATCCCTCGGTGACGGAAATGACGTGGGCGGAAGACTGCCCGTCCGACCTGCCCGACATCTTCTTCAGCATGGAAAGACAGTCGGAACACCCTCTGGCGGAGGCCATCGCCGGACACCTCCGGGGACGGGAGCTCCCCGTGCGCGGCTTCGAGAGCCTGACGGGAACGGGGGCGAGAGCCGAATGCCGGGGCAGGACTTACTTCGCCGGGAACCGCAGGCTGTTAGAACAGAACGGCATCCCGACGGACGAAAGGCTGTCCCGCGCCGCCGGGCGCATGTCGGAAGAGGGGCAGACGGTAGTCTACTTTGCCGACTCGGAGAGGACATGGGCGGTGGCCGCCCTGTCCGACCGCATCAAGGAGACTTCGCGCCAAGCCGTGGCCGAACTGCGGGCGATGGGCATCGAGGTATGCCTGCTCACGGGCGACCAGGCTCCCGCCGCCGCACGGGTGGCATCCGGCGCGGGCATCCGGCATTACCGCGCCGGGGTGTCCCCGCAAGAGAAGGCGGACTTCGTCGCCCGCCTTCAGCGCGAGGGGCATCGCGTGGCCATGGCGGGCGACGGCATCAACGACAGTGCCGCCTTGGCCCGCGCCGACCTGAGCATCGCCATGGGGCGGGGGAGCGACATCGCCATGGACGTGGCGCAGATGACGCTCATCCCGTCCGACCTGACCAAGATACCCGAAGCCATCCGTCTTTCCGCACGCACGGTGCGCACCATCCGGCAGAACCTGTTCTGGGCTTTCATATATAATATAATAGGTGTACCCGTGGCGGCCGGCATCCTCTACCCCGTCTGCGGCTTCCTGCTCAACCCGATGATAGCCGGGGCGGCCATGGCGATGAGCAGTGTGAGCGTCGTGACGAACAGCCTGCGGCTGAAGCGGATGAGGCTGGGGCGAAAGGGAAACGGAGTTTCAAAAAACCATACGGACATGAAGAGAGAATACAAAGTGGAAGGCATGATGTGCGACCATTGCCGCACGCGCGTGGAAAAGGCGTTGAACGGCATCGAAGGCGTGAACGCCGTCGTGACATTGGATCCGCCCGTGGCCGTCGTCGAGTTTTCGGATGACGTGAGGCCGGTGGAGGTCTTGCAAGCCGCGCTGTCGGAAGAGGGCTACAAAATCTCGGAGGCGTAGGGTAGGGGAGTGGAGCATGGGGCGGCGGACTCCGCACGGCTTCCCGTTTTCCCCGCCCGTGGCCGTCGTCGAGTTTTCGGACGGTGTGAGGCCGGTGGAG
>CAYXQT010000241.1:0-2565 GCA_964466445.1 uncultured Paraprevotella sp. | reverse complement strand
TCTTTATGAGAAAGCGGCTGTTTTTTCCGTCTTTTTAATCCAGACCCAGTTTCTTGCGAATCGGCGCGGGGACGGCGTTCTTGTTCACGACGATGTTCATCGTCTTGTATGCCGCGAACGCTTTCGAGACGTACCAGATGCCCTTGTAAGTCCCGGCGTCGCCCCACGAGTTCTTCACCATGTAGTATTCTTTCCCGTCCTGGTCCTTGGCGATGCCGTAAATCTGCATGCCGTGGTCGTCGGTCGTCTCCCAGTTGTCGTAAGCCGTCTGACGCATTTCCTGGGTGACTTCCACTTCAGGGAGAGGCTTGGAGGTGAGTTTCTTGACGATTTCCGCATGCTTGCTGTTGTTCAGCCCGAGCCAGCGGGCGGCATCCGACCCCACCAGGTCTTCCGCCTGCTTCACGTCCGGCACCACGCCGATGCCGTCGCGCGTGAAGCCTGACTCGCTCACGTCCGCTCCCCAGGCGATGGTATAGCCGTTCCCGATGGCGTAGTCGAACACCTCCATCAGCTCGTCAATCGGCAGGTTATAAGACTGCGCCCAACGCCAGTTGTCCTGCACTTCTATGACGAAGGGCTCGTAGAACGGGTGGTGGGTGTATGAGGTCAGGGACACGTAATCGTCCATGTCAAGACCCAGCGACTGCATATAACTCTGCGGTGTGTATTCCTTGCCTTGATGGGTGAATTTCTCCGGGCATTTGCCCAAGTAAGCGTCGTAGATACCGCAGAAAGCCTGCTTCCACACGGGAGACAGCTTCTCCAAGTTGCCCTTGGCCAGCGATTTCACGAAGCCCGTGGCCACGGCATCCACTTCGTTGTGGTCAGGCAGCGTGTCGCCGTAGAGCGTGCCGGGTTGCGGCATGGCCTCCTGCGGCACGATGCCGTAGTTCCGCATGCAGTAAATCACGTCGTAGAAGCTCCCCCCTTGCGAGAACGACACGTCGCCGTGCGTGCGGACGGCCTGTGCGGCGCGGTCTTCCATCGTCTTGTGCACGACGAACATCTCGCAAAGGTCGTGTTCGCCCTTGCCCATGCGGAGCAGTTCGGACTCGAAGAAAGAGAGCGTGCTGAAGCACCAGCACGTGCCGCTTTGGTTCTGGTTCTTGACGGAGGTGATAGGATTTTCCTTCACCGTGGTGAATACGAATCCGGAGTCGTTCTTCTCCGCTTGTTCCTCGGCCGCCGCGCCAAGCGGGAGGCAGGCGCATGCGGCAAATAAAAATTTCTTTTTCATTTTTGATATTTTAGTGATGTTTTGGTTTCAATGGTTCTCTTCCCCGGTTCCCGCGCGGTTCCTCTCCGCGGAGGCGCGGTCACCGGTTTCCTTTCGCCCGGTTGTGCGTCCTGCAGAGCATCTGGCAGTTGTCCGCCGACGTGGCACCACCCTTGCTCCATGCCGTCACGTGGTCGGCATCCATTTCCGCGGGCTTGTAGATGCGCGTCCGGTTGGCGTTGCCGCCCGTGGCACAGAGCGGGCAGTTCGACACGCCCGCCGCCTCGGCCTCCTCCGTCTGCCGCTTGTAGACGGCACGCTTCGTGGCCTCGTCGAAGACGCGGATGTCGAGGAGCCTCTTGTCGCGCTCCCCGCCGAGCAGGTACTCGAATATCCCCCTGCGGTTCTTGACGTAGGGGTCGGCATACAGTTCCTCCACGCGCCTTCCCAACTCCGCCGGGTCGTAGGGCTTGCCGTGGTGCTCCTCGTAGAGCCTGTCCCATTCGAGGCCGCGCATCTCGCCCTCCACCCGGGGGAACACCGCACGGATCCAGTCGATGACCGTCTCGAAGTACGTCACGAGTTCGGAGATGTCCGGGTCGAAGCGGTGTGCGCTCATGTACTCTTCCGTCCGTCCGCGGCTCACCCAGCGGAGGGCGGCGGCGAGGTAATCCTGCCGGTTCGCGGCTCCGGCGACGTAGTCGCCCCACACCCGCACCCGGCTGTTGCGCGAGTTGCTGAACACGCCCTTGGCGGCGGTGACGAACGGCCCTGAGTACACGGCGTTGAGCAGCTCCTGATCGTTGAGCGGCACGCCCGCTATGTTGATGGTGCGGAACCACTGCCTGATTTCCGTCTCCGTGCCTTCGCAGACGTACACGAGGAGCCCGTAGTCCTTGAACCGCTCCCGCTTGTCGTCCGGAAGGCTTCCGAACCTCTGCGGCAGCCCGTTCTCGTCCTTGATGTCCAATTTCCCGGTACGGAAGCGTCCGAGGGAGGTGATGCGTTGCTGGCCGTCGAGCACTTCTAACCGCCCGTCCGCCGTCCGGTTGAAGTAAATCAGCCCGATGGGGTAGCCTTTCAGCACCGACTGCACCACGGCCACGTCCTTCTTCCCGTCGGCGTAGATGTAGTTGCGCTGGTATTCGGGCTGTATGGTCAGCCTGCCGCCCAGCCCGTAGAGGCCTTTCCCTTCCAGCTCGTTGTACTGGAAGCCCTCGCAGATGTCTCCTATCGTCCATTCGGTGTGCAATGTGGCTTTCATGTCTTCCGGCTTTTTACGTTCTTGGTTTCATGAATGAGGTGCGTTCATGTAGATTGCTTTACCTTGCGGATGAACAGGCGTT
>CAYXQT010000240.1:0-2592 GCA_964466445.1 uncultured Paraprevotella sp. | reverse complement strand
TCACCTTCCTCTTCGCGCTCCTGGTCGGGAGGGAGAAAAAACCCGTGGGGGGGGGTAAAAAGTGGCTTGTCGCCTGCGGCGTCGTGCTGGCGCTGTTGCCCCTTGTCGTCTTCAAGTACTACGGTTTCCTGCTGTCCGTCCTGACGGACGCGCTGTCCCTCTTCGGGATGCGTGTCGGGTTGCCGGGGCTGAACTGGGCGATGCCGCTGGGCATCTCGTTCTTCACGTTCCAGGCCGCGGGCTACCTCTTCGACGTGTACTACGGGCGGGCGAGGGCGGAACGGAACTGGTGGGACTACATGCTCTTCGTGGCGTTCTTCCCGCAGATAGCCGCCGGCCCCATCTCGAAGTACAAGGACCTGATGCCGCAGATAAAGGCGGCGCGGACGTTCGACCATGCACGTGCCGTACAAGGCTTGAAGTGCCTGCTTTGGGGAATGTTCCTGAAGGTGGTCATGGCGGACAGGCTGGGACTCGTCGTGGATGTCGTCCTGCCTAACTACGGTCAATGTTCGGGAACTGACTGCGCTTTGGCGGCGGTGTTCTATTCTTTCCAGATTTACGGCGACTTCGCGGGTTATTCGCTGATGGCGGTGGGCGTGGGTCGGCTGTTGGGCTTCGAGTTGGTCAACAACTTCCGCCGCCCGTACTTTGCGGCGTCGGTGACGGAGTTCTGGCGGCGCTGGCACATCTCGCTCACGCGTTGGCTGACGGACTACGTCTACATTCCCTTGGGCGGGAGTCGTTGTTCCAAAGCAAAGAACTACCGGAACATCGCCGTGACGTTCCTCGTGAGCGGCATCTGGCACGGGGCGAACTGGACGTTCATCGTGTGGGGGCTGATGCACGGCCTTTTCCAAATCGCGGAGAAGGCGTTCGGCTTGCAGAAGTGCGAGAACAGGTACGTGCGCCCTTTCCGGGTGGTTCTTACCTTTCTCCTGGTGACGGCGGCTTGGGTGTTCTTCCGCATGCCGACGTTGGGGGACGGCTGGGGCGTGCTTGCGAAAGTCTTCACGGATTCCGGCCGTTTTTCCCTGACAGAGCATAAGATAGACCTGCTGTTTTCCCTTGGTTCCCTGACGGTGGTGTGCGCGTCGGAGGCATCGGAGGAACTCGGTTGGAGGTTCAGCCTCTTAGACAACAGGCGGGCGGCGGTGCGGTGGGCCACATACGTGGCACTGGTCATGTCCATCCTGTTGTGCGGGGTGTTGGACGCGGGTTCTTTCATTTATGTAAACTTTTGAGGCATGAGGAAGTTCTTAATCAAGACGGCGGTTCTTGCGGTTCTGCTGTGGGCCGTGGACGCGGCGGTGGGCGCGGGATGCCGTTTCTTGCAGGGACGCGCCAAGGGCGGGGACACGGGGCGGTTGAACTACATCGCCGACGAAATGGAGGATGAAATCCTGGTGTTCGGCTCTTCCCGCGCGTTGCGGCATTACGATCCGCGCATACTGGCCGACAGCCTGGGGCTGACGTGCTGCAACTGCGGCGAAATCGGGAACGGCATCATCCACTGTTACGGCAAGTACCGCCTGTTCAGGGACAGGTACGTCCCGCGCGTAATCGTTTGCGATATTACCCCTGCGGTCGATTTGTCGGGGCGTGAGGACAATGAGAAGTATTTGTCTTGGTTGCGCTGTTTCTACGACCGCGAGGGAATCGATTCAATCTTTTGGGACGTGGATGCCGCCGAGAGATGGAAGATGCGTTCCATGATGAGGAAGTATAACGAGAAATTCGTACATCTGGCGGTGGACGCGTATTCTCCCGTGGCAGCGTTTGAGGGCGACTACCACCCTCTTGAAGGAACGATAGCTTATGAGCCGAAGAGCGGGGAAGCCGGTGCGAATCCGGAAGCGTTCCGTCCCGACGGATTGAAGTTGGAATACTGGCGGAGGCTCGTGTCCGACTGCGAGGCGCGGGGTACGCGCCTCGTCTTCATGGTCTCGCCGAAGTACGACCCTGACGAGCCCGCCTCACATTTCGAGCCGTTCCGGCGGCTGGCGCGGGAGGAGGGCATCCCGTTCCTGTCCCATTACGACGATAGTGCCTTCACGGGAAAGCGGTGCTATTTCAAGGACAATTGGCACTTGAACCGGAAAGGCGCGGAGGCCTACACGAAAGTCGTCGCTTCGGAACTCAAGGAGTTGCTCAAGGAGGGGAACTGACGCGTTCCCCTCCTCCGCATGGGGCGCGTGGCTTCCCACGAACACCTCCGTGTCCGGCACGGCCGAACCGGGCGGTGGATTTCCCGTCCCGTTTCCATCCTGTCGCGCCATTGCCCCGTCAGGCGGGTTTCTGTGTCCTCCCGACAAGACGGATGTGTTCGATGCCACGCGCATGCGACCGTTTCCCGGGAGGGGAGGTTGGGGACGGCGGCACGCGTCCTTTCCTCCGCGCGTCATATATATTAAGGTATAGTGCAATGCCGCCCGCTTGGTGGCGCGGACGGGCGGACACCCGTGCGGAAGGCATCACCTTCCGGTTCACGGGGCGGGTCGTGCCGCCGTCGGCGGAACTCGCGTGGAGTCCGCCGACGGCTTGCGCGGCAACGGCTTGTGGCAGGATATGGGACGAATGAATTCCGGCGGC
>CAYXQT010000239.1:0-2730 GCA_964466445.1 uncultured Paraprevotella sp. | reverse complement strand
GCAGAGGCTGAAGGACAACTACGACGGCTACCATTTCACGTGGCCCTCGCCCGACATCTACAACCCGTACAGCCTTCTCACGGCCTTTTCCAAGGGGAAGATAGGCTCCTATTGGTTCGGCAGCGGCACGCCGACCTACCTGATTGAGATGCTGAGGAAGTACAACGTTCCTCCGCAGCAAATCGGCGGACGGAAAGCGATGGAGGAGGCTTTCGACGCGCCTACGGAGCGGATGACGGACATCACGCCCCTCTTGTACCAGAGCGGCTACGTGACCATCAAGGGCTACTCCCCGCTGACGCAGATTTACACGCTGGACATCCCCAACAGGGAGGTGCGCGTCGGACTGATGAAGAGCCTGTTGCCCGGCTACCTTTCCCGCCGCGCGGCGGACGGGATGACCACCGTGGGTCTGCTTTACGAGGCCATATACGAGGAGCGGTTGGAGGACGCGTTGCGCCTTTTGCAGTCGTTCCTCTCCACCGTTCCCTACTGCGACCGGACGGACTACGAGGGTCATTACCAGCAGATGCTCTACGTCGTCTTCAGCCTTCTGGGGATGTACGTGGACGTGGAGGTGCGCACGCCGCGGGGTCGCGTGGACATGGTGATGCGCACGGCCACCACGCTCTACGTGGTGGAGCTGAAGCTGAACGGTTCGGCGGAGGCCGCCCTGCGCCAGATAGACTTGAAGGACTACCCGGAGCGTTTCGCCCTGTGCGGCCTCCCCGTGGTGAGGGTGGGCATCTCCTTCGACACGGAGGGCCGCACGCTGAAGGACTGGGTCATCGAAAGCTGAATATTGAAGTTCCTCTCGCGGCCTCGCCGCAGCTTCTTCATGACACCTTTGACGGATGCGGGGATTGGGTCATCCCAATCCCCGGCGGGACAGGTCTTGGTGGCAGGTCAAGGTTGAACCAACGCGTGACTTTCACCCGCCTCCGCTTCGGGCACAGACAATGCCCGAAGCGGGGGGGGACGCGCCGAACCTGACCCGGATTTTCCCATGGATGCAAGGGCCCGAAGAAACAGCAAGCGGATAGCGAGGAACACGCTGCTGCTGTATTTCAGGATGCTGTTCCTCATGGCGGTCAGCCTGTACACGTCGCGCGTGGTGCTGGAGGCGTTGGGCGTGGAGGACTTCGGCATCTACAACGTCGTGGGCGGCATGGTGGTCATGTTCGGCACGGTGTCCGGCTCGTTCTCTTCCGCGGTCATGCGGTTCATGTCCTACGAATTGGACAAGGGGGGGACAGGGAAAGCCTGGCGGGGGTCTTTGCCCCGAATCGTGGGCGGGACTTCGTGTACCGCGGGAAGACGGAGCTCCGCGGCATCCGCGAGGGCGGCCTGATTACCACAAGGGGGTCGAGAGCCAGACGGCTGCTTGTGGAATTCCCGAACTTGCCGGCCGCCCCGGTGGAAGTGGAGCCGGAGTTCATGCAACTGACATGAAAGAGTCATGACCTCCTTCCCCGCGGGGACTTGTCCGGTACCCGTGCCCGGGAGCGGCGGGGCGGATGGCGGGAATGCCCGTCCCTTATAAACTTGGCGGAAGTCGGCGGTGTCTGTATACCTTATTCATAACGCGCGCGATGTCGGCGTGGACGGGAGCCGCGGCACTTACAATGGCGTGGACGGCCTCGTATCCGGGGTGCCGACCACGGCGTCTCCCGTTCACCCCGTCCTCCCCGTGCGGCTTCGAGCCGCATGATTCTGGCATTGACGGTTCGGCTCGCCGCACAGGCCGGACGCTGTCACATAAAATGTGAATGCCGCCAGATGCCGGCAAAGGCATGGCGCGTGCAGGCACAGTACCGAAATGAAATTCATCGTCGTCATCCCGGCGCGGGGCGGCTCGAAGCGGCTGCCCCGGAAGAACGTCCTGCCGTTGGCGGGAAAGCCCCTGATTTGCCATTCCATCGAGTACGCCCTCCTCGACTTCGGGCCTGAAGACATCTACGTGTCCACGGATTCGGCCGAGATAAGGCAAGTCGCCGGTGCTTACGGGGTCAATGTCGTCCGGCGTCCAGAGTCCCTGTCGGGAGACCTTACCCCGACTGGGGATGTCCTGCGCCACGTCTCGGAAACGCTGGGAGGAAACGGCACGCCTTACGACTACATGGTATTGTTGCAGTGCACCAGTCCGTTGCGGCCTCGCGGAATGTTGCGTGACGCCGTGGAAGCGTTGTCGGCCAGCGGGAGGAAGAGTCTGGTCGGCGTGACCCCGTGGTGCAGGAAACTGGGCAGGATGGAGGGCGGCAGGTTCGTCCCCTGGAACTACCGTTTCGGGCAGCGCAGCCAGGACATGGCGCCGCTGTACTACGAGGACGGCCTTGTCTACATCACGCACAGGTCGCTGGTCGAGGAGGGGAAGGTAATCGACGGGGACGCGTACCCGTTCGTGGTGGACCATCCTTACGCCCGTGTGGACATCGACACGCTCCAAGATTTTGAATACGCGGAATATGTAATCCGGCAGGGACTGCCGTGACGCGGCATCCGCCGCGACGGATTCCCGCGGGCCTGCGGCCTTGCAAGGCGGGGCGGCACGGACATCCCCCATCGCTCGTCAAACAAGGCGGCCGGGGAATATGGATGCGGGCCACGCCCTGGGCGGAGGCCGCGGGGGAGCGCGGCGAATGCCCGGCACCCCGACTTCCCGCGGACGCCAGGAACCCGGCCGCAAAAACCATGAACCATGAACGAAAGACTGTTAAGGAGCCTGCGCGG
>CAYXQT010000238.1:0-2734 GCA_964466445.1 uncultured Paraprevotella sp. | reverse complement strand
AGTACTTCGGCCCGACGGAAGTGTGCGACCGTCCGACCAAGACGTTGCAACTGGAGCATGCGAAGTAACTCGTCTGTTGACGTGCAAGTCCCTTCGCCCGGCGGCGGAGGGACTTGCCGTTTCCTTGGCTGAAAGAGGGAAGAGAGGCCGTTTCCATCCATGTGCGCACAGAAGCCGCGAGCCGGAAAGGACAAGAAGAAGACCCGGAGAGGCCGCAAGGACGCGGGTATAGCCCGCCTCGTGCGCATGTTCAAGAGGAAGCCGGCCCCGCGCAAGAGGAAAAGGAAGAAGAAAGGGACAAGCAAATGGCTTTTCTTCAAGCGCCGACCCTCGTGGGCGATATGGGCGGGTGCCTTGTCGTTGGGGATAGGTTATCTGCTTTTCTTTTATTATTACTTCGTGGAACCCTCTTCGTTCCGCTGGAAAGCCGCCGACACGAAGCCCGTATGCCCCGAAGGCTTCGACGTGCACGGAATCGACGTGTCCCATTACCAGAACGACGTGGACTGGGAGCGTCTGCGCAACGCCCGCTTGGATGCTTCCCCGGTCGTGTTCGTATTCATCAAGGCGACCGACGGCGCGACGAAACTGGACGACAATTTCAACCTGAACTTTTATGAAGCGAGACAGAACGACTTCGTAAGGGGCGCTTATCATTTCTTCCGGCCTGACGTGGATGCGCGGCTGCAGGCCCGCTTCTTCCTGAGGCAGGTACATCTGGAACCCGGCGACCTCCCTCCCGTCCTGGACGTGGAAAAAGCCGGGGAACTGTCGGCGGCACAGTTGCAAAAGGCCGTGAAAACCTGGCTGGACATCGTGGAAAAGGAATACGGCGTGAAGCCCGTCATTTATACGGGGTACAAGTTCAAGATGCATTACCTGAACACGCCCGCGTTCGACGAATATCCTTATTGGATAGCGCATTATTACGTGAAGGAGTTGGAGTATAAGGGGAAGTGGCATTTCTGGCAACATACCGACTGCGGAAAGGTCTCCGGCATCGAGGGGGACGTGGACTGCGACATCTTCAACGGGACGCTCGAAGACTTGAAGAACCTGACCATACCGGAACGGGAAGAAGAAGACGACCCGGAGCCGGCGGCCGACGCTTGCGGTGAAGTCCGCCCGGACGTTCCGTGGCGTTCGCTCCGGCTGGAACCGTTCATTCTGTAAAAATAGCCAAAAAAGAGTTATATAATGGACTTTATTTCCGTTTCCGTATTGCCTTGCAATCGGAAAAAGTTATATTTGCATATATATATAATGGTATAAGGGAAGGGAGGACAGGTTATGGGAAGCAGGATATTATTTTCACTCGTTGCGGCAGCGTTTTCGATTATCGGGTTCGCACAGGCGGACGACATGTATTTCGTCCCGCAGAAAGTGAAGAAAGAAAAGACGGAGCAGAAGCCGCGGACTCCCGCGCCCGTCGTAGCCGAGACCCCCGTGACGGCGGCGGACGATGAGGTCACGGGAGGCAGCGACAGGGACGTGGACGAATACAACCGGAGATACCAGTGGAAAGAAGACGGCAGTGCCACGGACGCGGAAGAGGAAGCCGCGGACGATGCCGTCGGGGATGACGGGGACGGCTATGAATGTTCCCGTCGGATTGTCCTTTTCAACGCCCCGACTATCGGCGTGGCCGTCAGCAGTCCTTTGTATTGGGAGTTGCGCTACGGCCCCAATTCCTTCTACTGGGACGTGTACGACGACGGCTTGTATGCCTACGCCTATCCGAGCAGCTGGTATTGGGCTTCGCCTTACTCGTGGTCATGGTCTTGGGGCTGGGGGCTTTACAGGCCTTATTGGGGCTGGCACGTCGGCTGGCACAGCCATTGGTACTGGGGGGCGCACCATTGGCATCGTCCCTATTGGGGCGGCCATTATCACGGTTGGCATTCGCCTCGGCCTCTCGTCCGTCCCAGTTTGAGGTACCGGCAGGGCAGCAGTCTGGCGAGAGGGACTTCGCGCCCCGGCCTCGCGACGGGGCGTTCTGCGGGGAGAGCCGCACGCGGCACAGGCGGTGCCGCACGCCGTTCCGTCACGACGCGAACCCCGTCAGGGACGACAAGGCGTTCGTCCGCGACGACAGGACGGACTACGCCCTCGCGTTCCACTCCCGCCACGCGGAGCGGCACGCCTTCCACCTCGCGCTCCACTCCCGCCACGCGGAGCGGCACGCCTTCCACCTCGCGCTCCACTTTCCGCCCGTCGGTGAGTTCGCCGGGTCGTTCGGGAGGCTTCTCCCCGTCGAGGGGCGGAAGCATGAGGGGCGGCGGCGCGAGAGGCGGTCGGCGTTAACAGTATTGTCAAACCATAAAAGAAGAAACGATGAAAAGGAGAAGTCTCATAGGGGCGTGTGCCTTGTTCGCGAGTCTGTCCGCCGTGGCGCAGACACCTTACATGAACGAGAACTACATGCCCACCGACCTGATAGGAAGCGCACGCTATGTGGGCATGGGCGGCGCGTTGGGCGCGTTGGGAGCCGACATCTCCGCCGCCTCTTCCAATCCCGCCGCGCTGGGACTCTACCGCAAGAGCGACGCGGCGTTGACGTTCAGCGTGCTGACGCAAAAGGAGAAGCCGGATCTGAACGCCGACATGACGCACATGTCCTTCGACCAGGCGGGGTTCGTGCTCAGCCTCCCGATGTCCGGCTCATTGAGGTATCTCAATTTCGGATTCAACTACCAGAAGAAAGCCAACTTCAACCAGTCGTTCATCGCGGACA
>CAYXQT010000237.1:0-2793 GCA_964466445.1 uncultured Paraprevotella sp. | reverse complement strand
CCGCCTTGCGGCACCGGAGCAGGACGTGCCGCCCGTCCGCAAGGGTGGCGGCGAAGAGGTAGGCGTGGCCTCCTTCCTTTAATTTGAGACGCTTGCGAAGACCTGACACGGTGCCGGGGAAGTTGCGGACGGCGAGGTTGGCTTGTCCGAGGCCGCCCAGAAGTCCCTTCAGTTCTTTCTTGCCGAACCCGCACCACCCCTCCACGGCGAACGCGCGGCCGGGGAAATCCTTGCGGAAAAAGTCCGAAGTGTACAAATGGGTATTGGGATGCAGCTTCCGCAGACCGTAACGCATGCCGAGGCAACGGAATCCGCCGCACTTCATCACGGACGCATTCGGCTCGTAAAGGAACCGGCCCGGCGCGTCCGAAAAAGCGCATGCGGCCTCCTCCTCTTCCGTCAAGGAGAACGTGAACGGCGGGTCTTCCGTGCCGAGGTTGACGCAGTGGCACACCGTCTTTTCCGGCTCCTGCCGCGTCATGACCAACAGCAGTTCCCTGCATTCTCCCCGCACGCTGACGGCATGCACCTCCGCCACGTGCGCCAAGGCACGCAGAGCCGCCCGGACATCCAGCATGGGGGACAACTTGATAAGGCTGAAAACCGCCTTGCGGCGGACAGCCTCTTGCAGGAGGGACAAATCCGGCTCGCAGTCGCCGACGGCCACCGCCTTGCGCCCCGCCGCGTCCCGGCGCGACGGGTCGACGAAGCAACAGGCGGCTTCGGGCCATTCGTCCGGCGACAGGGAAGAGTCGGTTTCCCGGATTTCCGCTTGCTTCAGTCCCAATATCTTGAAGTTGTGCGCCGCGACGCGGCACAATTCCGAATCGCGTTCCATGTAGACTGCCCGCTCGAACAGCGGGGCAAGGAAACTGAAATCGACACCGAAGCCGCCGGTCAAGTCCGTCAGCACACGCGGCTCCCTTGTGCCGGTGTCGTCCAATAGACGCCTCACGAGTGCTTGCTTGTATCGGGCCGTCTGTTCCGAGGAGCATTGTTCCAACGGAAGCCGCGGCGGATACAGTATTCCGTCGCGTTCCGCCCAGGAGGGGAGTTTGCGCCGCGCCGTCTGCCAGCCCTCGATTTGTCGCAGAGCCATACGAAGCTCCACGCCCTCCGGCGCGGGCTCCAGGGCAAGCCGCCGCACGTCCTCTTCCCGGTGCGCCCGGATGAAGTCCCTCGTCTTTTCGTCCGTCATGCCTTCACGGGATGGGTTTGTAATGCGCCTTGGCCTCGGCCCGCGTGATGAAGTTGAAATGCCACCATTCCGTGCGCAAGGCCTTGAACCCGGCTTGGCGCATGACCTCGCGCAACAGCCTGCGGTTGCGCATGGCCTCCGGCGCGAGCTTTCCCCGCCTCACCATTTCCGCCTCGTTGTCGATATGGGCAAGCCTGCCCAAGTGGTCTATCTTCGTGCCCATGGGCAACGTGTCGCCTTTCGCGTCGCAGAGCGTGACATCCACGGCCATGCCGTAGTTATGCAACCCTCCGCCGTTCCTGGGATTGCTCACGTAGATGTTCTTCGGCGTTCCGGCCACCGCGTTCCACATCTTTTGCTGTATGTGCATCGGGCGTGCGGCATCGTACACTTTCAGGCTCAGTTCCGGATGGGACGCTTTCAGGGACTTTTGGGCTTCGGCCAGTGCGCGTGCGGCTTTCGGGTGCAGGTAGGCCTCGTGCAGGTCGGCGTAAAGCACCTGCCCCGTGAAGTTGTCCGCGCGGGCGTACATCAGGCTCACGCATATCGTGGAGTCGAGGCTCCGCACGTCCACGAGGCCTTGCCGCCTCATTTCTTCCGCCGTCGAGCCCGCGGTCTGGGCGCAGGCGGCACTTCCGGCCAAGAGACATGCCGCGAGGAATGGATGACAGGATTTCTTCATCGTAGTGCAGGTTTGCAGTCCATGTACTCTTTGAGCACCTTGGCCACGTAACGGCCCAAATTGACCGGTACGGCGTTGCCTATCATTTGTTCCACTTCCGTCTTGGAGCCGGTGAACCGGTATGTCCTCGGGAACGTCTGGATGTAACTTCGTTCCGCCGTGGTCAGGGGACGGATGCCCTCAATGGAAGAAACCGGGTCGTTGGGCTTGAGCCGGTAGCCGCCCGGGACGGGGCGGTTCACTCCCCTTATCGTGGGACTTGGCTCGTGTATGCTGAATATGCCGCGCCGCGCATAGCTTCTGGGGTGGCGGTAATAAAATTCTATGCCCAGACTGTCTCCCAGATAGTCCGCCACGGTCATGGGCTGTCGGGACAGCCCCTTTCGGAGCGGCTCGTTCAGGAAACCGTCGTGTTCCCCAAGCATGCCGACAAGGAAAAACCTTTTCCTCTTTTGGGGGACTTGGCACCGGCTTGCGTCCAATACCGCCTGGCTCAGCCCGTACCCCGCCTGCCGGAATATGTCCTTGGCTTGCGCCAGCTTGTCCGTCTTCACGATGCGCTCCACGTTTTCCATGACAAAGCATTCGGGGCGCACTTCGTTTACGATGGCGGCGAAACATACCGTCAAGTCCCCGCGCCCGTTGTTCTCGTCCCTTTTCCCCGCGGAGGAAAAGTCCTGGCACGGAGGCCCGCCGATAATCATGTCCGCCCCGTCTTCCCGCAATGCCTCCACGCTGTGCCCCACGTCTTTCAGGTCCAACAGCCCCGTCTTGTGGGGAAAGTTCAGCCGGTAGGTGTCCAAGGCGGCTTTCCAGTTGTCGTAGCCGGCCACAATCTCAAACCCGGCCATGGAAAACCCGAGGCTCATGCCCCCGCAACCGCAAAACAAATCCGCGACTTTCATGACTTCAA
>CAYXQT010000236.1:0-2803 GCA_964466445.1 uncultured Paraprevotella sp. | reverse complement strand
GCGCCCGGGCAACAAATAATCAGGCTTTTTCTTGGAAAGGAAGCGTGGTTTTTTTTCCTGAAGGCTGTGGAGACCGCGGGGAAGGGGATGCGCGTGTCGTTCAAGGTGCCGGAGAAAGTCCGCCCGAACGACAAGCTGTTCAAGATAGTGAAAAGCCCCCCGGAGGAATGAAGTCGGCGGGAAAGGGGACGGGCGCGCCCGGGCAACAAATAATCAGGCTTTTTCTTGGAAAGGAAGCGTGGTTTTTTTATTTTTGCACGGAGAAAGCCATACATTTCCAGGTTGAATGAGCTTGTTGAATTTCACTGACCTTTTGGCGCGGACTGTCGCGGAGCTGTCCGAAGACTCGTCGCTGAAAGGCCTGTTCCACGAACATCAAGAGGGGGATTCCCGCCCTTCGGGAAAAGTCCTGCACGAAATCATCGGGCTGTGCCGCGCCATCCTCTTCCCGGGATTTTACGGGAAATCCACTGTCAACCGCCACACCGTCGCCTATCACACCGGGGTCAACATCGAACGGCTGTACAACCTGCTGGCGGGACAGGTGCACGCGGGGCTGTGCTCCGGCGCACGGGAAGCGGAAGGCGGGGAGCGCGGCGGGGAACGCGAAAGGGCGGCCGGCGTGGCGGGGCAGTTCGTCGGCCGCCTGCCCGCCCTGCGCGGAACGCTCGCCACCGACGTGGAGGCGGCGTACAACGGCGACCCTGCCGCCGAATCCTACGATGAAATCATCAGCTGCTACCCCGTCATCAAGGCGTTGTGCAACTACCGCGTCGCCCACGAGCTTCTCCTGCTGGGCGTGCCCCTGATCCCGCGCATCATCACGGAGATGGCGCATTCGGAGACGGGCATCGACATCCACCCCGCCGCGCGCATCGGCCACCACTTCACCATCGACCACGGCACGGGCGTGGTGATAGGGGCGACCTGCGTCATCGGCAACTACGTGAAGCTCTACCAGGGGGTCACGCTCGGGGCGAAGAGCTTCCCCCTCGACGGCGAGGGGCGGCCCGTCAAGGGCATCCCGCGCCACCCTGTCCTGGAAGACGGCGTGACCGTCTACTCCAACGCCACCATCCTGGGGCGCGTCACGGTGGGCAGGGGCGCGACGGTGGGAGGCAACCTCTGGGTGACGGAGGACGTGCCCGCCGGGGCCCGGCTCGTGCAGAAAGAATACGAATAAACCGATAAGCATCCACCGAACAAACTTACACAATGGAAACCGAATTTGAACTCATCGCCAAGACGTTCCAGGGCTTGGAGGACGTCCTGGCCAAGGAGGTGGCCGACCTGGGGGGAAAAGACATCCAGACGGGCCGCAGGATGGTGTCCTTCACCGGCGACAAGGAATTCATGTACCGGGCGAACTTCGCCCTGCGCACGGCCGTCCGCATCCTCAAGCCCGTCAAACACTTCAAGGCGGAATCCGCCGACGAGGTCTACGAGGCCGTCAAGGCCATCGACTGGGAGGAGTACATGGACAACAAGACGAGCTTCGCCGTGGACTCCGTGGTCTTCTCCACGGATTTCCGCCACAGCAAGTTCGTGGCCTACAAGGTGAAGGACGCCATCGCGGACTTCTTCCGCGAAAAGACCGGCTCGCGCCCCAACATCAGCGTGACGAACCCGGACTTGCGGCTGAACATCCACATCGCGGAAAACGACTGCACGCTCTCGTTAGACAGCTCCGGGGAATCGCTGCACCGGCGCGGATACAGGCAGGAGGCGGGGGAAGCCCCGCTCAACGAGGTGCTGGCCGCCGGCATGATCCTCCTGACGGGCTGGGAAGGCGAATGCGACCTGATAGACCCGATGTGCGGCTCGGGGACGATAGCCATCGAGGCGGCACTCATCGCACGCGGCATCGCGCCCGGCGTGTTCCGCAAGGAATATGCCTTCGAGAAATGGCGGGACTTCGACAAGGAGATGTTCAACAAGGTCTACAACGACGAATCGCGGGAACGCGAGTTCACGCACAAGGTACGCGGATACGACTTCAACCGCAACGCCGTGGACATCGCCTTGCGGAACGTCAGGGCGGCAGGACTGAGCAAGGAAATCGAGATAGCACGGCAGGACTTCCGCGAGTTCACGCAACCGGCGGAGAAAAGCATCATCGTCACCAACCCGCCGTATGGCGAACGCACCTCCACGCCCGACCTGCTCGGACTGTACCGCACCATCGGCGAACGGCTGAAGCACCAGTTCCAGAACAACGAGGCGTGGATCCTGAGCTACCACGAAGAATGTTTCGACCAGATAGGACTGAAACCTTCCGTCAAGATACCCCTGTACAACGGCTCGCTGGAATGCGAGTTCCGGAAATACCTGACATTCAACGGGACATATAATGAAATGCGTGCCGAAGGCGGGGATATCAAAACCGACGAGGAGCGGCAGCAAATGGCGGAACGGCGTTTCAAGCCGCACGGCGGGTTCAAAAGGGACTTCGACGGGGACGAGGACGAAGAATATTTCAACCCCGGATGGAGGGACTACGACGAGAGGACGCGCGGGGGACGGCCCTTCGCCCGCCGCCCGCGGGAAGACCGCGAGGAGGAGGACGAGCCGTTCCGGAAACGGACTTTCAGGCGGGAGGGAAGGTTCCCCGACCGCGAGGAACGGCCCTTCGACCGCGGACGGAGGCCTTTCGACCGCGAGGAACGGCCCTGGAGGGAGGGAAGGTTCCCCGACCGCGGAGAACGACCCTTCGACCGCGGGGAACGACCCTTCGACCGCGAGCGGAGGCCGTTCGACCGCGAGGAACGTCCCTTCAGGCGGGAGGGGAGGTTCTCCGACCGCG
>CAYXQT010000235.1:0-2806 GCA_964466445.1 uncultured Paraprevotella sp. | reverse complement strand
TGTAGAACTCGTCGTTCTTCGCCGCTTTCGCCTCTTTCAGATTGTCGTTCGCCATGACCTTTCCGATATATTTCGGGTCAAAGTTATGAAAAAAAACGGACGGGGCGCGGCGGAAAGGCGGACAAAATGCGGGGAATGCGAGGCATCGGGACGTGCGTCCCAAAGATGCCCCAGCTCTTCCGCCAACGGGATGCACTTTTTCGTTTGATTCCGGCCTGATGCGAAGCCCGGGTTTCTCCGAACTTGATTGGCTGTGAAAGCAACTTCGGCACATCGCGGCAGTACGGATGCAAAGGTGCAGGGCACGTGGAAGCATGAGGAGGGGAAACGAAGCCGCAAACTTATATCCGTACTCGGCCACGCGAGCGAAAGCAAGCATGACACCGAAGACGTTGCTTCGGGAGGCTTTGCCAAGGTGCGCTGACAGGGACGACCGGTTTGCATCGGGTAGAAAAGCGCATGGCAATCTTTACCTGTTGGACTTGTTCCCTAAAAAACGTGAAGTTTTGCGATAAACCGCTTTTCCCGCCCTCTTTTTGGAAGGCTTTTGCTATATTTGTTACATGAAACAGAAAAACGCGGAAGTATGAAGTACAAAATGTTAGTGCTCGACGTGGATGGAACACTGTTGAACGACGAGAAAGAGATTAGCAAGCGGACACTGAACACGCTGATCAAAGTGCAGCAGATGGGCGTGCGCATCATGTTGGCATCGGGACGTCCTACTTACGGCTTGTTGCCATTGTCCAAGAAACTTGAATTGGGCACATACAACGGGTATATCCTCTCTTATAACGGAGGTCAGGTGATTAACGCTTCCGACGGGAAAGTGGTCTTTGAACGCCGTATCAATCCGGAACATATCGCTTATTTGGAGAAGAAGGCCGTGAAGAACGGCTTCTCAATCCTCACTTATAACGGGGATACGGTAGTGACGAACAACCCGGACGACCCGCACGTGCAGGCCGAAGCGGCCTTAAACGGCATGAAAGTGGAACATCAGGAGTTTTTCTCCGCGTCAATAGATTACCCTCCTTGCAAATGTATGCTGGTGAGCGACGATGAGGAAGCCCTGGTCGGGTTGGAGAACCATTGGAAGCGTCGCTTGAACGGGGTCTTGGACGTGTTCCGTTCCGAACCGTATTTCCTCGAAGTGGTGGGCAGCCGGGTAGACAAAGCCAACACGCTGGGAGTTATCATGGAGATGGAAGGCATCAAGACGGATGAGATTGTGGTGTTCGGCGACGGCGTGGCCGACGTGACCATGCTGCAGCTGGCCGACTTGGGCATTGCCATGGGCAACGCCCCGGATTCAGTGAAACGTTGTGCCGATTACGTAACCTTGTCCAACAATGAAGACGGCGTGGCCGTGGCGGTGGAAAACGCCTTCCTGGCCGAGGCGCGTGAAAGCGAGATACCGCTCGATGCCTTGAATGTCCAGGCGCAGACCACACTGATGGGGAACTTGGGCATACAATATACCTATGCCTCACATGAGCGGATAGAAGCCACTATGCCGGTGGATCATCGCACACGCCAGCCTTTCGGCATCCTGCACGGAGGAGCCACGTTGGCTCTGGCGGAGACGGTGGCCGGATTAGGCTCGATGGTAATATGCAACCCCGACGAATTCGTGGTGGGGATGCAAGTAAGCGGCAACCATATCTCCTCGGCTCATGAGGGAGACACGGTGAGAGCCGTGGCCACAATCGTGCATAAAGGGCGTTCCTCACACGTGTGGAACGTGGATGTGTTCACTTCCACGGAGAAGTTGGTTTCATCCATCCGGGTGATGAATAGCGTGATGAAGCGGAAATGAGCCGCACGCGGAACGGCGAAGCCGTGATTGGCGGACAGCCCGGGGCAGGAATACTTTGTGTTCTACCGTGAACCGGGAGAAAGTGCTTGTACGACACATAGAGGCCGCGCGGCTTTCCTTGCAATCTTTTGAAGGCATCCCGCTGTCGAACGGGGAGAAGGGGCTCGCGTATCTGCCCGTTTTCAGACGGGAGAGCGCATCCCTTCATGGCTTCTTCCTTTGGAGGAAGGAACGGGGTCGGATTATGAATATAACAGGATGTGGATTCCGATAAGGCGGAGACTTCCGTGCCGATTCCCTTTTTCCCGGAGATGTCAGACATAAAAGGACGGGCAGGTCTCCACTAACATACGTCATGAAGAAATTCTTCAAACTCGTCCCTCTGCTCGTCCCGGTGCTTCCCGTGCCGCCGCAAGGAGTCGCGAAAGAGCGGACTTACAAGGCGGCCTTCGAAAAAGCCATGTCCGAGGAGGTAATCAGGTACTTCGGACAGAAACGGGACTGTACTTCGCCCATGACGAAAGACTGCCGGGCCGGGCGAACTACGTACACGGCACAATCAAGGAAGACGAGCTACGACGTGGAGGAGACAAACCGCCCCTCGGTGTCATCGTGATGATTGGCGGCACGACGCAATACGTGTCCACCAAGACATTCGGGTTGCCCGTGTCGTTTTGGCTTTCGGGGTCTTTCACGCGTGTGGCAAAAATTTCCGTCCGACCATGCCGCGCCGCAGGTTCTTACCGGTTTCGGACGCATCCCGGCCCAGTGGAAGAATATACGCAGGATACGTCATGCAAGCACGCATGGTCGCGTATTCTTCATTTCCATGCCATAAAGTCCCGAATAACTTCCCGTTCCGAAAAATCACCCCGCCGATTTCCTGCCGGACCGTAAAGACAGAAAAAGCCGCCCTCACGGGCGGCTTCACATGAGCGGAAAACGAGACTCGAACTCGCGACCCCGACCTTGGCAAGGTCGTGCTCT
>CAYXQT010000234.1:0-2816 GCA_964466445.1 uncultured Paraprevotella sp. | reverse complement strand
TCTTCCCTGCTATGCATGAATATTCTATTTTTTCCCGTGCAAAAATACGCTTTTTCCCCGTCACCGCCCAACGATGCCGCCGCTAAAAAACGGCGACAGGCGTTCCGCCGAATATAAATCAAGCCAAAACTGCCGCATGTAACCTTTTTTGTGTACCTTTGTAAGCCGTAAGAACAAAAGTAAAGACCGTACACCATGCAATTGGCAAGCAAATACAATCCCGCCGAAGTGGAGGACAAATGGTATCGCTACTGGCTCGACCACGGGCTTTTCAGCTCCAAGCCCGACGGGCGCGAACCTTATACGGTAGTCATCCCGCCTCCAAACGTGACGGGCGTGCTTCACATGGGACACGTCCTCAACGAAACCATTCAGGACATCCTCGTGCGCCGTGCCCGGATGGAAGGGAAGAACGCCTGTTGGGTGCCCGGCACCGACCATGCTTCCATCGCCACCGAAGCCAAGGTGGTGAACCGGCTGGCGGAGAAAGGCATCAAGAAAGCCGACCTCACCCGCGAAGAGTTCCTCAGACACGTCTGGGAATGGACGGACGAACACGGAGGCATCATTCTGAAACAGTTGCGCAAGCTGGGCGCGAGCTGCGACTGGAGTCGCACGGCTTTCACCATGGACGAGAAACGGAGTGAAAGTGTCATCAAGGTGTTCTGCGACCTGTATCGTAAGGGATTCATCTACCGCGGCGTGCGCATGGTGAACTGGGATCCGAAAGCCCTTACCGCCCTCTCGGACGAGGAGGTGGTTTACAAGGAAGAACACAGCAAGCTGTACTATCTGAAATACATGGTGGCGGGCGAGAACGGGTCGCCCGACGGAAGCGGGACGTATGCCGTCGTGGCCACCACGCGCCCGGAAACCATCATGGGCGACACGGCGATGTGCATCAATCCGAACGACGCGAAGAACACGTGGCTGAAAGGCAAAAAGGTGATTGTGCCTCTGGTAGGCCGTTGCATCCCGGTCATCGAAGACGACTACGTGGACATCGAGTTTGGTACGGGTTGCCTGAAAGTGACACCGGCACACGACGTGAACGACTACATGCTCGGCGAGAAGTACGGCCTGCCGTCCGTCGACATCTTCAACGACGACGGCACGGTGAGTGAAGCTGCCGGACTGTACGTGGGCATGGACAGGTTCGACGTGCGCCGACAGATCCGCATTGACTTGGAAAAGGCCGGATTGTTGGAAAAGGTGGAAGACTACGTCAACAAGGTGGGCTTCTCCGAACGTACCGACGTGCCTATCGAGCCGAAACTCTCCATGCAATGGTTCCTCAAGATGGAACACTTGGCGCGAATCGCCCTCGCTCCCGTGATGAAAGACGAAATCAAGTTCCACCCCGCCAAATACAAGAACACCTACCGCCACTGGATGGAGAACGTCAGGGACTGGTGCATCAGCCGCCAACTGTGGTGGGGACACCGCATCCCCGCCTACTACCTGCCCGGGGGCGGCTTCGTGGTGGCCGAAACCTCTGAAAAAGCACTCGAATTGGCCAAGGAAAAGACGGGCAATGCCGGACTGACCGCCGCCGACCTCCGGCAGGACGAGGACGCGCTGGACACTTGGTTCTCCAGCTGGCTGTGGCCGATTTCGCTGTTCGACGGCATCAACCGGCCGGGCAACGAGGAAATCAACTACTATTATCCCACGTCCGACCTTGTGACCGGCCCGGACATCATATTCTTCTGGGTGGCACGCATGATTATGGCGGGTTACGAGTACGAAGGCAAGCCGCCTTTCCGGAACGTCTATTTCACGGGCATCGTGCGCGACAAGTTGGGACGCAAGATGAGCAAGACTCTCGGAAACAGCCCCGACCCGCTCGAACTCATAGGACGATACGGAGCCGACGGCGTACGCATGGGAATGATGCTCTCCGCACCGGCGGGCAACGACATCCTCTTCGATGACGCGCTCTGCGAGCAGGGACGCAACTTTTCGGGCAAGATATGGAATGCTTTCCGCCTCGTGCGGGGCTGGCGGACGGAGAAAGACGCTCCGCAACCGGAACGTGCCGCCGTGGCGGCACGTTGGTTCGCGGCACGTCTGAACGCCGCCGCCGCCGAAGTGGCGGACTTGTTCGGGAAGTATCGCCTGAGCGAAGCTCTCATGGCCGTGTACAAGCTCGTCTGGGACGACTTCTCCGGCTGGTATCTCGAATTGGTGAAGCCCCCCTACGGGCAACCCGTCGACGCGGCGACTTACGACCGCACCCTCTCGTTCTTCGAGACGCTGATGCAGCTCCTCCACCCGTTCATGCCGTTCATCACGGAAGAAATCTGGCAACACCTGCGGGAACGCCGGTCAGGCGAGAGCGTCATGACATCGCGCTTGGAAACGCCCGCCCCGGAAAGCGGGGACTCCGCCCTCCTGTCCCGCATGGAAGAGGCGAGGGCTACGGTGGCCGGCGTGCGGGCCGTGCGGGCCGGCAAGAACATCAGCCCGAAAGTGGCACTGACGTTGGAAGTCGTGGACGGAAGCGCGTCCTCCGCTCCGGAAGAGGGGAAGACAGAACCGGACGCGGCATGCCGTGAGGACAGGGACGACTTGCGACGCATCGTCATGAAGATGGCGAACTTGGACGCGGTGGAGAGGATGCCCCGGAAGAGCGCGGATGCCGCCTCCTTCATGGTCGGCACGATGGAGTATGCCGTGCGCATAGGAAACTTGATAGACGTGGAAGCGGAAGCCGCAAAGCGGGAGGCGGAACTGAAGCGTCTGGAAGGTTTCCTCGCCGGGGTACTGAAGAAGCTTTCCAACGAGCGTTTCGTGTCCGGCGCGCCCGCCGCCGT
>CAYXQT010000233.1:0-2919 GCA_964466445.1 uncultured Paraprevotella sp. | reverse complement strand
TAGAGCTTCTTCATGTTGTCGCGGGCGGGACCCAGGTACTTGCGCGGGTCGAACTCCGCCTGCTTCTCGGCCAGCACCTTGCGGACGGCGGCCGTCATGGCGAGGCGGGAATCCGAATCGATGTTGATCTTGCAGACCGCGCTCTTGGCCGCCTTGCGAAGCTCGTCCTCCGGGATGCCGATGGCTGCTTCCAGCTTGCCGCCGTACTTGTTGATGGTGTCCACTTCCTCCTGCGGGACGGACGAGGATCCGTGCAACACGATGGGGAAGCCCGGCAGTTCCTTCATCACGCCGTCCAGCACGTCGAACGCCAGCGGCGGGGGCACCAGACGGCCCGTGGCGGGATCCACGTGGCACTGCTCCGGCTTGAACTTGTAAGCGCCGTGGGAAGTGCCGATGGAGATGGCCAGAGAGTCGCAACCCGTCTTGGTCACGAAGTCCACCACCTCTTCGGGGCGCGTGTAGGTGTGATGCTCGGCCTTCACGTCGTCTTCCACGCCGGCCAGCACGCCCAGTTCGCCCTCCACGGTCACGTCGTAAGGATGGGCGTACTCCACGACCTTCTTCGTCAAGGCCACGTTCTCGTCGTAAGGAAGATGGGAACCGTCAATCATGACGGAGGAGAAGCCGTAGTCGATGCAGCTCTTGCAGGTCTCGAAAGAGTCGCCGTGGTCAAGGTGCAGCACGATTTGCGGCGCGGGGCAGCCCAGTTCCTTGGCATATTCCACCGCGCCCTGCGCCATGTAGCGCAACAGCGTGGCGTTGGCGTACTGGCGCGCGCCCTTGGAAACCTGAAGGATGACGGGCGACTTCGTCTCCACTGCGGCCTGTATGATGGCCTGCATCTGCTCCATGTTGTTGAAGTTGAACGCGGGAATGGCATAACCGCCGTTGATGGCCTTCTTGAACATCTCGCGGGTGTTCACGAGGCCTAAGTCTTTGTAACTAACCATGTCTGTATAAATTTAAAAGGAACAATCCGTTTCACTGTCTCCCATAGGGCAAAGATAGGGATTTTTCTTCAAAACCTCGCCCCCGCCCGTATCTTTTAGGCAAAAATAATCGCCGCCGCAGGCGGGACGGGCGGCTCCCTCGCCGCCCCGCCGTCATTTCATCTCTTTCACCAAGTACACCACCACGGGCAGGTGGTCGCTGTAGCCGTTGAGCCACACTCCGCCGGCCCTCGTGCGCTTGGTATTGCCCTTGTACCGCCCCTCGGTCTGGAAGAGGTAGCTGCGCGAGAAAATCTCGTTCTTGAAGAACTTCAAGGAAGAATAGTCCTTCTTGCCGTCCGGATCCAGCACGTTGGGAGTCATCACGATTTGGTCGAACAGGTTCCACTTGCCGTCGTACATGAGCGTGCCCCGCCCCTCCTTGGCCAGCACGTTCCACCACGGGTTGTACAAGTCCGTCTCGCCCACTTCGTCCATCTCCCGCCTCGCGCCGAGCGACTTCGCCATGCTCGGGCTGAAAGGGTCGTCGTTCATGTCGCCCATCACGAAGACTTTCATCCCGGGGTTCGCGCGGCAGATGCTGTCTTTCAGCACGCGCACCTGCTCCCCGCCGCGCTCCCGGTAGTAGGACGTCGCGGCGCGGCTGGGCCAGTGGCACACGATGAAAGTCACGTCGTCGCCCGCCATTTTCCCCTGCACGGTCAGGAAGCCGCGCGTGTGGCGGGTGCTGTCCTTCGCCTCATATATATAAGGTGGGAGGAACGACTTCTCGGGCGTGAAGAACCGGGGGTTGTACAGCAACGCGCAGTCCACGCCGCGCACGTCGGGACCCTCGATGTGGATGAACCTGAACCCGCGTTCCTTCAACGGCGGTTGCCCCACCAGGTCTTCCAACACGCGGCTGTTCTCCACCTCGGAGACCCCGATGACCGCCGCCCCTATGCCGGGCAGCCTGTCCGTCCCCATTTCGGAGAGCACCGCGGCCATGTTCTTCTGCTTGGCGAAATACTTCATGCCGTTCCATTTCGCCGTCCCCTCCGGCAGATACTCGAAGTCGTTCTTCCCCTCGTCATGGATGGTGTCGAAGAGGTTCTCCAGATTGTAGAACCCCACCGCGTACATGCCGAACTTCTTCTCTTGGGCGAATGAGGCCGCGAGGAGCGACACCAGCAAGCCCGTAAACGTGAACACTCGTTTCATAAGATGCGTATTTGTTTTCTCTGATACAAATATGGCTCTTTTTGCCCACCGCACCAAAATTTTTCGGAAAAAAGTTTATCCGAAACGGCTTCGGTTTGAAAAAAATGTGTTCCTTTGTAACAACTACCATAATAAATCTACGAGATATGAGGAAAAAGACTATTTCGATTCTTTCGGCGCTCCTCGTGTCGGCCGCGCTCGGCGCGCAACGGCCCGACACCCTGGCCGTTCTCCAGCAACGGGAGCAGACCGAGAACGCGGACTTCTCGTTCACGGAATCACAACTCAACGAAGATGACGACGCGGGACAGACCGTTTCGACCATCACTGGCGTGGGCAGCGACTTGTACCTCTCCGAGGTGGGATACCTCTTCAGCCCCATGCGCTTCCGCACGCGGGCTTACCAGAACTCCTACAGCGGCATGTTCATCAACGGGCTGCAGTTCAAGGACACCGAGCGCGGCGTGTTCAGCTACAGTTCCATAGGAGGACTGAACGACGCCACGCGCAACCGCGAGGGCTCGCCTTTCTTCCTGATGAACCGGTTCGGCTACACGCCGGTGGGAGGCGCGGACGACATCAACGTGCGCGCCGGGCAGTACGCCCCCGGGCACAAGCTGTCGATTTCCGGCACGAACCGCAACTACCGCGCACGCGGCATGTACACCTACTCCTCCGGCCTGATGAGCAACGGGTGGGCTTTCACCGGCTCCGTCGGCTACCGCTGGGCGAACGAGGGCTACGTGGAAGGCACGTTCTACAACTC
>CAYXQT010000232.1:0-2931 GCA_964466445.1 uncultured Paraprevotella sp. | reverse complement strand
CGTCGGCAGTCCGCGACGCTCGGGGCGGGTCTTTCCCTTTCCTTTTGTCCGCGGAAGGGGCGATGGGGCGACATATTGTCAAAGGGGGCGTGGCCGGACGGAACAGTCTTGTCTTCCGCGCGGGAGACGGCGGGGGCGACCCGCGGGAGTTCCTTTCTCGGCACGAAGGCGGGCGTTTTTGCTTAAGGGATGTGGAAAGACCGCCCGGATCGTGAAGGAAAGTATCCGGAAGACGGGCTTTCCGCTTCCCTTTCGCGTCTTCCGTCGGCAGTCCGCGACGCGCGGGGCGAGCCTTTCCCTTTCCTTTTGTCCGCGTGCGGGGCGATGGGGCGACATATTGTCAAAGGAGGCGCGGTCGGGCGGGACGGTCCTGTCTTCCGCGGGAGACGGCGGGGGCAACCCGCGGGGAGTTCTTCCGCCCCGGCGGCTGGGGAGGCCGTGCGGGATGCCCGCGGCTTTCTCCCTTGGCAGGAAGAGATGCTACTTCTTGTGCCGGTCGGCCCTGCGGCGGCGGATTTCGGCCTTCGCCTTGGCCGAACCCGAGCCGTGCGCCCCCGTGACGTAGGCCTTCCTTTTGGCCTTGGTCTTCACCCTGGCGTTCCGGTTTCCGGAATCCCTCTTGCCGCCGGGAAACACGATGCCTTCCCTGATGACTCTCTCTATGTCGTCTCCTCCGAAGCCTGTCATGACGTGCCGCGAGGTCAATGGTGGAACAGCCGCACCCCGGTGAAGGCCATGGCGATGCCGTACTTGTCGCAGGTCTCGACTACATGGTCGTCGCGCACGCTTCCGCCGGTCTGCGCCACGAACCGGACGCCGCTCTTGTGCGCCCGTTCGATGTTGTCGCCGAAGGGGAAGAAGGCGTCCGAGCCCAAGGCCACCCCGGTGTTCCGCGCTATCCAGGCCCGCTTCTCCTCGCGCGTGAACGGCTCCGGCCTTTCGGCGAAGAACTTCTGCCATTCGCCGTCGGCCAGCAGGTCCGCGCAGTCGTCCCCGATGTAGGCGTCCACGGCGTTGTCGCGGTCCGCCCGGCGTATTCCGCCCGTGAAGGGCAGTCCCGTCACTTTCGGGTGCTGGCGCAGCCACCAGCGGTCGGCCTTGTCGCCCGCCAGGCGCGTGCAGTGGATGCGGCTCTGCTGCCCCGCGCCGATGCCGATGGCCTGCCCGCCCTTCACGTAGCATACGGAGTTGCTCTGCGTGTACTTCAAGGTGACGAGGGCGATTGTCAGGTCGCGCCTGGCCTCCTCGGTGAACGCCTTGGCGGCCGTGGGGACGTTCCCGAACAGTGCCGGGTCGTCCAGCCTGATGTCGTTGCGCCGCTGTTCGAACGTGATGCCGAAGACCTGCCTGCGCTCCGTCGGGCCGGGCGCGTAGTCCCTGTCCACCTCGATGATGTTGTAGGCGCCCTTGCGCTTCGCGCGCAGGATGCGGAGCGCTTCGTCCGCGTACCCCGGGGCGATCACCCCGTCGCTGACTTCCCGCCCGATGAGGATGGCGGCGGAGGTGTCGCAGGCTTCGCTCAGCGCGACGAAGTCGCCGTAGCTCGACATGC
The DNA here is from genome assembly GCA_964466445.1 of uncultured Paraprevotella sp. Lineage (GTDB taxonomy): Bacteria > Bacteroidota > Bacteroidia > Bacteroidales > Bacteroidaceae > Paraprevotella. The sequence continues at coordinate 1,379 of CAYXQT010000232.1, read as the reverse complement.
GGTCGGCGCCGCGTGCGCGGGCGTACGCGCAGGCCACGGGGGAAAGGAAAATCCGCAGGTCGTCCACGAAGTACGCCTTTTTCAGCGTGTCGCTCAGCGGGATTCCGATGGCCGCCCCGGCGGGGGACGCGTGCTTGAACGACGCGGCGGCGGGTATGCCCGTGGCCTCTTTCAGTTCCTTGACCAGTTGCCAGCCGTTGAGGGCGTCCAGGAGGTTGACGTACCCCGGGTTGCCGTTGAGCACTTTAATCGGCAGGTCGCCCTCGCTCATGTAGACGCGCGAGGGCTTCTGGTTCGGATTGCATCCGTACTTTAAGGCTAATTCTTTCATGTCGGGAACATTGGTGCGGAAGCAACCCGGCACGCACATATACCGCATGACGGGCCGCCTTTGTGGAGCTGGAGGGAATCGAACCCTCGTCCAAACAGGGAAACCATACGCTTTCTACACGCTTATCCCGGCCTCCGGTTTTCGTGTGCGGACAAGACCCGGGCCACCTATTCGCACCTTATCCTCTGAAGTTTCACCGTCCGTGCGAGGCCGCGGGCGGCTATCTCCGATTTCGGCTGCACCACTCTGCCGGAACGCTTCGGAGCCACAGCTTCCGAGTGATGTCTCGTCCCGGTACCTTGTGCCGGGATAAAGGTAATCTACTATGCTTCGACTACGCAGCGAGAGCGTAATTGTTTTCGCCAGATAAATTCTTGGCAACTGAGATTATAGAGGAAATCACCGACCCTCTGCGTGCTTACATACCATCCCATCCTGCTGTCAAATCCATGTCAGCCCCGGACGTTCGGAGTGCAAAGATAAGCCTTTTTCTCGTACAAACGCACGAAACCGGCATTATTTTTCGCCGTGCGCCTTGGTTTTTCCTTAGATGGAAGCCTTCTCCACTTGGGTATGCAAAAAAATTATCATTATTTTGCAATAAATCCGCCCTTACGCAGTTTTATATATCATAAGTAATCGGAATACTTCGAAGTGAAGGGAATGAACCAAGTTTCTGTCGATATGGAGATTTGTGATGGCATGAATTTAGTGGAGCGGGCTGTGAAAAGGGGGTTGGATACTCTGTTTGCTTTGTTGGGCTTGATGATATCGTCTCCTGTTTTCGTGGTGGTCTACGTCTTGCTGAAACGGCAGAGGGAAGGTTCCGTATTATTCAGGCAGGAGCGGATAGGATATAAGGGAAAGCCCTTTTTCATCTTGAAGTTCAGGACGATGAAGGAGGACGCGGAAGGCGACGGACAGCCCCGTCTGGCGGAAAAGGAAGACGACCGGATGACGCCAGTGGGGAGGTTCCTGCGCGAGCACCACCTTGACGAGCTGCCCCAGCTGTGGAACGTCCTCGTGGGCGAGATGTCCTTCGTCGGGC
>CAYXQT010000231.1:0-2932 GCA_964466445.1 uncultured Paraprevotella sp. | reverse complement strand
ACCTCCATGCCTTTCAGGTTCCCGTCCCCCATCAGCGACACGGTATCCCCGTCGACGAGGACGATGCGGTGCAAGACGTATACGTCCGGCGAGATTTCGGCCAGCACGGCATCGCCCACCTTCAAATCCGAGCACGGCTCCAGACGCACCTTGTCCCTGCAATGCTCCAGAAAGGGGCGCATGCTATAACCTTTCACGCTGATGGTAACCGCATGCCCCTCGCGGATGGCTTCTTTCACCTGCCCCAGCAACACGGCATTGGGCACTTCCACCCGGTGCACCGCCATCCCCGCCGTATCCTCCCTCTTGTTCATCGTCCCGTCAGCGTATGAAAGCTCAGTCGTGCGGCCTCCTCGTCGGGGCGGCAACCCAGAAGGAACACCGGCGAAAGGCGGATGATATCCGAAATGGTGTCGCAATGCGCCGAATGGATGCGGCGATCCCATTTCATGCTCGACACGGACGGCAGGAGCGAGGCGAGACATTCCGGCACGCTTTCTCTCCGTATCGTATTCTCGGGACATTGCCGCAACTGAACGAAAGCTCCCGCCGGCGCGCACACCTTGCGGTAACAAGGTGTCTTCCCGCTCCAGGGGGAACCGTAGACATAAACCGTTCCGTCCACGATTCTCACCACGGGATTGTCGTCATTCATCAGGTCGGAACCGGGTATGTGCCTCAACCACAGCCGCGTGTGCGTGCTCTTCCCCGTCCCGCTCTTGCCGAGGAAGAGGTAGCCCCGCCCGCCGTTGCGGATTACGGAAGCGTGCATGAGCAACGTGGCGTGCGGCGCGGACGCGAAAGCATACGCTAACATGAGGGCGTTGTTCAGTCCGAACTTGCGGCCGACCTCGTCCTCAGCCGTCAAGGCCACCGTGCAGTCGGAAAAATCGGCATTGGACTGCAAATGGCAACACAGGGTCATTTGCTCGTCGCGAATCTCGAACTGATAGCCGCCGTCCGGCAGACGGTACACTCCAAAGTTGCCGCTCCCGCAATCGAACTGCCCCACTTCCTCTCCCCTCGCCGGCCACCGGAACGTGTCGTCCACCGTAAGGCAAAATAACAAATTGCCTTCTTCTTCGCTCTCAAACGGCGAGAAAGAAGGCAACAAGTCCCTGCCGTTCCCCGCGTCGCGGAAAGCGACGCGGCACAAATGCCCCCCGATATCGTACCGGCAATCCATCTGTCTCCTATTTCTCTTGCTTTTCCTTGGCTTTCCGTTTCTTTCCCTTTTTCGTCGCCGCAGTCGCGTCCGGTTCCGCCGCGGTCTTGACCGGCGGCTCGTAAACGGGCGACTGGAATTTGAAGCTTCCGTCCGTCAATTCTTTCAGCACCACGCTTCCGTCCCCGCCGTAACGCTTCCTTATCTTGCCGTACTCTTCCATGACCTTGCCCTTTTTCGTGTGGAAAAAGACCGTGCATGTGGGATTCGGCATTTGCTTCGCCGTCTCCAGATAGGTCTGCAACTGGTCGCTGTACACCGCACGATCCATCAGAAAGTCGTACCTCGTCTCGACATAAGCGCTGTCCAGTTGCTGGACATCCGTGATGTATGCCACCGAATCCGTGAAAGATGCCGAAAATCCGAAGATATACACCGTGGTACGCTCCACCTTTGCGGACAAGGACACCCATACGCACCCCAGCAGACAAGCCAGCAACCCCCGATATCTTAAGTTCAGGCTCATGATTTCCACCCCTTCCCGTGTCGTCAGCCGAGATAAGCCTTCAATAATTTGCTCTTCGTGTTCTGACGCAAGCGCCGGATGGCTTTCTCCTTAATCTGGCGCACACGCTCGCGCGTAAGGTTGAACTTGTCGCCGATTTCCTCCAGCGTCATCTCCTGATGCTTGATGCCGAAAAACATCTGGATGATTTCCTTTTCGCGTTCGGTAAGCGTGGACAACGCGCGGTCTATCTCGCGAGAGAGGGACTCGACCGTCAGCGTGCGGTCTGCCATCGGAGAGTCTTCGTTGACCAACACGTCCAGCAAACTGTTGTCCTCCCCCTCCACGAAAGGGGCATCCACCGATATGTGGCGTCCGCTCACCTTCAAGGTGTCGGAAATCTTGTCCACCGGAATTTCCAGTTCATCGGCAAGCTCATCCGCGCTCGGGCGGCGTTCGTTCTCCTGCTCGAACTTGCTGAACGCCTTGCTTATCTTGTTCAGCGAGCCCACCTGGTTCAGGGGCAAACGCACGATACGGCTCTGCTCCGCCAATGCCTGAAGAATGGACTGGCGAATCCACCACACCGCGTAACTGATGAACTTGAAACCGCGCGTCTCGTCGAACTTCTCGGCGGCTTTTATCAGCCCCAGATTCCCCTCGTTTATCAAGTCCGGCAAGCTCAGTCCTTGGTTCTGGTACTGTTTGGCCACGGAGACCACGAAGCGCAGGTTGGCACGTGTCAGTTTCTCGAGCGCCACCCGGTCGCCCTTGCGGATACGTTGCGCCAGCTCCACTTCCTCCTCCACCGTAATCAGGTCTTCCCGACCGATTTCCTGCAGGTACTTGTCGAGCGAAGCACTCTCGCGGTTGGTGATGCTTTTGGTGATTTTTAGCTGTCTCATTCCCCTACTATATTGTCAAATATGCAAAGTTACAAAAAAAACGGAATTGGCCGTAAACATTTGCATAAATATTAATCGACCCGTCCGATATTCACGTCTGTGTAGAGTCAACTGGCAAGTGCGAAATCAGAGGAGATGTTTGAAGAACTCACGCTTCGGTGTCGGGAAATCGAGTTTCTCCCTTGGCCTTGCGTTTATCTTGGTTTGTACTTTTTTGGGAAAGAATTGCTCGGGTTGCCGAAGTCCGTGCCTTCCAGCACGTATTGCCTTATGAGTTTGTCGGCGTTCTGTAGTGGTGTCTTTCTGCCACGAAGAGCAGGGGGCGGCGAAACGGATGGCGGTTCCCTTTATTGCTTC
>CAYXQT010000230.1:0-2936 GCA_964466445.1 uncultured Paraprevotella sp. | reverse complement strand
GCCTCTTGTATTTCGCCGTTTGTCGCGTCCCGGTTCTCGATGACTTCGCCGATGAAGTTCAGCGCTTTTCCGGCGAGGGGATGGTTCAAGTCCACGGTCACGGTGTCGTCTTTCACCTCCGCTATCGTCCCGTTGAAACGCTCCCCGTCCGTGTTCGTCAGGGGCACCACGTTCCCCGGATAGACATGCTCCTCGTCGAAGCGGCCGTTCACTTTGAATGCGTCTTTGCCCAGCACCACCACGCGTTCCCGTTCATACTCCCCGTAAGCCTCTTCCACGGACAGCGTGAAGTTGAATTTCTCGCCTTTCCGCAAGGGCTTGATTTGCGCCTCGAAGGCGTCCAAGGCTATGCCCAAGCCCGAGACGAAACGGAACGGATGCCCGGCGGGGGCTTTCTCCACTAATTCTCTTTTCCCGTCGCAGTCCGTGTAGAGGTCGTATGCGACGGCGATGTACTTGTTGGGTGTCGTGTCCATAGATGTGTTTTGTTAAGTGAGTTCGGGAATCGGCGCGGGGGCATGAAAGAAGTTTCCCGTGCTCCCCCGCGGGAACACTCCGGAACGCCCCTGTGGCGGACGGGATTCCGCCGCCCCCGGAACAACTTCCGGCACAGTCCCCCGGAAACCGCCCCGCATGCCCCTCCGTCTTTGAGAAGCACTTCGTTACGAAGTCGCAAAGTTACGGGAAATAAACGACAATCGGAAACGTATGTCCCTTTTTTGGCTGTTTTTCACTCCTATTGTCCCAAAGGCACATTCAGATGAGCCGGGAAGCCCTCCGGACCTGCTCTTTTCCTGAAAGGCACGGCGCACTCGCCCCTCCCCGCCGGACATGGCCTGTCCCGTTGGGAACTCCGCAGTCGAAGACAACCTCCCCGAACGGAGTTCCCCGCGGGCGGCTAATTCCCGTAATGCTCCGTCTTGCTGTCGTTCGTCGAGAAGACGTAGACGTCGTCCAAGTCGTCCTGATGAGCCGACCAGCCGGAGCTGGTCTTCACGCGGTGGCCGTTCCCTTTCAGTTTCCCGCCCTCCGGGAAACGCAGGTCGGGAGGCGACGCGTACTTGCTATTCAGGGAGCGCAGGTCGAGGTCGTTATAGAGGTTCAGGTTGCCGTCCTTGTCGAACAGGCCCGCGGGAGGTTCGGGTAGTGGTTTGTTGTTCTTTTCCGCTTCCCCGCATTCATTCACCCAGTCGACATACTTCTGCCAGTCGGCCTCGTCGTAGATGCCCGGTCGGTCGTGTTGCTCGGCATCCGTTTCCCCCGGCGACGTGTTCCAGTCGACGATGTGGGGATGGATGCCGCCCACTTCCCCTGCCTCGAGAAGCAGTTTGAGGGCCATGCACTCCCCGGCGCGGAGTCCCGGCAGGGTGTCCGTCAGAGCGTCTAACGTGCCGTAGTAGCATTTCTCGATGTTTGAAATTGGATCCGTGTAGCGGAACTCTATTTCCCCCATCTCTTTCCCCAACGGGTTCTTGTCGGCGAACATGCAGGGATAGATATAGAAGCACCAACCTTTCTCCTTCAAGATGCCGCTCACGCCGTAGTCCTTCTCTTCCAAGGGAGCGAAGCCCTTCGGGGGATTGTCGTCGATGTCGAGCAGGCGGGGTGTCTGTCCCGCCACTTCATGCAAGTCGTACCGTTCGCTCCGCGTGGGTACGCCCGTCGTCCAGTACGCCTTGTTCGGCATGTTGGGCATGGAAAATTCAACGTTGCCGGTACTCTTCGCGGTTCCGTCGCTTTCTATGTAGAGTATGTCCTCCACGATGATTTTGGCCACCAAGTGCCTGAAGTCCAACCTCGCCCTCGTGCTCCCGTTCTTCCGAAGCGACGAAGGCCCCCACACGGCGCCGATGAAATATTCGAGGTTGGAAAGGATTTTGAGGCTGTCCTTGACGGTCGAGCTCTTCCTGTCCATCGACAAGTCCACCGTGCCGTAGCGGCACGAGTCGTCTAACGTGACCACCTTCGTGTCGTCGTCCTTGCCCTCATGCGGCTCGTCCGCGGGCAAGGTCCAGGCGTGGAAGACGTGCAGCGTGTCCATCGGCCCCCAATACCATACGGAATCGTACCCGTTCTTCTGTTGCAGGTCGCCGATGTTCATCCCGAGCCACAGCGTGTCGGTGGCCGCGTCCTTGTATTCGCCCTGCGCGTAACTTCCGTTGCGCGTGTGCCGCACGTAGACCGTCCCGTAGTCCGCGGTCAGTACCTCGAAGCTGTCTTCGGGAAGCCCGTTCGCTATGTCGCGGAGAAACACGGCGCCCGAGAACCCTATCTCGCGCGGAACGCCGTCGTCCCACGCCGCGCCGCCCGGAGCCGCGTCCTCGCTTTCGCACGCCGCAAGCGCCGCCAGGACGCACAGGGATATTATCGCTTTCTTCATAATATGTCGACTTTTGCTTTCAATAGGCCGTCATTGTTCGGCTTCTACCTTGCCCACGAATTGCGGGGAGGAGGATGCCGTGTTGCCGGCGGCTTTGAGCTGTTCTTCGGTGACCCCGTTGCACAGGCCGACGAAGCTGCCCGTGTCGTTCCCGATGCCTTGGGTCAGCAAGACCGCCGCCGTGACCGTCGTGTTCTCCACGTTGCAGTTCTTGATGTCCGATGCCTCTACGTGGGTCACATAGCCGAATGCGCCGCCCGTGGCATAGTTGATCATTTGCGAGTTTTGCGTCACCGCCTCCGTCTCCGTGCCGCCTTTCACGCTCCCGGCGATGAAGATGTCGTCGCACGTCGCCGCGCTGACCTGCGCCGCGATGCCTCCCGCGTAGGCGTGCGCCTTGGTGGTGGTGTTGACGGGCTTCACCGTCCCGCCGCTCACGTCGACGGCGGCGGTGCAGCTTTCAAGGAAGCCCCGCCCCTCGTACTCGTTGACCAGCTCGCCTCAGGGCTCCGGCGCCGCGCCTCCGACCCTGCCCGCCCCGGCACGGCAGTCCGGG
>CAYXQT010000229.1:0-2984 GCA_964466445.1 uncultured Paraprevotella sp. | reverse complement strand
GCGCGTATCCCGTCAAGGGGAAATCGCAGTTTTCCACCGTGCCGCGCAACTGGACAACCCGTCCGTTCACGTAGAACATCTTCCCTTCGGTCTTGAACTCGCGCATCCCGAAAGTGCGCGTCTGCCTGTCCGTGCCCGCTTCGGAGACGACTTCCGCCGTCAGCTCGTACAAGGCCGGGGAGAACTCGTCCCACAGCTGCGCTTTCTCCCCCATGTCCAGTACGACCTCCAGCTCCGCCTGTCCTTTCACCAGTCGCACCCGTCGCGACACGGTCGGCACCTCGTGCGCCACGTTTGTGTTGAAACTTTTGGCCGACAATTTGACTTCGGCTTCTTGCCGTCCTTTGCCCCGGGTCTGCTTCAGCCTTATCCGCACGGTGGCCGTCTTGTCGTGAATGTCAGGATAAACCTGAATGTCTTCGGCATACAGGAGAGGGGTGCGCCGAAGTTCCATACGTCCCGCCACGCCGTTCCAATTCCCTTGCGTCTGGTCAGTCACGCTGTGCGAATCCTCCCCCACGCAGACACCGTCTATCCGGTTGTCAATCCGCAACGCCAAGATGTTCTCGCCGCTCCTGACGTAGTCCGTCACGTCGTAGCAGTGAGGCACGCACAGGCTGTTGCCGCTCCCGGCCTTCTTCCCGTTCACCCACAGCTCCGTCTCGATGTGCGGGCGTTCGAGGAACAGCACGACGCGGTGTCCGTCCCAGTCGGCTGGCACGTTCACTGTTCTTTTATACCAGGCCGTCCCCACGTAATGGCGGTCGGGTGTCAGGAAAAACGGCAACTTGAAGTTTTCTTCCTTACGGTACTTCTCCATGTAGGGATTGAAAAAGAAGGAACTGTCGTAGAGCGAACCCGTCCATCGCGTTTCCACCGAGGGAAGGTCGCCCTTCAGACGTTGCGGCATGCTCCCGGGCAAGAGGATGTCGTCCTCCAAATGCCGTTCATACCATTTGTCGACTACGCCGTTATCCATCCTGTCGACTTGGAACTCCCACTGCCCCGACAAATCGATACAGTCTTGTGCGGGCAGGACTTCACTATAAGCCAATGAGAACGCAGCAAGAGCCGATGCCAAAATGTAATTTCTGTTCATGTGGTTCAGGTTCATGTTTTTAGAATGATTATTTCATTGCATCGAGAAACTTTATCATCTCTGAGCCGGCAAGCAGATAACAGCCGATGGCGAAATCCTCGTAATCGGGCCGACTGTCGTACCCTACCGGCTGGCTGTCCTTCGGCTCCTTGCCGGTGCCTTGCACGTATCCGAGGAAACCGTCCGGGTGCACCGCCTTGCGCATCAGCGCGTTCCATGCCCTTGACGCGGGTTCTCCGAAAGCCTCGACCGACAAGAGGCCTTTACGCATGCCCCAAGCCATGCCGTATAAGAACAGTGCCGTCCCGGTTGACTCCGGGCCGCCGTAATGGAACTCATCTGTCAGGCTACAGTTCCAGAAGCCGTCGTCCCTTTGACATTTGCGCACCGACAGAGCCAGGGAGAGAAAGTCCTCCCTCAGCAGATTCCTTATGCCTGCAATCTCCTGCCTCTCGTCTCCGCCGAACAAGCCCTCGGCCTGCTCTGTCTCGTCCAACGTGCGTACCAATGCCGCCATGACCCATCCGTTGCCGCGGCTCCAATAGCAGTTTTTCCCGTTAGGTTCCTTGTAAGGCGGGACGAATCCGGCATCGCGCCACCACAAGCCCTCCACCTTATTATATAAGCCGACTTGCCCGATGCAGTCGCGCGTATGGACATACAATTCTTTCATCGTGCGGAAATAACGGATATCCCGCTTGATTGCTCCCATCTTCGCATAGACGGGCATGGCCATCTGCAAAGCGTCAATCCATGACCAGTCGCTTCGTTTCGCACTGTTCACCACGTTGTTGAGCATGCGTTCCGTGTTCCCGAGAACGCGGGCATCTCCATGCAGACGATACAACTCGACGTAGACCTGCGCGCAACACTGGTTGTCGGCGTTGCGCGTGTGCGGACTTTTTGGGAAGCCCCACGAGTTTGCTTCCGCCCAGTCCGTGGCGTACTCCACGTACCGGGGCTGCGGATTAACTTCGTTCAAGGCCAACAGCCCCTCCATGTACACGCTGCGCGTCCAGATATTGGACGGGCGAACGTGTTGGTTTGCCCGTATGGAATCTCCCGCCACGGGATGCCGGGACATGAAGCGTTCATTTACCAGAGCCATCTGCTCCATCATAAGCTTCCTGTCCGGGTGAAAGCCGGCCATGAGCCCGGCGACACAAGCCATAAAAAGGATTAGCCACAGCGTCCTCTTCATTTGACATAGGCATTAATGAAAGCAAAGATAGTTTTTTTCATCTTACTTGAAAAAGATCTGGTTTTATTTTTGCGTTTGAGAAATATGTCCTACCTTTGCGCGTGAAGCCGAAAGCCGACGTAGCTCAGCTGGTAGAGCATTTCATTCGTAATGAAAGGGTCCGGGGTTCGAGTCCCCGTGTCGGCTCAACGAAAAAGGATGAAGACGATTAAGGATGATTAGCATCTTCCTTGCGTGCCCCCGGCGAGGCTTACATTCGTGCGACTGAAAAATGACCATACAGTGGCATATTCACATCGGTGACGGGATTCACACCAACAAGATAGAGTTTTTGGGGCGGTATTGAAGCGTGGCGTGTACGGCATTGTTCCACAGCGTGTGGGTCAAATATTTTTGCAGAAGACATGCACGAGTTCAGCTGTTGACTTATACGGCAATACAAAAAAGGAGAAGAGAGGGCGATTCCCTCTGAATTTACTGATTTTTGTGTTACCATGCACTACCGTCAAATAACTTCGGAACAAAGGCCGCAAATTCTTGTGCCATCGCAAGAGAAGACGGCGGGAAAGGAAACCGCCCTGTCACGGGCGCAAGTCAGTCAACCCTCTCCCCGCAAGCTTAGGCGCAACAAAGATTGGAAGCGAAAAGCACTTGTGGGATAAGGCTCGCGGGATGGTCATGGCG
>CAYXQT010000228.1:0-2996 GCA_964466445.1 uncultured Paraprevotella sp. | reverse complement strand
CGTCGCGGGGTTGGACAATCACCGCGCGGGCTTGTACGGCGGCGGGGTGCTGATGGCGGAACGGATGGCGGCGGAACGGATGGCGGCGGGGTGCTGATGGCGGAACGGATGGCGGCGGAACGGATGGCGGAAAGAACCGCCACGGTGGTGGAGCTCAGCACGAGGGAGAAGAGAATCGTGGCGGAGCTGGGGAGGCTGACATGAGGGACGGACTGCAAAGGAAGATAGATTACAGCATGGGCCTGTTGCGCAAGGCGGAGAAGCTCGCCCTGCGCCTCGACCCGGAGGACGGGTACTACCTCGCGTTCTCGGGCGGAAAGTACAGCCAGTGCCTGTACCACCTCGCGAGGATGGCGGGCGTGAAGTTCAAGGTGCACTTCTCGCCCACGACAGTAGACCCGCCGGAGGTCGTCCGCTTCATCAGGGAGAACTACCCGGACGTGGGGTTCGAAAAGCCCAGGGCTTCCATGTATGAGATGGCGAGGAGGAAGCGCATCCTGCCGACCATGAGACTGCGGTGGTGCTGCGCCGAGTTCAAGGAGGCGCACGGCGCAGGGAAGGTGACGCTGACGGGCATACGCCGCGCCGAGAGCGCGCGGCGGGCAAGGCGGAACGAGGCTGAGTTGCCCGGCCACAAGTTCTCCGGCACTTTCGATCAGTTCTCCGAACACGGGGAGCGGATGGTGGCGTGCGCGGGCGGGAGGGACAAGATAATCATATCGCCCCTCTTGGAGTGGGGCGACCGCGACGTGTGGGAATTCCTCAACGGGAACGGCATCCCCCACTGCCGCCTCTACGACGAGGGGCGGCGGCGCATAGGCTGCATCCTCTGCCCCATGTCGAGCCGCAAGGCCAAGGCGGCGGACATCCGGAGGTGGCCGCACGTCAGGAGGAACTGGCTCAAGACCATCCGGTGGCTCGTCGACAACGGCTGGGGCCACGACTTCCCCGACGCGGAGACGGGTTTCAGGTGGTGGACAAGCGGCACCGTTCAGGGAGTTCTACGCCGACGAGTTCCTGCAGGGGAAGCTGGACTTCGGAAAGGAGGAGGCATGAACAGGGGCATGCAGCTCGAACTGCGGATGGACTACGGCGTGACGCGCGAAATGGCCTGCGTCATGTGCCACCTCTCGAGCGAATGCCCCCGCTGTTGCGAGAAGTGCCGGGCGGAGGGCAGGAACGGGACGTGCCACGGGCAGGTCTGCTCCCAGCCGACAAGGGACACGGAGGGGAAGAGGTGGGAGGCGTGGATGCATTTCGTGCGCGTCCACCGCCCCGACCTGCGCCGGTTCGTGCCGGAGAAGTACCGGAAAGGGATTGGGACAAAAGACAGACATTAAAGACAAGAACATGGAAAACAAGGATTTCGGAGAACTGGCAAGGAAATGCCACGAGAACGCCGTGAAGCACGGCTTTTGTGAAGACAAACCAAGCAATGAACATTGCCTGATGCTTGTGATAACCGAAGTCGCCGAAATGGTGAATGCGGACCGGAAAGGGAAATACGCGCCGAAAGAGGACATGATGAAAGACGGCTTCGACAAGGACATCTTCGAGAAGCTCTACAAGGACACCATGGAGGACGAGATGGCCGACATAGCCATACGCCTTTTATCCCTTGCCGGGAAACACGGTTATCCCCTTCTTGTGTATTCAAGGGCCAAATTGATAAAGAGTTGGTTCACCCTGCGGACAATACCTGAAAACGCATTTGAATTGTGCGTTTACTTGTGCAGGTTTTACCTTTCGCCAAAATTTGACATTATAGCAAGCTTGGCATATTTGTACGTGTGGGCGGAATCGCTCGGCATAGACCTGAAACGGCACATAGCGATGAATATGAAGTACAACGAAAGCCGCCCGTTCAGGCACGGCAAGGCCTATTGAAAGGAGGATTACTGACATGGGAAACGGATACAAGCCGCATGAGTGGGGAGAGGTCAAATACAGGTTCAACCGGCTGATGCCCGGCATCCCCGTTTCCGAAATCCATGACGGGTGGTACACGGAATTGACGGGCAGACTTTCGATAGACCCCGTCAAGCTGGACGACATACTCGCGAAGATGTACCCCGACGAGGCCGGGACACTTTCGACGAAAGAGATTATAGGGAAACATTACGGCGCAAAAGCCGTGCGACTGATGGAGGAACTGTTATGATTTACGGGTATTTGAGGGTGAGTAGCGACGAGCAGGACGTGAACTCGCAGAAGCAGGGCCTCATGGAAGGCCCCGACTGCCTGATACGCAAGCGCCGTGAGTGACAGGAGGCGCGTGAACCTGTCGTTAGACCCCGCAAGCTACGACCGGCTGCGCAAGATACAGCGGGAATACGGGTTCGGCAGCCCTTGCGAGCTGCTGACCGCGATGGCGCACATACTGGTAGGCCGCCTGGACCCGGAGGGCGGGAGGTCGCCCGACCTGCCGGAGGACGACTGGCGCTACATCGACGGCATGTTCGAGGAGCTGGGCAACGCCGAGAAGCGGGACGGCGTGGTACCAGTGAGGCGAAAGGCGCGGCATGTTAGATAGGGGCATCGACGGCATGGCAAAGGACAGGGAGTACAACAGGCTGATACACACGGCAAGGTGGTTGCGCCTGCGGCGCGACACGCTGACGCGGCACCCGCTGTGCCAGAGGTGCGAGGCGGAGGGCGTGCTGACGCCGTCCGCGGAGGTGCACCACGTGCGGCCCGTGGAGGAGGCGCTGTCGGCGGCCGACAAGGCGCGGCTCATGTACGACCCGCACAACCTGCGTGCGCTGTGCCACGACTGCCACGTGAGGACGCACACGGAGGCGGGCAGGTGCGGCAGGGAGGCGGCGAAGAGGCGCAACGCGGAGCAGGCGCGGCAGGCGTCGGAGAGGTTCTTCGGCGGGGAGTGACGGCGAGGCCGGGGCTTTTTTTTCAAGAGGGGGCGCCCCCGTTAAACCTCGCCGCTTCCCCCGTCCATCCGCGCGGGATTTTTCGCAACCGCGGAACTTCCGGGGAAAAAG
>CAYXQT010000227.1:0-3068 GCA_964466445.1 uncultured Paraprevotella sp. | reverse complement strand
ATAACGGTGGTCACCGTGACCCGCAACGCGGAAAAGACCTTGGAGGAGACCATCCCGTCCTGCTCGTTCCCTGCCTGCACAGCGTGGGTTCCGCCCTCGTGTGGGTCTGCTCGGAGCTGGCGGTGGCGGCCTGTTACTTGTCGGCCTCGCGGGAGCTGTTGCCCCATAAATGCATGAAGTGAGGCGACCCGTCTTGCTTCGCACTTCAAACAGAAGAAAAACATACGAAAGGCATGATATCGATAGCGATGGCCACGTACAACGGTGGCAGGTACATCCGCGAACAGTTGGACTCCATCCTCTCGCAGACCGTGCGGGACTTCGAGCTGGTGGTGAGCGACGACTGCTCCGCGGACGACACATGGGACATATTAGAAGAGTACGCGGGAAGGGACGGGAGGATACGTCTGTACCGCAACGGGGAGAACGTCGGCTTCAAGCGCAACTTCGAGCGGGCGATTTCACTCTGCGAGGGGGACTACGTCGCGTTGAGCGACCAGGACGACATCTGGTTGCCGAACCACCTCGAACTGTTGCTCGACCGTATGGACGGCAAGATGATAGCTTGCGGAAACGCCGAACTGGTGGATTCGCGGGGACATCCGATGAACCTCACGTTAGACGCGCAGGAAAGCCTCGACTACGTGCCGGACGACGACCTTAAGAAGGCGTATTCGGTGATTTTCTACCGGAACCCGTACCAAGGCGCATCGATGCTCCTGAAACGCGAGTTCCTCGACAAGGCTCTGCCAATCCCCGACGAGTCTCCGTCACACGATGTCTGGTTTTCATGTTTGGGGTGTTTCTACGGTGGCATAAGCCATTTCTCGGACGTGATAACCTTGTACCGGCGGCATGGATACAACTTGACGGGAAAGAAAGAAAAAAGGAATTTGAAGCTACGCTCTTTCATAGGCCATATGCTCCGTTCCCAATCGTGGAGCAACCGCATATACATCATCGACAACATAATGGAGCGGTTGCCGGACTTGCCTCCGGAGCAGAGGGCATTTCTGGAGAACGCCCGGAAGATGTTCGGGCGCAAGAATACGATTTGGGGACGTCTGCGCAACTCCCTGTACGAACTCCGGCATTACAAGTACATTTTCAGTTGCGGCGGGACGCATTGGGTTTAGGTGACTCTTTTTCAGGATTTTCCCGTTCCCCGGACGAGGAGATAAGGCGAATGGTCAACCGCTCTCGGCGATTGCCCTCAAGAATAATCTTCGGGTTGTCGGATCTGCAAGGTTTGCTCTGACTTTTTACGTTTATCCATACGGTATGTATAGCCGGATAAAATGCCCTTTTTATGTCAGTTTTAATGTCAATGTCAAGAAAAGTAATGTCAGCTTTAAGAAAAGCCGTGAGGAATGTTTACTTGAGGTATAAGTGGAGGGGAAGATTGCGGTTTGGGTATTCGTGCGACATAGGCCGCTCGTCCATTTTTGAGGGGGCGAACAAGATAGGCAGGGGGACTTACTTCCGAGGTACCATGGGATATGGCTCATACATAGGCGCGGACGCTTCTTTCCATGGAAAGGTGGGACGGTTCACGTCCATCGCGGCCGAGTGTTGCGTCATACGCGGAAAACATCCTTATACTTATCCTTTCGCCACTACTTGCCCGATGTTCTTTTCCCTTTTGAGGCAGAACGGTCATACTTTTGCGGACAGTCAGCGTTACGACGAGTTCAAATATGCGATGCCGGGGTACGCCGTCGTGGTGGGGGTCTGATGTGACAAAAAGTACCCCTTATTCCATAGTCGGCGGAATACCGGCGGAGGTTAAGAAGTACAGGTATGATGAGAGACTGTCGGGTTCTTATTGGAAACGCGGTAGTGGGACAAGCCGGAGGGTGGCTCAGGGAGCATTGGACGCTCCTCGGCGACATGGAGGCACTAAAAGAGGCCATGCGTGGATGAATGCCGGTATACGGGATTCCGTCGGCACATAGGGCTTCGGTGTCCCATATGGCTTGTCGTGGAGTCAAACCATAACTAAAACAAGGACAGCATGGAGGCAATGCCCAAGATAACGGTGGTCACCGTGACCCGCAACGCGGAAAAGACCTTGGAGGAGACCATCCTCAGCGTGGTCGGCCAGACCTACGCCAACGTTGAGTATATCGTGGTAGACGGCGGCAGCACGGACGGGACTCTGGACATCGTCAGGAAGTACGGGGAGCGCATCGACCGTTGGGTTTCCGAGCCGGACAGGGGCATCTACGACGCGATGAACAAGGGCATCGCTTTGGCGACGGGCGAATGGATAAACTTCATGAACGCCGGCGACACGTTCGTCTCGGAACGCACCTTGGAAAAGGTCTTCGACAGGGACTACCGTGAATATGACTTCATCTACGGCGACAGGGTATATAAAGATTGGACGGGGCTGTTTGTCGGGAAGGCGCGTCCCTTTTGGTCAAGGAAATCGTTTTGCCCCGCGAAGGGAGTCTGCCACCAGTCCACTTTCGTGAAGGCATCGGTCGCGAGGTCTTATCCGTTCAGCCTGCAGTACAAGTATTCGGGGGACTACGAGATGATGCTGAACGTCTACCGCGCCCGTGGGAAGTTCCTGTACAGGCCGGTAGCAGTCGCCATCTATGACGTGACGGGGGGATTTTCCATATCCGGCTTTCGGGAGGGTAAGGTTGAGGACGCGAAGCTGTTGGGAATCAAAAGGGGCTTTTTTTTCCGTGCATGGCTGGAATACGTCTGTCTCAGGCACAAAAGTTCGCGGCTGTTCGGGAAAAGGTTTGGAATTCGCTTGAGGAAGAGGGAAAACTTCGACATACATGGATATTGAAATTGACGGATGTCGCACCAATCGCCGCCCGGACTTCGGCAACCACATGTGGAAGGGGATTCCATGCAGCCCGTGCAATCCCCCTGCCGTGGGCACGAGGCAGTCATTCCTTGGAAGTCAAACAAAACATGAAATATCATGAACATAGCGGTTATTTTGTCGGGCGGGGTGGGAACCCGCATGGGAACCGGCATCCCGAAGCAGTATGTCGTGGTGGGCGGCAAGCCCGTCATCATGTACTGCATCGAACAATTCATGGGCA
>CAYXQT010000226.1:0-3087 GCA_964466445.1 uncultured Paraprevotella sp. | reverse complement strand
CCGTCGCGGAGAACAAGAGCCAGCGACCTGACCGTCCCGGCTTGCGGCTCGTCTGCGAGTACAAAACTATCAAAAGGAAAACTTTTTCCAAACATTAGGTGCTTAAAAAAACTTAATCGTCTCGTGTTTTTTTAAGCAATGGGGAATAAAATCTGCGGCTTGCCCGGTCTCGGAGCGGCGGCCGTTCGTCCGCGCGTGCGTCAGGGCGGCTTGCCTGAGCGCGGGGAATGCTTGGGGACGAACGTCCGTACCGCCTATGCGCAGGACGACTTGGGTTTCCTCAAGCCGCGGGCATCGCGCATACGCGCTTCCCGGAGGGGATGCGAAAAGGGGCGGCAGGGGCGGCGTTTGATGTCAATCGCCCCTGCCGTCGCCCCAAGTCACGGACGAGCGGATTCCCGCTTCCCTTTTCCGCGTCCGTCCCCGTCGTTATTCCAGCTCCACCAGTTCGTACTGCTGGCTGCCCAAGCCGATTTGCTCGGCGTAGTCGAGCGTGTGCATGCCGTGCCGCGAGTCGATGCGTTTGATCAGGTGTATCTTCCCGTGGTCTTCCGAGGCGCGTACCAAGTCCACGCAAGCCTTGTCGAGCGCCACGGGGTCGAGCGAGGCCAGGATGCCTATGTCCCCCATCTTCGGGTCTTCGGGCTTGGCCACGCAGTCGCAGTCCACCGAGAGGTTGTTGGCCACGCTGATGTACAAGATGCGGTCTCCGCAGTGGTCGGCCACGGCCTTCGCCGCCTCGGCCATCGATTCCAGGAAATCGTCCTGCCGGGGAAGCCTGCCCCACACCTCGGCGGTGCTTTTCGTGTTCCCGGCGGAATGGATGTAAGCCTTCCCGGCGGAGGAAGCGATGCCGATGGAGATGTTCTTGATGGCTCCGCCGAAGCCGCCCATCGGGTGCCCCTTGAAGTGGGACAGCACGACGGTGAAGTCATAGTCGGCATAGGCTTTCCCCACGAAGTCCTCTTTCAGATGCTTTCCGCCGGCGACGGGCAACGACATTTCGCCCTCCGCGTCCATGATGACTACCGGGGCTATGTCCGTGAAGCCGTGGTCCTTGGCCGCCTTCAGATGGCTTTCCGTGTCGGAGCGTCCGCCGCCGTAGGCCGTGTTGCACTCCACTATGGTCCCGTTCACTTCCTGCACCAAGTCCTTTATCAGTGCCGGATTGAGGTAGTTGTTGTTCCCCGGTTCGCCCGTGGAGATCTTCACGGCCACTTTGCCCGTGGCTTTCCGCCCGAGCGCCTCATACACCTTCATCAGGTTGTCCGAACTGATTTCTTTCACGAAGAACACCTTTGCCGGCGTCTTTTCCGGCTTCGCTTCGGGAGCGGTCTCCCCGCTCATTTCGGAAGCCCACAGGGAGCAACCGGCCCATGCGCAACCTGCGAATAAAAACAAACGTCTCATCTTCATAATTATTTTAAGGAAACTAAAATTATCTTGTGTTCCATTCCACCACCTCGCCTATCTTCGGGCGGAACACCACCAGCGAGCTGTCCTCCGCCAGTTTCCGGGCGTTCTCCAACGGCTCGTCCCAACGGTGGCGCGCCAGCGCGTACTTGGAATGATGCACCGTGAGCACCCGTTTCACGCCCAAGGCTCTGACTTCCGCGGCGAGGTACTTGGGCAGGGTGTGGATGTGCCGCCAGTCGGTGTTGTACTGCCCGTTCTCCAGTATGGCCAAATCGATATGAGGGAAACGCCTCCCGATGTCGGCGAAGTGCGCCCCGTAGCCGCTGTCCCCGCCGACGAACACCCGCAGCCCCGCCACTTCCAAGAGGAACGAAGCCCACAGCGTGCGGTTCGATTGCAGGCCTCTGCCGGAGAAGTGGCGGGCGGGAAGGCAATGCACCGCGACCCCACTGTCCGGCGCCGCCGTCTCGTTCCAGTCCAGTTCCACCAACCGCCCCGGCTCGAAGCCCCAGTATTCGAAGTGTTCCCCCACTCCCAGAGGGCATACCACCCTGCGGACGCGCCCTTTCAGCCGCTTCACCGTCTCGTAGTCCAAATGGTCCCAATGGTCGTGCGTGATCACGAGGTAGTCTATGTCCGGCATGTCCTCCGGGCGGTAGATTTCCGTGCCGGGGAAAGGCTTGTTCACGAACGGGACGGGAGAGGCGCTGCAGAACACGGGATCCACCAGGACGCGCCTGCCGCCCGCCTGGAGCAGGTAGGAAGAATGCCCGAACCACACCACGAGGTCGCGTGCCGGGTCGAGCGAGCGCAAGTCCGTCCTCACCGCCGGAACCGGACGCGCGGGGCGCAGCCCTTCCGGCGGCTTCTTGAACACGAAATCCAGCATGGCGTTCCACCGGCTCTTCTCCGAAGTCATCAGCGCGGTGGGCTCCGCATTGCGGAACTCCCCGTCGCGGAAGTTCGGCGACCGCCTGACGCGCTCCAGCCTTTCGCCGCGCGGCAGACGCCCGAACCGCGGCGTCAGAAGAAAAAGAGCCGCGGACGTGGCCGCCACGGCAATGGCACACGATATGACGAGCAACATCCTTGTCATCCTCTTCCGGTACATGCCTTTTCTTGACTTTGCCTCCCAATGTCCGAACAAAGATAAGCGTTCGCACGGAAATATCCAACACTTTTTCCCGCTCGATTCGTGGAATCGCTTCCCGGCCTCCGCATGTGAAGCCCCACGGCAAACGCGACAAAGTTACGCGAAGTTCTCGAAGAAGCGGGGTTCGGGTGTTGAGGACAAGCCGGAAGCCTCACAAGGATATTGTGTCGGGAATGCTAAACAGTTGGCTTTGTCCGGAAACTTCTCCCGTACTCGCGTGATTTATGACGGGTTGTCCACTCTAAGTTGGCGAGTTACGGCCATCGATTTACAACTTGCAGAAGGCGCAATCGCGACCTCACGGAACAACCGCCTTGCCGGGGCAAGACAGCGACCGTCCGCCGACCAGTCTCTTTTGACAGAATGACAGCTGTTCCTCCTTTCCGTGTGCAAAGTGAAAGGAAAAAGCCCGTTCAGCGCGTCGCGGATTGCCGTCAAGAAACGCGAATCAGGAGCGAAAAAAGCCGTTTTCGGATACGTTTTTTCACGTTTCAGGCATCTAATTAACATCCGTTAGG
>CAYXQT010000225.1:0-3113 GCA_964466445.1 uncultured Paraprevotella sp. | reverse complement strand
AACAGGAATATCCGGCGGACGCCGCCGCGTTAGACCGCTCCCCGTCTTCCGGCAACCTGGCTTTCGTGCTGAGGCACAACTTGTACGTGGTCACGAAAGAGGGGCGGACGACGGCCGTGTCTTCCGACGGCAGCAACGACTTGGTGTACGGGGAAGCCGTGCACCGCAACGAGTTCGGCATCACCAAGGGGACTTTCTGGAGCCCGGACGGGGAACGGCTCGCCTTCTACCGGATGGACCAAAGCATGGTGCCCGACTACCCGCAAGTGGACGTCACGACGCGCATAGCCTCCACTTTCCCCTGCAAATACCCGATGGCGGGAGAGGCGACGCACAAGGTGACGGTGGGCGTCTTCACCCCCGCCACGGGCGGGACGGTATGGCTACAGGCGGGAGACCCCGCCGACCGCTATTTCACGAACATCTCCTGGAGCCCGGACAGCCGGAAGATATACATGACGGAACTGAACCGCGACCAGAACCACGCGGAACTGGCGTGCTACGACGCGGCGACGGGCAAAAGGGAGGGCGTGATATACGAGGAGGAGCATCCCAAGTACGTGGAACCGCTGCACGGCCCGCTGTTCCTGCCGTGGGACAGTTCCAAGTTCGTCTACCAAAGCCAGAGGGACGGCTACAACCACCTCTACCTGTTCGACCTGTCGAAACCGCAGGCGGCGCGGCGGCACGGGACGTTCCAGGGGGGCTCGTGCGAGGAGCGCGTCAAGGTAACCCCGCTGACCTCGGGCGAATGGGTGGTGGAAGAGGTGCTGGGCTTCGACACGAAAGGGAAGAGCGTGCTTTTCCGCAGCAACGAAATCCACCCGCTACAGTCTAATATATATAAGGTACGCGCGAGGGACGGCAGGCGCACGCTTTTGGACAACGGCGAGGGCGTGCACTACGGGAGCGCGAGCGCGGACGGCTCCCGCGTGGAAGACCGCTACTCCTCCCCCGCCGTGGCGCGCGGCATCGGCCTGACGGACACCCGTGACGGGAAAAGGCTCGACCTGCTGACCGCCGAGGACCCGTGGAAGGACTACGACGTGCCGGAAATCACGTGCGGCAGCATCAAGGCCGCCGACGGCGTCACCGACCTCTATTACCGGATGGTGAAGCCCGCGGGCTTCGACCCGGGCAGGAAATACCCCGCCGTAATCTACGTGTACGGCGGGCCGCACGCGCACAACGTGGAGGCCTCCCGGAACTATATGGCCCGCGGCTGGGAAATCTACATGGCGCAGAAGGGCTACCTGCTGTTCGTCCTCGACAACCGGGGCTCGGAACGCCGGGGGCTGGCTTTCGAGAACGCCACCTTCCGGCATCTGGGCGTGGAAGAAATGAAAGACCAGATGGAGGGCGTGAAATTCCTGAAGTCGCTGCCTTACGTCGACACCGGCAGGTTGGGCGTGCACGGCTGGTCGTTCGGCGGTTTCATGACTATCGACCTCATGCTGACCTATCCCGACGTGTTCAAGGCCGGCGTGGCGGGCGGCCCCGTCATAGACTGGCAATATTACGAAGTGATGTACGGCGAGCGTTACATGGACCGGCCGCAGGACAATCCCGAGGGCTACGAGGCCGGCAACCTGAGACTCAAGGCCGGCAACCTGAAAGGGAAGCTACAGGTCATCATCGGCTACGACGACCCGGTGTGCGTCCCGCAACATTCCCTGTCGTTCCTGCGCGCCTGCATCGACGCGGGCACGCAGCCGGACTTCTTCACCTATCCGGGCGACGGGCACAACATGGAGGGAAAAGACCGCGTGCACCTGCACGAGCGCATCACGCAATATTTTGAGGACTATCTGAAATGCGGCGCAAGGCGAGAAAAGAACCGGACTGAATCGGGCCCTTCCGGGACGCGGCCCGCGTCGGGCGAAGCCAATTAAGAGGACTACGGACATGAAGATATT
This sequence comes from uncultured Paraprevotella sp., assembly GCA_964466445.1. Taxonomy (GTDB): domain Bacteria; phylum Bacteroidota; class Bacteroidia; order Bacteroidales; family Bacteroidaceae; genus Paraprevotella. Next base: position 1,197 of record CAYXQT010000225.1, on the reverse strand, counting down.
ACTGTTGGGAAGCGGAGGGCGCGAACACGCGCTGGCGTGGAAAATCGCCCGGAGCGGGAAGACGGAGCGGCTGTACGTCGCGCCGGGCAACGCGGGCACCGCCGGCGTGGGGGAAAACGTGCCGCTCGAAGCCGACGATTTCGAGGGCATCGGGCGGTTCGTCCTCGACAAGGGCGTGGACATGGTAGTCGTCGGCCCGGAAGCCCCCTTGGTCAAGGGGATATACGACTTCTTCAAGGCCGACAGCCGGTTGCGAGACATCCCCGTCATCGGCCCCTCCAAGCGGGGCGCCATGCTGGAGGGGAGCAAAAGTTTCGCCAAGGCTTTCATGCAACGCCACGGCATCCCGACGGCCGCCTGCCGCACGTTCACGAAAGAGACGTTGGAAGAGGGGCTGGAGTTCCTGAAGACGCTGGAAGCCCCCTACGTGCTGAAGGCGGACGGGCTCTGCGCGGGCAAGGGCGTGCTCATCCTGCCGACATTGGAGGAAGCCCGCAAGGAACTGGCGGAGATGCTGGGCGGAATGTTCGGCGCGGCCTCCTCGACGGTCGTCGTCGAGGAATTCCTCGACGGGATTGAATGCTCCGTGTTCGCGCTGACCGACGGGCGGCACTACAAGATACTGCCGGAAGCCAAGGATTACAAGCGCGTCGGCGAGCACGACACCGGCCCGAACACGGGCGGCATGGGGAGCGTCTCGCCCGTGCCGTTCGCCACCCCGGAGTGGATGCGCAAGGTCGAAGACCGCATCATCCGCCCCACGGTGGAGGGGCTGGCCGAAGAGGGCATCGACTACAAGGGCTTCATCTTCTTCGGGCTGATGGACGTAAGAGGAGAGCCGAAAGTCATCGAATACAACGTGCGCATGGGCGACCCGGAAACGGAAAGCGTCATGCTCCGCGTGAAGAGCGACCTGGTGGATCTCCTGGAAGGCGTGGCGCGGGGCGACCTCGACCAAAGGACGATGGAAACGGACGGACGCGCCGCCGCGTGCGTCATGCTGGTTTCCGGAGGCTATCCCGGAGCTTACGGGAAAGGATTCCCCGTCACGGGCATCGAAGAGGTGCGGGACGGCATCGTCTTCCACGCCGGCACGGCAGTGAAGGACGGGCGGACGGTCACGGCGGGCGGACGGGTCGTCGCCGTCTGCTCCTACGGGCGGGACAGGGAGGAAGCCTTGAAGCGCTCCTTCAGCGG
>CAYXQT010000224.1:0-3115 GCA_964466445.1 uncultured Paraprevotella sp. | reverse complement strand
TCCTGTACAAGGCGGGCGTGGCGGCCATCTTCGGCCCCGGCACGTCCGTCGCGCGAGATGCCTGCGAGATGATGAAAATCCTCTTGGACAAGGAATAGGCGGCGCAAGGCGAAAGTACGGGCAAACGGGATTTTTGTTTCCCGTTTGTCCTTGCCCGATTCGCGATTTGTGCCATTCTTTCGACTTTACCGTGTCGGGGTACAACCTGCCTCGTCCGACAGGAGAGGAATAACGTTCCGATTTTGAAGCCTTAAACGGGGAGAAAAGCGTGAAAGGAGCTTTTCTCCCCGTTTCCTTATTTCAAACCACCGGAGAAGCCAGTCTGCCATTTCTTTGTAACTATCGAAAACACGCTGTCTTACCTTGCTGTTCCACAAATTTCGCAATCAAAAAACAACACGGGTAAGACGCTTTTTCCGATGGTTATAGCACAACTATAAGCCAATGTCCGATTACCTATTTGATAATTACAAAAGGCCACTGCCATTATGATTTTTGCTTATTGGCTTCAGCTAACAACTTTAAGGCACGTACAATCTCCAAGCCCCTTTTGCATCATCCTATGAATCCTTCTTAATTCTTTAAATCCAGTGCCAAATGCAGTTCGTTCAACTGCTTCCAGTCTATATTGGAAGGCGCGTCCAGCATCACGTCGCGTCCGCTGTTGTTCTTCGGGAAAGCGATGCAATCGCGAATGCTGTCAAGTCCGGCGAATAGGCTCACCCAGCGGTCGAGTCCATAGGCCAGTCCCCCGTGCGGAGGCGCGCCGTATTTGAACGCGTTCATCAAGAATCCGAACTGCTCTTGGGCGCGTTCCTCCGTGAAGCCCAATATCTTGAACATCTTGTCCTGAAGTTCCGGGTCGTGGATGCGGATAGACCCGCCTCCCACTTCCACTCCGTTGCAAACCATGTCGTAGGCATCCGCACGCACGGCAATCGGGTTGGAATCCAACAACGGGATGTCCTCCTCCTTGGGATGCGTGAACGGATGGTGCATTGCCATCAAACGACCTTCTTCTTCGCTCCATTCGAACATCGGGAAGTCCACCACCCACAGTAACGAGAATTTGTTCTTGTCGCGCAATCCCAAACGGTTTCCCATTTCCAAGCGTAACTCGCACAATTGCCTGCGTGTCTTCATGGCCTCCTCGCCGCTCATCATCAGGATTAGGTCGCCCGGCACCGCGTTTATCGTCTGCTTCAAACGCAACAATACTTCCTGCGTATAGAATTTGTCCACGCTGGATTTCACGCTACCGTCTCCCTGCACACGGGCGTATACCAGTCCTTTCGCCCCGATTTGACTGCGCTTCACGAAGTCTGTCAGCTGGTCTAACTGTTTCCGGGTGTACGAGGCGCATCCCGGTGCGCATATACCTCCGATGTATGCGGCTTCGTTGAACACGGGGAACTCTCCCGTTCCTTTCAGCACGTCCGTCAGTTCCACGAACTCCATGCCGAAGCGGATGTCCGGTTTGTCGCTACCGTAAAGCCGCATGGCATCATTCCAAGACATGCGCGGGAACGGTTCTGTGAAATCTATTCCCCGTATCGTATGGAACAGGTGCTTGGTCATTCCCTCGAAGAGGGCTATCACGTCTTCCTGTTCTACGAAACTCATCTCGCAGTCTATCTGCGTGAACTCGGGTTGGCGGTCGGCACGCAAGTCTTCGTCGCGGAAGCATTTCACAATCTGGAAATAACGATCCATGCCCGCCACCATCAACAGTTGCTTCAACGTCTGCGGACTTTGCGGCAAGGCGTAGAACTGCCCCGGGTTCATGCGGGACGGCACCACGAAGTCGCGTGCGCCTTCGGGCGTGGAACCTATCAGCATGGGGGTTTCTATTTCCAGAAAACCCTTGCCGTCCAAATAACGGCGGATTTCCATCGTCATCTTGTGGCGGAGTTCAAGGTTCTTCCGCACGCATGTGCGCCGCAAGTCCAGATAGCGGTATCTCATGCGGATGTCGTCCCCTCCGTCCGTGTTGTCCTCAATAGTGAAAGGGGGAGTGGCGGAAGCGTTGAGCACGGTCAGTTCAGACACGATGATTTCGATTTCGCCCGTCGGCAGGTTTCCATTCTTGCTCTCGCGCTCGCTCACTTCGCCTTTCGCCTGAACTACGTCTTCGCGTCCCAACTTGTTGGCTCGTGCGCAAAGCGTGCCGTTCACTTCCTCGTTGAAGACCAGTTGCGTGATGCCGTAACGGTCGCGCAGGTCGACGAAAGTCATTCCCCCCATCTTGCGCACGCGTTGCACCCATCCGGCCAAAGTTACGGTCTTTCCGGCATCCGCGAGCCTCAATTCACCGCAAGTATTTGTCCTGAACATATCCGTTTGCTTATACCTTATATATAATAGGGTGTAAAGTTATCTTTTTTCCGCGAGTATTTCAACGCCGCGGGGAAATTTTCGCCCATGCTTCATCCTTTTTCCTCAAAAACTTGCCCATGAGAAGTAAATGCCGTACTTTTGAAAACACGATGGACGGGAAAGACGAGAAACCATATCTTTAATTTTTAACGACAGACGAATATGATGAACTTGAACAGAAGTATCAGCCGCATGCTGAAAGCGTCCTTGCTCGCAACCGGATTGGGGTTCTTCGCCTCGGCGGGAGCGTCCGCGGCCGAAGCCGAGACTTTCGGCGTGGGGAACAAGACGTTCCTGCTTAACGGCAAGCCTTTCGTCATCAAGGCCGCCGAAGTGCATTACCCCCGTATCCCGCGCCCCTACTGGGAGCAACGCATCAAGATGTGCAAGGCTCTGGGGATGAATACACTTTGCCTATATGTGTTTTGGAACGTGCATGAACAGAAAGAGGGGGAGTTCGACTTCACGGGCAATAACGACGTGGCGGCGTTCATCCGGCTGGCACAGGAAAACGGGTTGTATGTCATCGTGCGTCCCGGCCCGTATGTGTGCGCCGAGTGGGAAATGGGCGGCCTGCCGTGGTGGTTGCTGAAGAAGAAGGACATCCGTCTGAGGGAACTGGACCCGTATTTCATGGAACGCTACCGCATCTTCGCTCAAAAGTTGGGAGAGCAGATAGGGAACCTGACCGTCGACAAGGGCGGTCCCATCATCATGGTGCAAGTGGAAAACGAGTACG
>CAYXQT010000223.1:0-3152 GCA_964466445.1 uncultured Paraprevotella sp. | reverse complement strand
GGCTATAAGTATTCCCCAAAGGACTTTTGACAGTGTATCGCTCTCACGGTATTCACCTTGGTTGATTGTTTTGGAGCAGACCAAGAACAAGAGTCCGAATATACCGTAAAAGCAAGTGAGGAAAAACCAGTTCCATGGGTTTCTGCCACGTCTCGTAGCCAGTAAAGCGGAAAGGAAGGCCCACAGCAGATTAAATAGAGCGAAAAGCAACCAGACTAATGCAATGCCTGTACCGCCCAAGCCCAGAAGGGCTAAAATAAATTTTACTACTTCCATAATTCTATGTCTTTATAAGTTTCTATTGAAAGTTAATGGTAATAAACGTTATTTCTTGCCATGGATGCTGTGACATAAGACTGTTTCTTTTCAATGCTCTGCACCGTAATTGTTCCCGTTGGCAAGAATAACAGAAACAAAGTAGTTGACAACAAATTTTCTTTTTCATACTGCTACTTTTTCCAGTCCAAACTCTGTAGCAGCCAATAAGAGTTTTCTCCGTTTTTATTTAGCAATGTTTATATGCAAGGAAAGTGGGCTGCCTACCGTGCATACTCGAAAGCATCGCCAAACGCTTGTACAACGCACAGTAGGGCAACCCACTTGATATGAGCTGTCCTATGTGTGCCTCGTTGTACTTCTTAAATTGGCGATTTATCGAGTATAAGGCACTTCCTTTTTGTTCCGCAATGTCCGTCCCGAAAGACGTTACAAAGATATGAAAGTTATATGAAAATTGCTATAAATCGGCTGAAATTTGTATCTGACAAAGCAGTTTTGGGTTTGTGACGTATGTCAGTCTTAACGTTTGGGAATCAGTTTTGCTAACCATAACAAGGAGGCATCGCAAGCCTTTCCTTGAAGTCCGTGAGGATATGCGACAGGCTTTCGTGGATTTCATAAGGAGAAGGAGGCATCTTCGAAATGTTGCCAACCTGTTTATGGCCGAGAATGTATGATCCGTCCGCTACCATTCCTTCCAGAAGACCGGACTGAACAGGATGAGCACACCGAACAGCTCCAGACGGCTGATGAGCATAAGGAATGACAAAATCCATTGGCACGCATCAGGCATGGCACTCATGGTGAAAGCGGGGCCGAAGTGTCCGAAACCGACACCCGTGTTCCCCATGATGGAGATGACGGTAGTCAGCGCATCCATGAAGTCTATGCCAAAGAACATCAGCAGGATGCAGCCCACGAAACCGCACAGTGCATGGAAAAGGAGGAACGTCGTGACGGAGTTCACCATCGAGGGGGGCACGACGCGCTTGTTAATCCGTACCGGAAGGATGGCATTGGGATGGAGAAGCCGCTTGAACTGGTTCCTTACGGCATGGAACAGTATCATGATGCGGACGTCCTTCACGCCGCCGGCCGTCGACCCTGTGCACCCTCCGGCTATCATGGCGAAAAGAAGGATAGGCCAGATGTACTGCGGCCACGCGGTGTAATCGTCCGTCAGCAGACCACAAGAGGTGTGTATCGAAGCCACTTGGAAAAGAGCCTTGCGGAATGCCTCCTCGAGCGGATAGTGAAGCTGGAAGAACAAGCCAGCCGCGGCAACCAGCGTGATGACACCTACCGAACAGAGGAACCACCGCGTCTCGCCGTCCTTGAAAAGCTTGCCCAGCTTGCCTTGCATACCCAGCACCAACAGCGAGAAGTTCAGGCTGGCTACGAGCATGAAGGCCGCCGTGACGTATTCGATGAAAGGAGAGTTCCAATAGGCTATGCTGGCTTGGCGGGTGGAATAGCCGCCGGTACCCATGATGCTCAGCGAATGGGAGATGCCGTCGAACAAATCCATGCCGCCCACGCAGAGCAAGGCGGCGCACGAGCCGGTCAGGAAAATGTACACCGTCCAAATAAGTTTCGTCGTCGTGCTTATCTTCGGGTGCAACTTGTTGTGCGTCACGCCCGTGGTTTCCGCGCTGAAAAGTTGCAGATTTCCTCCCCCGAAGATAGGCAGCAAGGCTATGGTGAAGCACACGATTCCCAAGCCGCCCACCCACTGCGTCAGGGCACGCCAAAAGAGCATTCCCTTGGGCATCGTGTCGATATGGTCAAGTATGGTGAAGCCGGTGGAGGTGAAGCCGGACATGGTCTCGAAGAAAGCGTTGGTGACGGACGGTATTTCACCGCTCAGGCAAAAGGGGAGCATCCCCAGAGCGGTGAACAGAAGCCATGTGAGCGTCACGATGCAATAGCCGTCGCGGCGCGTCATCCATGTTTCGGCCCCCCATCCGCAAGCCATCAGTCCGCCTCCGACAATCAAGTTGACGACAGCGGCATACGCGAAATATACGTAGCTGTCTTCGTGGAACAGCAGGGAAACGCCCATGCAGATGAGGAACATGCCGTCTTCCACCCAAAGCAAAATGCCGATTACGTAGGCGATGAGTTTAACGTTGATGATGTTGTTGAGCGGCACATGGCCGTTGTTCCCCTTCGTTTGAAAGTCGTAAGTCGTGTGGCTCATTATATATATGAATATGGAATGGGGTCAAAGTGTTTTGCGACGGACTCAAGGACGTAGTATCAGCTCCCAGCCCGTGACATCTAAACGTTTCCCGAATTTGACACCTACTTTTTTGAAAAAGGCTACTTGCTCGAACCCGAGCTTGCGATACAGGGTACAGCTGGATTCGTTTCCGCGGGTGATACATGCAATGAGTACATGACAGTCGGAGTTCCGGCATTCTTCAATCAGAAGTGACATCAGCTGTCGTCCTATGCCTTGGCGGACGGATGCGGAAGAGACATAGACAGCCGTTTCCCACGTATGGCAATAAGCCGCCCTTTCCTGCCACATCCGGGCGTAGGCATACCCGATGACCCGCCCGTCCTTCTCGAACACCAAATAAGGAAAGCGGGAAGAGATGTCGGCGATGCGTCTGCCCATCTCGTTAGCGGGAACGGCTTCGGTCTCGAAGGTAGCCACGCTGTGCAGGACATATTCGTTATAGATGTCCGCGACGGCTTTGGCATCGCCCGGCTCTGCATGTCTAATCATGATTGGCTTCTGTTTGGTATGCAAAAATACGAAAAACGCTCGTCATTACAGCTTCTCGGGAAGATTTATTCGCTACGGGGTAAATTTAAAGTTTCCAATAAGAAGTGCAACGGTCTTTTCCTCGTTTCACTACAGGTGA
>CAYXQT010000222.1:0-3165 GCA_964466445.1 uncultured Paraprevotella sp. | reverse complement strand
TGGCGCAGGGCGGCCTCCGCCGAACCGTTCAGCTTCAGCTCCACCACGTAGAGCGCGGTGGCCGTGCGCATCACCATGTCCACGCGGCCCCGCGGCGTGCGCACCTCCACGTCCACGTACATCCCCAAGAGGCTGAAGACGACGTAGAGCATCTGCTGGTAATGGCCCTCGTAGTCCGTCCGGTCGCAGTAGGGCACGGTGGAGAGGAACGCACGCAGGAGGCGCAACGCGCCCTCCATGTCGCCGCGCACGACGGCGCGGGCCAGGTTCACCACCGTCGTGGTGGCCGACGGGACATCGCCGGAGACATAATAGGGCAGGAGGCTTTCCATCAGGCCCACGCGCACTTCCTTGTTGGGGATGTCCAACGTGTAAATCTGGAACGCCTCGTCGTAACCCTTGATGGTGACGTAGCCGCTCTGGTACAAGAGGGGGATGACGCTCGTCATACGCTCCGTAGGCGCGTCGAAAACCCCCGCCGTGGCCTCGTATCCTCCTATCCCCGACGGCGGCACGTTGTACTTCCTCAGCATCTCAACCAGGTAGGTCGGCGTGCCGCTGCCGAACCAATAGGAAGCCAGCCTGCCGTCGGCGAAGGCGTTCAACAGGCTGTACGGGTTGTATATGTCGGGCGAGGGCCACGTGAAATGGTAGCCGTCATAACTGTCCTTCAGCCTCTGAACCGCCTCCCCGCGGCTCACGCCCAAACGTCCAGCCAACATTTCCAAATCCTCTCCCATCTGACCCTCCATCTCCTCCTCCGTGATGCCGCACACGGCGGCGTACTCCGGCAGCATGCTGACGTTCCTGATGTTGTTCAGCTCGCTGAAGACGCTCAGCTGGGAGAACTTGGTGATGCCCGTCAGGAACACGAAGCGAAGGTAGGGGTCGCACGCCTTCAGCGGGCTGTAGAAGTTACGCATCACCCCACGCAACGCGGGCAGGTTCTCCTCCTCGTGTACCACGTCGAGCAACGGAGCGTCGTACTCGTCCACCAACACCACCACCTGACGGCCCGTACGCTCGCACGCGCGGCGGATGAGACCCGTCAGGCGGATGTTGGCATCCGGACTCCCTGCACGGATGCCGTATTCGCTTTCCCACGTCGCCAGTTGCGAATCTATATAGCGTTCCAGCCGTTCCCTGTCCATGTGCTTGCCCAGGCTCATGTCGAAGTGCAGCACGGGGTATTGCTCCCATTCCGTCTCCATGCGCTCCAACGCCAGGCCCCTGAACAACTCCCTCCGCCCCTCGAAGTAGGCGCGGAGCGTGCTCGCCAGCAGCGACTTCCCGAAACGGCGCGGGCGGCTCAGGAACATATAGTTCGAGGACGAATGCGCCATGCGGTAGACGTGTTCCGTCTTGTCAATATACAGGTAACCGTTGTTCCTTATCTTCTCGAACGTCTGTATCCCTATCGGGTATAGCCTCCCGCCTTTCGCCATGTCCTTGTCCTCCCTTTTCGATGTCCCTGCACAAAGATAGGCAAAAAGTCCGTATGTCCCGCGCCTCGCCTGCAAAAATGAAACATATCTTCCCGTGCCGCAGGCCTGCGAGCGTCCCGCCCGTGCGGCAACCGGCGAAAAGTAGACTGGGCAGAACTCCGCCTCCGTTATCGTTTTTGCGAAGGCGGGAAACGTCCGGCAGGCATGCAAAGGCCTTGGAGACGGGCGGAAAGCCCGCGACCGGAAGCCGCGGAACGGGCGGAAGCCCCTACAGTATCTCCAGATATTCCGGCTGCACGGTGACGGACACCGCCATCACTCCCGTGAGCAGCACAACGAGCCGGCGGGAACGCCTGCCAGCGACCCTGACGAAAATCCCCTCCACGCCGTCGAACGCGCCGCCGTGGACGCGAACCCGCGTGCCCTTCCCCACGTGGATGTCCTCCGGCCTGTGGAAGCGCGTGTCCTCTCCGTACTGCTCGCACACCCTGATGAAGCTCTCCATCTCACCGTCCGGGACCACGAGGGGACCGCCGCGGCCCTCCCTGCCGGACATGACGAACTGGAGACCGCCGTAGACCTCACGCTTGAAGGCGGCGATGCGCGCGCGGGTGGCCCGCACGAAGACCAGGCCCGGTATCACCGGAACCGCGCACGGACGCTTCCTCCCGTGGAACGTGCGCATCGCGTAACGCTTGGCCACGAAGCAGCACATCCCCTCCGCCGAGGAGAGCCGCTCCTCCGCCAGCCTCTCGTTCTTGTAGGCCCGCATCGCGTGCCAGCGTCCCTCCACGGCCGCCTTCCTTCCCGCCGCCGCGGGCGAGTGCGGCGCCTGCGGTGCCGCCAGGACATTATCCCGGCTCATCCCAACTTCCATATCGGTATGTCCCTCAACGACTTATGTCCGCCGTCCGCGAAATACGCGCCTACCGCGCGTTCTTCTTCCGTGGCCTCGCAGGATCCCAAGCCAAAGTCTTCCTCTTGGCAAGAGGGAGACTTTTTTCGAAGCGTGCCGAGGCTTTCTGCGGAAAAGGTTTTGATTTCCCGTCTTGTCTTTTTGCGTTGGATTTTACCTGTTTGAACAGAGGAAAGACTCAGTAGCAAAATTAGTGGGGATATATTTTAATAATCGAGATTATATTCTTTAGTTTGCTTCATGGATAATAATTGGTCAATCTTTATAAGTATATTCGGCGAGAATACTCCATAATAAGTTCTCACCGATTTCTTCAATAAAGACAAAGGCATTCCCATGGCTCTTTTGATGTTAGATGTAGCGGTAGCCGACAGAACATTTGAACCTTTTTGAAAGTCACGTCCCGACCGATAATCTGTCTCCGAGTGAACGATTGCCGGTTCAATTCCCGTCCGCTTGCAGAACAGTCGGTGTTACTTCCTCGGACATAATAACCGTCCCTGCCTTTAAGCATGTCCGGTATCGGTATTTGTGTTCCGTTGACCTCTTTCTTCCCTCCGCCACCAACCAGTCTCTTGATTCCACGACCGGTAATCCGTTCCACCTAAGCGGGACAGTCGTCCATCGTATGTCCGTCACATTCATTTCGACAGGATTTCGCTTCCAATATAATGCCTGACATGAGGCGTATGATGGGAACCTTGTCGCCGAATTCATATTTCCCGTGTCCCTTGGCACTTCCGGTTCATGAGGGAATGGATTTTGTCCGGGGAATCACGTTGCCGGGAAAGCGGCGGTGCGCAA
>CAYXQT010000221.1:0-3236 GCA_964466445.1 uncultured Paraprevotella sp. | reverse complement strand
GCGACAGGAACACTTGCTTGCTAAACGGCGGACGACCCGGCAGGGGCATGCGGAAACAGCCTGTGTCGGGTCGCGTCTTTCTCGGATAAAAAAGTTCCCGTTCCGATAAGGAGTCCTAATATGCAAAAAGTGCGATGAAACTATTGTAACTCTCCGGTAACGATTATCCTTGTAGTATTTTAAGTAGTTGTCCCTTAAAATGAATTTTATATTTGATTATCAATAGTGTATCGTGTAGACCGTGAACTACGGAGTATAGCTGGACGTTTGGTTCGGGAATTACGAAGAAACCCGCAAGACATTATTGATTTTGTGAGTATCGGTGTGGTTTAGGTCTTTCCGTTACAAGTAGAGTTTGTACCGTGTTTTTCACTCGGTTTCCGTGCATGGTAGAGTGGGGTAGGGCACCAATCTTTCAGCAACGCATGATATTCTTTGTGGGACGCTTCGCTTTCTTTGCCGTCCGCGGCTCGTGCAAGGCGGGACGGCAAACATACGGAATAACAACATCTTTTTTTGTAATATGCGTTTGTGGCGCATCGCATGATGAGATTGACAAACTTCGGGGTATTTTTGCACGTGGCGGTTATTCCTCTACCGTGAAGTCGTATGCTTTGATGTCTCCGTACTGGTTGACAGGCTTTTGGGAAAGGTCTACCAAAATGTATTCCCCGGGAAAGAGCGGGGCGAGCGGCGTGACGGCAAATCCTAATCCGGGAAGATTTTCGATGTTGAAAAGTCCCAGTTCCACGCGAGTATGGTCGCAATCCTTAAAATCGGAGGCGGGCAAATAGCGGAATCCCCGTCTTTCTTTCAGCCGAATCAAGGCGTAATCGTTCAAGTCCTGCGTCTTGGGATAAATGGCGAATTTAGGCCGACGGCCGACGGTCTGCCTCGCCCGCGCCCCCGAGAAGTACCTTTTTATCTTCCGCCCCACATTAATACCTTGTATGTCCCAGCCTTTCTTGAGTTCGGTCTGGCTGGTCATGGCGTTCATGGGGTAAATGGAATCGCCCACGAATATGAACACCGTGGGGTCGGGTTGTCTCATTTGTGCCTGCCCTTGCACGTACAGCCCGAAGAGCAGGAAGAAGATGGCTGTTTTCCTTTTCATCTTGTCTCGAATTCTTAGAACAAATGTACGATGCCTCCGTCCGAGCCGGCATGCTTCCTTAACAGTTCCCGTATGTAGTCTGCGCAGGCAAGCACTTGTTCGCGGTTGCCGTCGTATCCGTTGACTAAGGCCAGCAGGCGCGTGGTCGACAGAGTGAGCTTGGTGCGTTCGTGGTCGCTCGTCGGGGTTCCGATGCCGCCTTGTCCGTCGCGGTAGACCGGCAGTCCGGCGATGTTCAACGGGCCTCTTCCGATGCCTTCGTATGCTTCCCCCTCGCGCCCGATACCCAAGACGAGTGTGTCCCCGGCTATTTTCCCGGCATCGAACCCGCCGATGGAGTAGCCGTATGCGACGGAAGCCAGGTTCGTCAAGTCCACGACCGTGTTTATCTGGTATAAGTCCAGCCCCCTCACCATGCGGCGCAACAATGCTTCCGCCGAAGGCCGGTAACGGCTCGGATCTTTCCCGCATCGCCTGTACACGGAACGGGTGGCTTGTATGGGAGGCATTTCCTTGACGGACTCCGTGGTATGTTTCCTACGGCAATCGGCCTGGAACGCCCTGATTTCCTCCCACAGCGGAGCCGAATAGGAGGTGTTGATGAGACGCGCTTCCACGGCGGCACCCACGAACTTCGGACACACGGCCCGTATGTCTTCCGAGACTATAATGTTCATCGTTTCCTGTCTTTTCGGCAACGGGGTTTCATTCGGGCAAGATGGCCGCCGGGGTTCTTCTGCGGAGGATGGAAGAATAACCGGGATTCGGGTTGCGGCATAAGCGGACGGAAGCCGAATCGTCCGGGGTTTCCGGTTCTTCGGGCTTGCTGACGTTTTCCGCGTCCGACGGTATGCCGCCGGACATCCATTGCAACGCGTTCTTTAGGAGAAGTTCGTCAGGATTGCCCAATTCATGCCAGGGGTAATAATTCAGTTCGGATATGACGTATTCGGGGGTGAAACCGCTTGCGTAGTCCGACAGCCCATCTTTGTTGAACACGGTGGACGTTACCGGATACATGGTGAAGCCGTAGGGACTGTCGATGCGCGTCATCGCCACGTTCTTGCCCAAGGTTCTTGTTCCCAACAGGTTGATTGTCATGTAGGGACGGAGGCAGTTAATCATCATTTCCGATGCCGAAGCGGTGTATAGCCCCGATATGATGAAAAGCCGGTTCAGGTTCAGGTTGCAATCCGCGTATTCCGCGAGAAAGTCGAGGCTGTAGTTCGAGTCTTGCCGCTTGTCGTTGAATTCGAAACGGGCGAACTCCTGCCCCATGCAACCGGAGGGAGCCAGCAGAGTGGCCAAAAGTTGCGCACAAGTTACCTGTCCGCCTTGGTTATACCGCAAATCCAAAATGAAATCGGTCACCCCTTGTCGCTTGAACTCTTGGAATATCTGCAGCATTTGTTCCATATAGGCCGTGTCGCCGTCGTCCGCCCCCGCCTTAAACTCGTCATATACGAGATAGCCGACTTTCTTTCCGTCCCGTTCGATGACTTCGTGAAGGAAGAAAGGGTTGTTTTCCATGCGGATGGCGGCAGGGAGCGTGAGTTCCGTCTCTTCCTCATCCCAGGCCAAGTCACCGGTCTCTTCGTCGGCAGAGAGGGTCGAGACCGTGAGCACCGTTCCGTCCCCGCTTTCCAGAAGTCCGGAATTCTTGTTGCTGACATTGTCCCCATTGACTTTTGTGATGAAGTCGCCCCGGCGCAGTCCGATTGCGGAGGCCGGCGATTGGGGCAGCACTTGCAACACTCGCGCGACTTGTCTGGAAATTCCCGTCGGGTCGTCGGTCAACACGAAGTCGAAGCCGCAAGTCACGGCCTGAATGGCGTTGCGGAGCTTTGTCCCCGCGTCCGCGTCCACTTCTATATAAGAATATTTGTCATGCGAAGACAGAAGTTTCGGAAAAAACTTTTCAGCGGGGGAGAAGTAATCTTCCGTTTTCAGTTGGGGCATGTCTTGGTAGTAAAGGTATATCTCCCGCATTTGCGCTTCAATCCAATTGTCCACTTCGGTCTTGGCCAGAAATTCCTTCGTCCGGTCTTCGCCGCACGAAAGGACTGCGAAAGCCATGACAGCCGATATGAGGGCAAGAAGATAAGGGTTCTTTTTCATGTTA
>CAYXQT010000220.1:0-3287 GCA_964466445.1 uncultured Paraprevotella sp. | reverse complement strand
AAGAGAACGAAGGAACGCCGGTGATGCGGAAAATAGCCTCGCACGTGCGGCAGGGAGCCATGTCCTACCTGAAACAGCAGTACAAGATTGTGGGGTTGGTGTTCCTGGCACTCGTCGTGCTTTTCTCCGTCATGGCCTACGGCTTCCAGCTGCAGAACTCGTGGGTGCCGGTGGCGTTCCTCACCGGGGGCTTCTTCTCCGGCCTCTCCGGCTTCCTGGGCATGAAGACGGCCACTTACGCCTCGGCACGCACGGCGAACGCCGCCCGCGATTCCCTGAACAAGGGCCTGCGCGTGGCGTTCCGCAGCGGCGCGGTCATGGGGCTGGTGGTAGTGGGCCTCGGCCTCTTCGACATATCGTTCTGGTACCTGCTCCTCGACGCGCTCATCCCGGCCGACCCTGAGGCTCCGACCGCCAAGCTCTGCATGATTACCACCACGATGCTGACTTTCGGCATGGGGGCGAGCACGCAGGCTCTCTTCGCACGCGTGGGCGGGGGCATCTACACCAAGGCCGCCGACGTGGGCGCCGACCTCGTGGGCAAGGTGGAAGCGGGCATCCCGGAGGACGACCCGCGCAACCCCGCCACGATAGCCGACAACGTGGGCGACAACGTGGGCGACGTGGCCGGCATGGGGGCCGACCTCTACGAATCCTACTGCGGCTCCATCCTTGCCACCGCCGCGCTCGGGGCCGCCGCGTTCATGTCCCGCGGCGACGTCGCCATGCAGTTCAAGGCCGTCATCGCGCCGATGCTGATAGCCGCCGTGGGCATACTGCTCTCCATCCTCGGCATCTTCACGGTGCGCACCAAGGAGAACGCGGGGATGAAGGAACTTCTCGGCTCGTTGGCGGCGGGGACGAACCTCAGCTCCGTGCTGATTGTCGCGGCCACGTTCCTCATCCTCTGGCTCCTGCGTATGGAGAACTGGATGCTCATCTCGCTCTCCGTGGTAACGGGGCTGTTGGTGGGCGTCGTCATCGGACGCTCCACGGAGTTCTACACCTCCCAGTCCTACCGCCCCACCAAGCTGCTCGCCGAGAGCGGGAAGACGGGGCCCGCCACGGTCATCATCTCCGGCGTGGGGTTGGGCATGGTGTCCACTACCATCCCGGTGATAGCCGTCGTCGCGGGCATCATCCTCTCTTACTGGCTCGCTTCGGGCTTCGACTTCGCCAACGTGGGCATGGGCCTCTACGGCATCGGCATCGCCGCCGTGGGCATGCTCTCGACCCTCGGCATCACGCTGGCCACCGACGCCTACGGCCCCATTGCCGACAACGCGGGAGGCAACGCGGAGATGAGCGCCCTGGGCGAGGAGGTGCGCAGGCGCACCGACGCCCTCGACTCGTTGGGCAACACCACGGCGGCCACGGGCAAGGGTTTCGCCATCGGCTCGGCGGCCCTGACGGGACTCGCCCTGCTGGCTTCCTACATCGAGGAGATACGCATCGGGCTGGCACGCATCGGGGAGACCGTGCTGACAATGCCCGGCGGCGACAAGCTCCCCGTGCGCGAGGCGTCGTTCACCGACTTCATGACTTATTACGACGTGACGCTGATGAACCCGAAAGTGCTTTCCGGCATGTTCATCGGCAGCATGATGGCTTTCCTGTTCTGCGGCCTGACGATGAACGCCGTGGGACGGGCGGCGGCGCACATGGTGGAGGAAGTGCGGCGGCAGTTCCGCGAGATAAAGGGCATCCTGAGCGGGGAGGCGGATCCGGACTACGCCCGTTGCGTCCAGATTTCCACCAAGGGGGCGCAACGTGAGATGGTGTTCCCGTCGCTCCTCGCCATCGTGGCACCCGTCGCCACGGGACTGGTGTTCGGCGTGCCGGGGGTCATCGGGCTCCTGACGGGCGGCCTCTCGGCGGGCTTCGTGCTTGCCATCTTCATGGCCAACGCGGGCGGCGCGTGGGACAACGCCAAGAAATACGTGGAAGAGGGCAACTTCGGCGGGAAGGGCGGCGAGGTGCACCGCGCCGCCGTCGTGGGCGACACCGTGGGCGACCCGTTCAAGGACACTTCCGGCCCGAGCCTGAACATCCTCATCAAACTCATGTCGATGGTGGCCATCGTCATGGCGGGTCTCACCGTCTCGTGGAGCCTGTTCTGACTTCCGCCTCCATATATATAATAATATGGTATAACACCGGTATTCATAAAGAGAACATGCCGGAGGATGATTCGGCATGAAGGAGAGATGGTAGAGTGGTTTATTACAGCAGTCTTGAAAACTGCCATACCGCAAGGTATCAGAGGTTCGAATCCTCTTCTCTCCGCAACGGCATCCCCCCCGCCGACGAAAAGACGGCATTGTCTTGGGGAAACGGCAGGCCGGTTTCGGAAGAATGCCCGTCTGGTTCGTGCGTCGGGGTTACGAGGCGCATACCCGACACGGGGACGGGCAGGGCGAAAGGTAGGGGGATGCCGTCGGAAGCCCGGTCTTTGCATTACGCTCTGACCGGATAAGGGGAAAGGCATTCCCTTCCGCCCGGTGTCGTGCCGACGGAGGGGAATGCCTTTTCTTTCACGCGGATGCGCGATGCCCGCACGGGAGGATTCGCCGTTCCGACATCCCGCCGCCCACGGGACGGGTTACTCCTCCAACAGTTTCTTCAGGAAATCGTCCAAGTCCTTGTCCAGCCCTTTCAGCAGCTCGCCGTCCACGATTACCGCCTCGTCGTCCACGAGATACAGGTCGCAGAGCGTCTCCCTGTCCTCGTCCGCCAGGACGAAGGAGTAGGGCTTCAAGAGGGAGAGGTTCTCCAACGTGCCCTTCATGTCCCGGATGCACCGGCGCAACACGGGCGCGACTTCCTCGTAGAAGTTCTCGTCGCCGTTGTCCATCCACTGCTCCACCACGCAACGCGCCAGTTCCTCGCCGTCGTCGTCGAACGCCCGCAACTCTCCGGAATCGGCGTTGACCTGGAGGTGTATGTCCGTCAAGACCGGATTTTCCCCGCCCTTGGGGTATCTCGCCGCGATTTCCCCGAGCATACGCTCAATCTGCTGGAAGGTCTGCGGAGTGGCTTTGGTTTTGCCCGCCGCCGGCTGTGCCTTGGAAGAATCCGGGCGGTTCCGGTCTTTCTCCCGGCTTGCACTGCAATTCATGATTTTTCGTTTTACGTCGATACTTTTCCAAAGGTACGAAAAAAAACGTCCGCGAGCGTCTTCACGGGAAATAAAATGCACGGGAGGCGAAAAAACGGCGGACGGGGACTGCCATACCTTGCCCGGACGGGGGACGGGGCGGTTGTCCCCGTGTCGGAGCGTCAGTTCC
>CAYXQT010000219.1:0-3309 GCA_964466445.1 uncultured Paraprevotella sp. | reverse complement strand
TAATTTACCCATAAGTGCGTCTGACATCCGTCCCGTCTCCCTTAGAGCAAATTGGCACTCGGAAAGCTTTATGGACGTAGCTACCCCCATATTTACTCCCGTATCGTAGAGGTCATTTGCTACTCCTTGATTACGAATCTTATCCCCTGAATAGGCTCCCAGTAATTCTTACGGTACAAGTCTTGTTTAAGCCGTTCCAGCTCCGGGGTAGTAATCTTCTGTCCGTGCCGCTTATTCTTAATCCCGTCCAGAATCTTCCATCCGCTCCACGAGGGGTTAGCCCTCCGGCTAATCCCGCTCCAAGTCTCCCCGCCCGCGTCACCGGCGGTCTTCGTCCATACGTCCTTTCCCTCCCGTTTTTCCGTCCGGAAAAGGCGGTTAAAAAGTCTGCCATAGTCTTAGTTTATATCTAAATATTCTAACGTCATCGAATGAGAATCGAGAAACTTCATAAGTATCTCCGTTTTCTCTTTAGGGGACTTCTCCACGAAATCCGTTATCTTATTCTCGTCTAAATATTCACGGAAACCGCGGTCAATAGCCCGTATCTGCAATCCGTTATACAGAACTTTCTGCACCCATAAGGGGCACTCGTCTACATATAACGAACTCGCTATGTAGCGGTTGTATTCCCTTGAAGCTACCTCAGGTACTAACGGGAACTTTCCCCTAAACGGAACAATGTTACTCGGTGGGTCACTTTCTACGTAAGTTCCGACTAAATTTCCTAAATCAAAAGCCTTTCTCCGTATCATACGTGTGCTATAATTTTTGTTCTATTTAATATAACCGTGAAGCCGTGATTACCTCCCGGCTGGTATAACCCATCGCGTCGACCGGGGAGCGTGTCGCCCGTTCCTTTCTTTACGAGGGGCGTGACGCGAAAGGGCGGCCGTCTTTCATGCTTGCCGGATGAAAGCGCATTAAGGTGAGCCTCCTGCGGCGCTTGCCTTCGCCCGCCGTCCGCCGCAAGGGGGCTTCCCGTCATTTCACCCGTCCGACGCCTTCGTGCGTGGGGACGACCGGCCTGATGGTGCCGTCCTCGTTGAATTCCATCTTGTCGATGCACACTTCGCGGTGCATGCCGGGCTGATGCCCGATATAGTCCTTGTTGATGCGGTGGTACACGATGTACCATTCGTCTCTGCCCGGTATTTGCAGGACGGAGTTATGCGCCGTCCCGTAGATTTCCTGTTCGGGACGCTGGATGAGGACAACCGGTTCGCGGGCTACCTCAACCGGGCCGAGCGGGGACTTGGCCGTGCCGTAGGCCACGTGATAGTTGGGGGAGCCGGTGTCGTCCACGCTCCACAGGAAATAATAAGTGCCTTTGCGGTAGAACACGTAAGGAGCCTCGCGGTAGGCGTAGTCTTGCAGCGTGCCGCCCTGCGGGGTCATGAGCGTTTCCGTTTCCGGCCTGATGCTCATCATGTCGTCGTTCAGTTCCGCGCCGGCCATGTAGCCGTTGCCCCAGTAAAGGTAGCTCTTGCCGCTTACCGGGTCTTCGAAGACGTCCACGTCTATCTGCTGTCCGTGCGTCAGGCCCGCCGGGCGATGGTTTATGACAGGATGCCCGGAATCGGTGAACGGCCCGCACGGGTGGTCGGCGGTGGCCACTCCGATGGCTTTTCCCTTCGGCGTGTTGCCGCTGAAATAAAAGAAATACTTGTATTTCCCTCCCGTTTTCTTCTCGATGATGCACGGGGCCCAAGCGTTCCCGTCAGCCCATTTCACCTGGTCGGTGCCCAAGTCGAGCATGATGCCTTCGTGGCGCCAGTCGGTCAAATCTTCGGAACTGAACACCGTGAAATAGTATCCGCCCCATCCCGGCGTTCCGTCGGTGGTGGAATAGATGTAATACTTCTTGGTCTGTGCGGCGTAGAGTATCTCCGGGTCGGCATGGAACTCCGGGAGCACGGGGTTGCCCGTCCCGGCTCTCTGGGCCGGAAGACGCGCCGGAACGCACGGCAGTCCGGCGACGGCGAGAATGGTCAATGTCTTTTTCATCATGTCCTTATCTGATTTTAGTGTGTCAGCATCCCATGGTTTCGCGGTAGAAGTCCAGCATGTCGAAGATTTCGTCCTTCCCTGCCGTGCGGTCGACGCGGACGTCTCCGATGTCGCCCAACAGCGTGAACCTGACTTCTCCCGAGGTGTTTTTCTTGTCGTGGGTCATGAATCGGTACAACGCCTCGTACTCCTTGCAGTCGAAGGGGAACACGCCGTAGTACCTTTTGACGAAGTCCGCCGTCTGGCGCAGCTTGACTTTCGGGAAACCCTCCCGCAGGCAGCTCAGGTAAAGTTCGCAGACCAGCCCCCAAGCCACCGCGTATCCGTGCGGCACGGCGCGTCCTTCCGCCAGTGCCAGGCTTTCGAGCGCGTGTCCGGCCGTATGCCCCAGGTTCAGGGCCTTGCGGATGCCTTGCTCGCGCGGGTCTTGCGCGACGATTCTTTCCTTGACGGCCACGCTCCGGGCGACCATCCCTTGCAGGTGGAGGAGGTCGATGTCGTCCAAGTCGGACGAGAGCAGTTCCGCCCAGTGTCTCTCCGTGTCGATAAGCCCGTGCTTCAGCATTTCCGCGTATCCGGAACGTATGTCCTTATAGTCCAGCGTCTTCAGGAACTCCGTGTCCGACAACACGCACGCGGCCGGCGCGAAAGCCCCTATCTCGTTTTTCAGGCCGTTGAAGTTGATTCCGGTTTTTCCGCCGGAGGCGGCATCCACCATGGCCAGCAAAGTGGTGGGGATGTTGATGTGTCGGATGCCTCTCTTGAAAGTGGCGGCCGCGAACCCTCCGAGGTCGGTCACCATCCCGCCGCCCAAGTTGACCAGCAGGGAATGGCGCGTGCCTCCTTTCCGGCTTAGTTCCGTCCACACCGCGACGAGGGTCTCCATGTTTTTGTGTTCGTCGCCGGTGCCGACGACGATATGTTCCGCCCCTTGCACGGACGGGAAACCGGCGAGGAGCGGCCAGCACTTCTCATGCGTCGTTTCGTCCGTCAGGACGAACAGCTTGTCGTGAGGCAGGCCGGTCACGGCTTGTTCCAGTCTCTCTTCCAGGCTTCGTGGGATAATGTTTTTCTGCTGTTGCATGTCGCTTGCCCGTGATAATCCAGTTGCAAAGATAGTTCTTTTGGAAGACAATGCCCCGTCCCGCCCTTTATTTCTTGCGGATTATTTAGTTTTGTGGTGGTCGGGAACTGTTGTTTCCGTTAGGATTTCATAGTCAATGGCGATAAGGGATTTTCAGGCGTATTTATTCCCAAATTTTCGACTGACCCAAAGAAAGGGCGGCACGACGTTGCTTC
>CAYXQT010000218.1:0-3326 GCA_964466445.1 uncultured Paraprevotella sp. | reverse complement strand
TTGGAGAGGAGAGCCCCGTGTGCACCTGCGGACACGTACCTTGCGGACACGGTTTATCTTATGCTCCCTTTGGATTGGCCAAGCCGCGCCCCGCGGCGGTCCCGTCTGCCGCCCGCCTCCTCCCTGTCCGCGTCCGCCCGCGGGGATTAAAGTTCGATGACGTAAGACTGCATCGTGCGGAGGTCTATCGTCCACAGGCGTCCGTCCAGGACTTCGCCGTAACCGCAGATTAGCTTCATCACCTCGTGCGCCTGCACGCTGCCCACCACCGCCGGGGTCATGCCCATCACGCCTTTTACCGTCCGCGGCAACCGGCACGCCTCCTCCTCGTCCGGGTACAAGTCCCGGTAGCTCTTCGCGGCGGCGGTGCGGCAGAAGACGGAGACCTGTCCGCAGAACCCCTCGATGGCGCCGTAGACGTAAGGCTTGCCCTGCGCCCTGCAGACGTCGTTCAGGAGATAACGCGTCCGGTAGTTGTCGCAGGCGTCCACCACGATGTCGTAGTCCCGTATCACGTCGGCGGCGTTGTCGGGTGTCAGGCGGCAGAGGTAAGGCTTCACGTCCACCTCGCCGTTCAGCATGCGCAACCGTCGCGCCGCCAGCACCGCCTTGGGCAGTCCCGTTTCCGCCTCCGCGTAGAGGACTTGGCGGTGCAGGTTGGTCGTGCTCACCCTGTCGTCGTCCGCCAGGCCGATATGCCCCACTCCGGCGCCCGCCAGGTAGAGCGAGACGGGAGAACCCAATCCGCCCGTCCCGGCGACCAGCACCCGCGCCGCCCGCAACCGCTCCTGTCCTTCCTCGCCGATTTCCGGCAACATAGTCTGCCGCGCGTACCGCCCAGTTCCTTTCCCTTCCGATTCAGATATTTTCAACATTTCCCGTAAGATTTGACTTTTCCCTGTTCGTGGCGCGTCCCGGCAAGGTTCAAGCAAGCCTGTCCTTGCCGAGGCTTGCGCCCGTTCCGGCTTCTTCCGACGCGGGCCGCGCATAGGAAGAGTCCAAGCGAGCCCGGCTTCCCTCCCGGCTTGCGCCGGGTTTGAGATCGAAGCTGGCGTCCCAGTCCTTCCATACCGGCTCGCGTCCGGCTTTCCTCAACGCCCTCTCCACTTCCGCGGCCGTCCGTCCGTCGCTCACGCGGAACTGCTCCAGTGCCTGCGGATAGGCATGATACCCTCCCGGCTCCGTCCTGCTCCCCGCGCTCATCGTCGTCACGCCCAAGGTGGCCATGTGGTCGCGGAACGCCGCCGCCTCGCGCGTGGAATAGGAGATGTCCACGTCGTGGTCGAAGATGCGCATGGCGAAGGTGACCTGCGCCAGCTCGCGGTCGCTCATGACCGCGTTTGGCCGGAAGCCCCCGTTCTCGGAAGGCCGCAGGCGGGGGAAATTCACGCTGTACCTCGTCTTCCAGTAACGCTTCTGCAGGTAGCGCAGATGGTAAGCCATCATCGTGATGTCCGTGCGCCATTCCTTTTCCAGCCCGATGAGCACTCCCAACCCTATGGAATGCACGCCCGCCTGCCCCATGCGGTCGAAGCCGTCGACGCGCCACCCGAATCTCGACTTCATGCCCCGCGGGTGGTAGAGGTTGTAGTTCGCCTTGCGGTACGTCTCCTGGAAGCAGACGACCCCGTTCATCCCGTGCGCCCTCAGCTCCTCGTACTCCCCGGTCTTGAGCGGCATCACCTCTATCTTCAGGTTGCTGAAGTAGGGCTTGGCAAGGTCCAAGGCACGCGTCAGGTAGGGCACGCCGGCCTTCGCCGGGTTCTCTCCCGTCACTATCAGGAGGTTCTCGAAAGGCGCCAGCTTCTTGATGGCCTCGTATTCTCCCACTATCTCCTCCTCCGTCAGGACGGTGCGGCGCATCGGGTTGGCGACGTGGAAGCCGCAATACACGCAAGAGTTGGTGCAGGAATTCGTTATATATATAGGTATGAACATGGACATGGTCTTGCCGAAACGCTCTTCGGTGTATCTGCGGCTCAACCGCGCCATGGTCTCTATGTGAGGGGCCGCCGCGGGCGACACCAGAGCCATGAAGTCGTCCACGCCGCAACGCTCCTTCGCGAGGGCGCGGCGCACGTCGGCTTCCGTCTTGGCGCGGATTCTCTCCGTGGTCTCCTCCCATGAAATCTTTTCCAGCTCGTCCGAGAACATGTCGCCTTTCCCGCTTTATTCGTCGAGGAACGCCGTCAGGGGCGAGCTGGCCTCCGCCACGAAGTCGTCGGCCTGCGCCCCTAATCCGGCTTCGTATGCCATGCGCCCGGCTTCCACCGCCCGCCTGAAGGCGGCGGCCATCGCCACGGGGTCGCCCGCCACGGCCACGGCAGTGTTCACCAGACAGGCGGCGGCCCCCATCTCCATGGCCTCCGCGGCGTGGCTGGGCGCGCCGATGCCGGCGTCCACCACCACGGGCACGTCGGCCTGTTCGATGATGATGCGAAGGAAGTCGCGGGTCTGCAGTCCCTTGTTCGTGCCGATCGGCGCGCCCAAGGGCATGACCGTGGCGGCCCCGGCTTCCTCGAGACGCTTGCAGAGCGTGGGGTCGGCCTGGCAATAGGGCAGCACGACGAACCCGAGCTTCACCAACTGCTCCGTGGCTTTCAGGGTTTCCGTGGAATCGGGCAGCAGGTAACGCGGGTCGGGATGTATTTCCAGCTTCAGCCAGTTCGTCCCGAAAGCCTCGCGCGCCATCTGCGCGGCGAAAACGGCCTCCTCGGCGTCCCGTACACCCGACGTGTTCGGCAACAGTTGCAGGCCGGGGCGCACGACGTGCGCCAGCATGTCGTCCCCCTCGTCGCCCGGATCGACGCGCTTCATCGCCACCGTCACCATTTCCGTCCCGGAGGCGGCGATGGAACGGGACATCACGTCGTTGGACACGAACTTGCCCGTGCCCAAGAACAGGCGGGACGTGAACTCGCGTCCCGCAATGACTAACTTTTCCATATCATGCGTTCCTTTCAGGTTCGGCGGCAGGGCTATCCGCCGCACACGGCCTTGACGATGACGACGCGCATCCCCTCCGCCAGCGCGAAACCGTCCCATCCGGCGCGGGGCACCAAGCGGTTCTCCACCGCCACCGCCACGTTCCGGTCCGGGAACGACAGTTCTTCCATCAATGCGGAAATCGAAGCCGCCGCAGTCTCCACTTCTTTGTTGTTCACCGAGATTTTCATTTCACCCGTTTTTTTACCGTTGTTGAAAAAGTCAAGGACAAGGAAGCGTCGGCATACGGGGGAAGAGAACAAGAATCCAATTCCTACGGCAGTACGAACTGCATCAGGTTCGAGGGTATAATCTCAGCCCCTGTCCGGGCACCCCTTTGT
>CAYXQT010000217.1:0-3450 GCA_964466445.1 uncultured Paraprevotella sp. | reverse complement strand
AGTTACAAAAAAGAATTGTATGCCAAGCGGATGCCCGCCTTTTTGTGAAACAGGGGGGGACGTTCCTGCCCCTTCCCTTCCCTCTCCGCCGGACGGGTGCTTCCATGGACGGGGCTGTTCCGGACGTTGGCGGTTGCAACCCGGAAGACGCGGTTTCCGCCGCTGTCGTCTTGTCAAGATGTCAGTTGCGGCCTCGCGCGGTTCGGTATTCGCGTCTTTCCCAGCGCATCGGGACATATCGACTCGGAATTTCTTCTTTTTATCTTCCTTTCAGAGACGTAGGATAAGGGGGTCGTCGGGTGGACGAATGGAAGATGCAACTTCTATCTTGAAACTGGACGGACGGGTATCCCACTAGTACAAGAAAAGGCCTGTCTTGATGGTATGTAGTATCTTCTGAAATCAGAATCAGAATAAGATTGGTAGTCCAAGGCTACTCCACGAAAACTATCCCCCCCAATCCAAAACTTCACCATCACCATCACCCCAACACAAACAAGAATAAAGATTAGTTTTAACATTACGCTCTATAGACCCGGAAGCGGGCAGGAATATGCTGTTCCCGTTTTTGCCTGTTATTTTACATCCGTTATGCTCTCCTAATGATGCCGCCGTCCAAGTACATTCGGATACGAGTTCTTCACATTCGGCCCAAGTCGGCAACCGCCATGTGCCGCCCCAATTCGCCCGTGCCGCGTCATACTGCGGATTACCACCAATGTTGGGTATATCTTCTTCTCTTCTTCCGTAGAAAACCCAATTCTCCTCCGTGTATTCCGCTTTCGGACGGATTTCGCCCCACGCATAATAGTTCCCGTAGTCCGACGGCGACGATGCCCCCACGTTGCATGTCGCCCACTTCACGCCGCTGGGCAAACCCAAGTCCACGTATCCGTGGCCGGAGATATAGCCGGACGGCTCGCTTATCTTTATCTTAGGTGCTTTCCTCCTTTTCGTGGCAGTCGCCGTCTTCCGCCTTTGCGTTTGTTCTTGTCCCGCTTTCTTGTGGGTGATTATCCCTTGCGGGAACGCGAGACCGCCCGCTCCCATGAGGAGGACGGCGGTCAACAGAAACTTTCTTATCATCGATTGGATTTTCATTTTGAGTTTGTGTTGAAAAGAGGCCGCCTTGCGCGGCAGTACGGGAGTTCGGGCGGGCGGCTCGTCCCCGACGCGTATGACGTAGGCGGAATGGTTGTCGCGGTTTTCGGAAGTCGCCCTCCGCAGGATGTCCACCTTTTCCTCCATGGAGGGCACTTCGTCGGAGAAGATGCGCCGGAGCGCCTCCCCGCTGTCCATTTCCTCCTGTTCGAGCATCCCGTCGGAGCAGAGGTAGAAGTAGTCGCCCCGCCTGATGTCCGTTATCTCGCGGATGTCGGGCGACAGCCTCTCGGAATGCGGCTGCATCGCCTTGGTGATGACGTGCCTTTTCGACGACGTGCGGGCCTCCTCCGGGGTCATTTCCCCTATCTTCACGAGGCTGTTCACCAAGGAATGGTCTTCCGTGACGAAGAGTATGCGGGTTTCCTCCTCCGTCCGTCCCGGGCGGATATGGTAGACGCGGCTGTCCCCCAAGTGGGCGGCGAGCGCGCCTTGCGGAAGCAGGAGCAACATGGCGAGCGTCGTGCCCATCTTCCGCGAGGCACCCGTGTCGCACGCGTCCAAGGCATCGTAGGTCTTGGAGACGGCTCTTTCGACGACCCCCAACGGGTCGGCACCGGCCTCCCGCAGTCCGGCGCGTATCTCCGCGCCCAGCGTGTCGCACACCGTCCGGCTCGCCACCTCCCCCGCGTCGTGTCCCCCGATGCCGTCGCAGACCATGAACAGGCGGTCGGCGGCGGAAGACTCGCCGTGGGGCGGGAACAGGCTGTCTTCCTGATGCGGGCGGCCCGCGGAATCGACCCGTCGCCCGACTTCCCAGATGCTGTATGACCTGACTTTGTCCAGCGCGGGCGGCAGTTCGGCAACGCCCGAACGGGTTCGGCATTGCTCTCGCTCTGCACTGCATTTGACTTCGTCCAATGTGGGCGGCAACTCGGCAATGCCCGAACGAGTTCGGCATTGCTCTCGCTTTGCACCACATTTGAAAATATGTTCCATGACGCTTAAAATTGGGTGGCCTCGGCATCCGGCAGGACGAACCGCACGTCCAAGTCCGGCAAGTTGATGACATCGCCGTGGCGGAGCACGATGGTGTCCCCGTAGGACAGCGGCACGCCGTTTATCGAAGTCGGGTTGACCCGCTCCTTGAACAGCGAGACGGCATGGACGAGCCCCTTTCCCCCGGCCTCGTACACGTTGATGATTAGATGCTCGCGGCTTATCCTCTTGTTGCCCCGGGTGTCTATCGGGATGTCGGCGTTGCCCCGCGGCGACTCCCTCCCGACGATGTTCTTCCCGAGGCGGAGCGGGAGGGACTGCCCCGTGGAGGGTATCGACAGGGAGCCCGCCGCCCTTCCGTCCCCGTCCGGGCCGTTCCCCTCCCGCACGGGGTAGCAGGTGTCTCCCCCGTCCGCCGCTTCCTCCACCGGCTTGAACTGCACGTAGGGGTACTGCCTCTTGCAGACGGGGCAGGTCACGTTCATGGACTCCATCCCCGGCTTCCGCCGCACGATGAGGACGGCACTGCACCAGGGGCATTTGATTCTCTCTTCTTCGGCCATGGTCGTCGCCTCGTCTTTACGGTCAAATCTGGCACATGCCGTCGTCCAGTCCGTCCAGTCCGGAATCGTCGGTTCCGAAATCGTCCGGCCCGTCCTCTCCCGGCGGCAGTCCGTCGTCGGCCGCAGCCGCGAAGCTCCGCACGTCCAAGCCCTTGTCCTGGATGTCGGCGACCTCTCCCTCGTCGAGTTGCCCGTTGTCGTTGAGGTCGGAAGCCGCGTAGTCGAATATCAGGTTGCCGTCCGCGTCCACCAAGAATACTTCCTTGCCGTCGACGGTCATGCCGCCGATGTTCGCGCCGCTCTGCGGGTCGTGGACGACTCCGAGCACCTCTATTTCCGGTTCCGCGGCGGCGTGCGTGCCCGCCTGCGGCGCCGTCGGGGCTACCGGGGCGACTTCGGCTTCGGGCTCGGCGTGTACGGCTTCCGCCGTCACCTGCGGGGAGTGCACCGCCGTCACTTCCGCGTTCCCGTCGATGTCAGTCCCGCCCCAGCTGAAATGGCTCTCGTATTCTGCCTTCTCGCTCGCCGACATGGAGTTCCACTCGTTGGCGTAGAACGTGCCGTAGACCTTGCCGTGCCACTCGAACGCGCCTCCGGCACCCACCTCCGCGCGTGCCGCCGCGAATGCCTCGCTGAACGACATCCCGTCGTCCACGCCTGTCGCCACCTTGACGGAACTGTCCGCCCAGTCGGGGCGGTCTGCCTGCGCCGCCTGCGTCCCGGGTGTCTCTTCGGGTGTCTCTTCGGCGGTTTCTTCCGCCGGAGTGTCGCCGTCCGCGGCCCGCGC
>CAYXQT010000216.1:0-3459 GCA_964466445.1 uncultured Paraprevotella sp. | reverse complement strand
GGAACATGATAGCGATAGCGTCGAAACGCCGCAAGGCGGAAAGCATACTGAAAGAATACCCGGGGGCGGTGCTGGTTGATGTCACGAGCCGGGCGGGCGACGAGTGGGTCAGGCTGAGCCCGTTTTACCCGCACGGCGGCATACCCGTGCCGTTCAGCGAGGGATACACGGCGGCAAGCGTGGAGGGGATATGGCAGGGGCTGAAAGTGTTCGAGCACGCGGACACGGACGTGGCACTGTTCGGGAACGACACGATGAGGAACCTCAAGCGCACGGTGCGGCGGTTCGGCCGGCCGAAAGGGCACCGCCGGGGCGTGGACGGCACGCGCCTTCTCGGCTACGTCGAGGCACGCAAGCAGATATACATCCCGGCATACCGGTGGGTGCTGGAACACAAGGCGCGGGACTTGGTGGAACGGTTGCGGGAGGAAAGCCGGAAGGGGACGGTAGTCCTGCTCGACTACGACACGAACTGCGACGTGGACGACGGCGGCAGTCCGCTGTCGCACGCTTATCTGGTGAAGGCATACGCCGAGGGTCTGTACCCTTACGGGGAACGCGGCGCAGGGCGGGAGCGGGACGGGACTTGTCCGGATTCCGCCCATGCGCGGCCCGCGTCCGGCGAAGCCGCCGGCGGGAAGGCGGGAGGCGAGCCCGTGCAACTCGAATTGTTCGACTGAAACGACAAAACCAAATAGACATGGAAAAGAAAACGAACGCGCAGGCATACGAGAGCCTGCTCGAAAAGAACGGCATCGACAGGTTGTACCACTTCACGGACAGGGACAACATAGAGTCAATCATCAGGAACGGCGGACTGTATTCGTGGGCGGAGTGCGAGCGGAGAGGGATAGCCGTGAGCAAGCCCGGCGGGGACGGGCTGTCGCGCCGGTTAGACAGCCGGGACGGGTTGCAGGACTACGTGCGGGTGAGCTTCGTCTCCCGGCATCCCATGATGTACGTGGCGATGAACGACGGGCGGATATCCAACCCCGTCGTGCTGGAAATAGACCCGGAGGTGGCCTGCTGGAGCGACAGCCTCTACGCCGACTGCAACGCGACGCGGAACGGCGCGAACGTGGGCGGAACCTTGGACGACCTCGGGCGCGTGCACTTCCCGGCGGTGAAGACTCCCGAATATTTCGACTTGGACGAGAGCGAACAGCCGTTCTTCCAGGCCGAAGTGCTGGTGAAGAGCCACATCCCCCTGCGGTACATCAGGAACATCGGCAACTTCGGCCTGCCCGTGCCCGGCAACCCGCAGGAGCTGCAAGCCAAGGCGTCGTACACGGCGCAAATCACGCGCAACACCCCGACCGCGTTCATCTTCTTGGTGGACCATTCCGCCAGCATGGGAGCGAAGACCGAACTGTTCGGCGAGGAGATGACGATGGCCGAGGCCGCCGCGCGCATCGTGAACCGGCAGATTAACGAGCTGGTGCTGCGGTGCATCAAGTCGGACGAGGTGCGCCGCTACTACGACATCGCCGTCATAGGGTACGGGGCGGACGCGTACAGCGGCTGGAACGGGGACTTGGAAGACCGCGGCTTCGTGACGCCCGAGGAGTTGCGCGACCATCCGTTCAAGAAAATCGTGACGCGCGAGGAAAAGCACACGAGAAGGGGCACGACGATAAAGGAGGTGGAGAAGGTGCAGTGGGTGGAGGCGCGGCACGACGGAAGCTGGACGCGCCTCCACGAGGCGTTCGGACGGGCGAAGGCGTTGCTCGCCCAATGGACGGAACAGCACAAGGACTGCTACCCGCCGACCGTCATCAACATCACGGACGGCGAGTTCAACGGGGCGGACGAGGAGACGGTGTTGCGGCAGGCCAACGAGCTGAAGGCGATGTCGACGAACGACGGGAACGTCCTCCTGTTCAACATCCATTTCGCGGCGGGCAAGTCCCCGGAAGAGGTGGTGTGCCCGGTTGAGAGGAGCGAGCTGAAAGGCAACCGCTACGGGGAGACCCTGTTCCGGATGTCGAGCCTGCTGCCGGAACGCTACAACGCCGACATCGAGAAGTATCTGGACGACGGGCGGCAGGGACGGCACGTGGCGATGGGCGTGAACGCCGACGCCACGACGCTCATCAAGCTCATGGACATAGGTACGCCGACCGACATCGTCCGCAACCGATGAAGACGGGAAGCGTGTCGGTGGGGAAACCCGACGGGGGCTGTGTCAACGAAGACGCGGTCCTGGCAAGGGACGGCATCGTCGCCGTCTCCGACGGCGCGGGCGGCGGCGGACTGTTCGCCGAGCGGTGGTCGCGCTACCTGCTCGCCCACCTTCCGGACGAGCCCATACGCTCCGCCGGGGAGTTGGACGAGTGGCTCGGGCGGATATGGGAACCGTTCTACGAGAGGTGCGAGGCCGAGGCGGGGCGGGCGGGAGCCATGTCGTTAGACAAGTTCTACGACGAAGGCTCCTTCGCGACCTTGGCCGCCGTGTGGCGGACTTCCGCCGGCACTTGCCGGTGGATGAGCTTCGGGGACAGCGTGGCGTTCCATTACGACCGCGGGACGGGCGTGCTGGAACATTCCTTCGGCCCGCTGGCCGACTTCGACGACCCTCCGTACCTGATTAACTGCAAGGACAGGATAAACGGGGACGGCTTCAAGGGCGGCGAATGGAACGTCGGCGGGCGTTCCCTCGTGTTTGCGGCGAGCGATGCCTTGGCGCACTACGTCCTGATGATGTACGAGGCTGGGCACAAGGACGATTTCGCCGGGGAACTGCGGGAGGCCGCGTCGCGCCGTTCGCGGAACGGGAACTACGTCAACATGGCGATGGCGTCGCGCGGCTTCGACTTCGAGAAGGACGTGTTGCGGAAGCTGACGAACTGCCTGAACCACGCCGCGAACTTCGAGCGTCACCTGCGGAGCCTGATTCGCAAGGGTCTGCTGGCCGTGGACGACTATTCTTTTGCCGCCTGTGAACCGTGCCCGCCGGAAGCGGTAGACGTTCCGCCCGCGCCGCGGTGACGGCACGTGCGGCAGGACGCGCGAATTAGGCACAAGCCCGTCCCTCCGCCGCGCCGCCGACTGCGTGCGGGCGATTTCGCGGACGGCGGGAAAAGCCCCGGACGCTCGCCGCCCGAAAAAAACGGGAGATGTGGTTTCCGTGCTTGCCGGAAGGCGGGCACGACTACTCTTTCGCCGCCTGTGAACCGTGCCCGCCGGAAGTCGGAGACGTTCTGCTGTTCGCGCCGCGGTGACGGCACGAGCGGCAGAACGCGCGAATTAGGCGCAAATCCGTCCCTCCGCCGCGCCGCCGACATCGGGCGGGTGATTTCGCGGACGGCGGGAAATGCCCCGGACGCTCGCCGCCCGTGAAAACGGGAAATTTGGCTTCCGTCGGGACTGTCATTTTGTCAAAATGTCAGTTGCAGTCCCGTGAGAATCGCGTATTCGCACGCCGGTCGGGGTGGCGCGGAAAATACGCGATTCTCGCGC
>CAYXQT010000215.1:0-3467 GCA_964466445.1 uncultured Paraprevotella sp. | reverse complement strand
GGAAGTAGTAGCTCATCTGCACGTGGTTGGACATGATTTGCAGGGCAAGGAAGAAGGCGGTGGCGATTCCGCCCCACAGATACTTCCCGCGGTAGCAGAGCACGAGGCCTGCAATGGTGGGGGGAATGTAAGCCAGGGTCATGAGCTTCCAGATGTGCCCCGCTCCTATTATAATAAGGAAATAGGAGGAAAACGCCCACAGCACTGCCCCCAACGCGGCCGTCCATACCTTGAAACCGAATGCGCGGAGCAGGATGTAGAAGCCGAGCAGGAGGACGAAAAGGTACATGACCACGCCCGTAGTCCCCAGCTGGTACACGCGTTGCAAGCCGACCAAGGCATCGGTAGAATCATACCGTGGCGCCATCTGGTAGGTGGGCATCCCGGAAAAGAGTACGTTCGTCCAGCGCGTGGTTTCGCCCGTGCGCTCCTTGTACTGTTGCGTCTCGACGCCCGCGCCCACGCCTCCGGTATGGTCTTGCCCCGTGAGGACCAGCCCCTCGGTCGCCGGGCGGAAGAAATACAGGAAAGCTATCGCGATGAACAACACCACGGGCAACGCTTCCGTCAGATAATTCTTTATTTTATCCATGTGCGATTAATGATTTTAGAATTGGAAACTCCGGTTCTCGTGCAAAAATAATAAAAAAACCGCCTCCCTGCCGGGAAAGCGGTTGATTTTTCGGTGCAGGGCGCGAAATCACTTACGCAGGCCCAAAGCCTTGATGATGGCACGATACCTTTCGACATCGCAACGTTTCAGGTAGTTCAGCAAAGCGCGGCGCTTACCTACCAACATGGTCAAAGCTCTTTCAGTACTATAATCTTTACGGTTCTGCTTCATGTGCTCCGTCAAATGGGAAATACGGTATGAAAACAATGCTATCTGGCTCTCGGGAGAACCGGTATCAGTGTTAGACTTCCCGTACTGTCCAAAGATTTCTTGCTTCTTAGCTGAGTCTAAATACATAAAGTCAAGTTTTTAACCATTAATATCCTTGCAGTGCAAAGGTACTACATTTTCTCCTTTCGCGCCAAAAGTTTCCCCTCTTTTTTTGCCCCCGCCCCGCACTTTCCCGATTATTTGTAGTAACTTTGCCGCGTCATTTCATGTGAGAAAAGTATGCAGGACATCAGAAATATCGCCATTATCGCCCACGTAGACCACGGAAAGACCACGCTGGTGGACAAGATGCTGCTGGCGGGCAACCTGTTCCGCAAAAACCAACAAGTCGGCGAACTGTTGCTGGACAACAACGAGCTGGAGCGCGAGCGCGGCATCACCATCCTGTCCAAGAATGTTTCCATCAACTATAAAGGAACGAAAATCAACATCATCGACACGCCGGGGCACTCCGACTTCGGCGGCGAGGTGGAACGTGTGCTGAACATGGCCGACGGCTGCCTCCTGCTGGTGGACGCTTTCGAGGGGCCGATGCCCCAGACGCGCTTCGTGCTGCAGAAAGCGCTCGAGATGGGGCTGAAGCCCGTCGTGGTCATCAACAAGGTGGACAAGCCGAACTGCCGCCCCGAAGAAGTGTGCGAGATGGTGTTCGACCTCATGTGCGACCTCGACGCCACGGAGGAGCAGCTCGACTTCCCCGTGGTGTACGGCTCGGCCAAGAACAACTGGATGGGCGAGGACTGGAAAACGCCGACGGGCAACATACTCTACCTGCTCGACCGGATTGTGGAGCACATCCCGGCTCCCCTGCAACTGGAGGGGACGCCGCAGATGCTCATCACTTCTTTGGACTATTCCAACTATACTGGGCGCATCGCCGTGGGGCGCGTGCACCGCGGCACGCTGAAGGAGGGCATGAACATCACCATCTGCCACCGCGACGGCACGCGTGAAAAGACCAGGATCAAGGAACTGCATACTTTTGTGGGTATGGAACACAAAAGGACGGCAGAGGTTTCTTCGGGGGACATCTGCGCCATCGTCGGTCTGGAAAACTTCGAAATCGGCGACACCCTCTGCGACTACGAGAATCCGGAGCCGCTGCCGGCCATCACCATCGACGAGCCGACCATGAGCATGCTCTTCACCATCAACGACTCGCCTTTCTTCGGCAAGGAGGGAAGGTTCTGCACCAGCCGCCACATCAACGAGCGGTTAGAAAGGGAACTGGAGAAGAACCTCGCCCTGCGCGTCTCGATACCCGAAGGCTACACCGACCGCTGGGTCGTGGCGGGGCGCGGCGTGCTCCACCTTTCGGTGCTCATCGAGACCATGCGCCGCGAGGGATACGAGCTGCAAGTGGGACAGCCGCAGGTGATTTACAAGGAAATGGACGGGAAGCGATGCGAGCCGGTCGAGGAACTGACCGTCAACGTGCCCGAGGAGTTTTCCAGCAAGATAATCGACATGGTGACGCGCCGCAAGGGAGAAATAACTTCCATGAAGACGCGGGGCGGGCGCGTGGACATCGAGTTCGAAATCCCCTCGCGCGGCATCATCGGACTGCGCACCAACGTGCTCACGGCCAGTCAGGGCGAAGCCATCATGGCGCACCGCTTCAAAGAATACCAGCCTTACAAGGGCGACATCAGCCACCGGACCAACGGCGTGATGATTGCGCTCGAAGGCGGGACGGCCTTCGCCTATGCCATCAACAACCTGCAAGACCGCGGCAAGTTCTTCATCGAACCGCAGGACACGGTCTACGCCGGGCAAATCGTGGGCGAACACATCCACGAGAACGACTTGGTGGTGAACGTCACCAAAAGCAAACAGCTGACCAACATGCGTGCGTCGGGTTCCGACGAGAAAGCCCGCATCGTGCCGGCCACCATCCTCTCGCTGGAGGAAGCTCTGGAATACATCCGCGAGGACGAGTACGTGGAAGTGACCCCCAAGAGCATGCGCATGCGCAAGGTCATCCTCGACCATACGGAGCGCAAGCGCGCCAACCGCGACTGAACGAAGGCAGGCCGGTTTTGCGCGGAAGGCAGTCCTGCACGTTTTATGCTTTTGCGCGAGCCATTCGGCAGGGTCTGCCGACTTTCATGCCCTTTGAAAAGGCGAAGAGGGCGAGGGCATAGCCAAAGGGGAGCGCGTCGTTTTCTCCCATCCGGTCATGCCGAACTGCGCGACCTACGTTAGCCGGATGTCGCCCGAAACGGCAGGAACTTCGCTTCGATTTTGAATCTAAGGTGTCGTCAAGAACGCTCCCGCTCCTGTTCTTTTTGAAATGAATAAGTTTGCCGAACTTAATCCAATTCCAAATCTCTCAATATGCGTTCTGCTTCTTCTTCACTGACATTTTTCTCCCTCTTGTATAATATCAACGTTGTCTTTATATTGTTGCTCTGTTTTCATATCTTCCAACACTTTCCTTGTCAGTTCATCGTCTTTCTCCTTTTCAATGGAAAAGATAAATGCAAGTGTAATAAGAATCGTTATAGGGGCTATAAGTATTCCCCAAAGGACTTTTGACAGTGTATCGCTCTCACGGTATTCA
>CAYXQT010000214.1:0-3482 GCA_964466445.1 uncultured Paraprevotella sp. | reverse complement strand
CGGCTTCCCGACGGGCGCATATATGCAGTTTTCCGTATGCAAGTCGGCAGGATATTTTCCCGCCGCGTCGTCCGAAAATGACGGTGGAGGCGGGGAAAGGACGGGCGGCTGTCCCCTTTTTTCGTGACGGGCGGACTGCACTTTATTCCCGGACATCCTGCCGGGTTGAGGCTTGGAGAGCCTTGGCCATCTCCTTCCCGAACTCCTCGCCGATGGTGTTGTGCATGTCGGCGCAAGCCTCGGCGGCGAACCGTATGCCGCAGCCGACAGCCTGCCGCCACCGCGCGACGGACAGGCACGGCAGGTCGGCACGGCGGATGCCGTAGCGTATCAGCCCGTAAATGAACCCGGCGTTGAAGTTGTCGCCCGCCCCGATGGTGCTCACCGTGCGCACGGGCGGCACGGGAAAGCGCGAGCTCCCCTCCGGCGTGCACAGTACGACGCTTTCCGCCCCGCAGGTGCAGATGAAAAGCGGGCAGTGGGGCGCGATATGCAGTCGGTAGACTTCGTCCGCGTCACGCAGGTCGTACATCACCTCGAAGTCGTCGGCGGAACCGCGCACGATGTCCGCCAGTCTGAAATTCTCGTGGATGGACGGAAGGAGTTCCCGGATTCTACCCTTGTAGGTGCGGCGGTAGTTCAGGTCATAGTACAGGACGGCATCCCGGCCGCGGGCGTATTCCAGGAACGATTTGACTTGCGGGCGGATGTAGGGATTGAGGGCATAGTAGGAGCCGAACTGCACCACGTCGCCGGGTTCCACGGCGGGGTGGGTGAAGCCGTCCGGCGTGCGCGGCGGCTGTTTGTAGAACATGTAACGGGCATCGTTCCGCTCGTCGAGGAAGGCCAGCGACACCGCGGACTGGATGTCGTCGCGCATCCGCAGGTAACCGGCATCCACGTGGTTGGCGTTCAGGAACTCCGCGATGAGCCGCCCCATCTCGTCGCGTCCCGTCTCGCCGACGAAAACGGCGGGGATGCCCGCCCGTCCTATGGAAACGATGCTGTTGAACGACGAGCCGCCCGGCGTGGCCGCCACCGGTTGCGCCCCGCGAAAGATGATGTCCATGATGGTCTCCCCCATCGCTATGACCTTGCGCATGACTGCCCTCCTCCCGAAATGACGTGCGAATATACGGAAAAGCATGCAACGAACGGCAAAAGGCAGGCGGATATGTGGAAAAAACGCGCGGCGGTGCGGCATTTTCCTTATTTTGCCCCGGACATCGGCCTGTTTTGTGAAATTTGTCGGCGAAATCGGCGTTTTATTGGAAGATTTGTCGTAACTTTGCACCCCGTTTGGGAGAGGCGGTGCCGCGTCCACGGTGGAACGCGCTTCGGCAAGTTCGCTTCGGGGACGCGGCGGTCTCATGGAAAGGCGGTTTTCAGGCGTTGGGATACACCGGAAGGTCGTTTTGCCGGGTCGTCGGATGCCGCGCGCCGCCTTTGGTGTATTAATTTAACGATTGACGATTTGAAAACTTTTGAGGAGCTTGGTGTTTCTGCGGAAATCAGGCGAGCTATTGAGGAGATGGGTTTTGAAACCCCGATGCCGGTACAGGAGGAAGTGATTCCTTACTTGCTGGGAGTGAATAACGATGTCGTGGCACTGGCACAGACCGGCACGGGGAAGACGGCGGCTTACGGCCTGCCCGTCTTGCAGAAGATAGACACGAGCCGGAACGAGACTCAGGCGTTGGTGATAAGTCCCACGCGCGAACTTTGTCTGCAGATTGCGGACGACTTGGAGAACTACTCCAAATACCTGCCCGGCGTGCGCGTGCTGCCGGTGTACGGCGGCGCGGGCATCGAACCGCAAATCCGTGCGCTGAAGCGCGGCGTGCAAATCATCGTGGCCACCCCCGGCCGCCTCATCGACATGATGGAGCGCGGGGTCGCCTCGCTGGAGCATGTGGAAAACGTGGTGCTGGACGAGGCCGACGAGATGCTCTCCATGGGCTTCTCGGAGAGCATCGACAGGATACTGGAAGGCGTGCCGGAGAACCACAACACGCTGCTCTTCTCCGCCACGATGAGCCGCGAGATAGAGCGCATCTCGAAGAAGTACCTGCGCGATGCCAAGGAAATCGTGATAGGCTCGCGCAACGAGGGGGCGGAAACGGTGAACCACGTGTATTACATGGTGCACGCCAAGGACAAATACCTGGCGTTGAAGCGAATCGTGGACTATTATCCCAAGATTTACGCCATCATCTTCTGCCGCACCCGCATGGAGACGCAGGAAGTGGCCGACAAGCTGATACAGGACGGCTACAACGCCGACTCCCTGCACGGCGACCTCTCGCAGCAACAGCGCGACCTGACGATGCAGAAGTTCCGCCAGCGGCGCGTGCAGTTCCTCGTGGCCACCGACGTGGCGGCGCGGGGGCTCGACGTGGACGACCTGACGCACGTCATCAACTACGGCATGCCGGACGACCTGGAGAATTACACGCACCGCAGCGGGCGCACGGGGCGGGCCGGCAAGACGGGCACGAGCATCTGCATCGTACACACGCGCGAACGCTCCAAAATACGCGAGATAGAGAAGGTCATCGGCAAGGAGTTCGTCAAGGCCGAACTGCCCAGCGGAAAGGAAATCTGCGCCAAGCAGCTGTACAAGGTGATAGACGACATCGAGCGCGTGGAGGTGGACGAGGAGGAAATCGAACAGTTCCTGCCCGAAGTGTACCGCAAGCTGGAATGGCTCGACAAGGAAGACCTCATCAAGCGCGTCGTGAGCCGCGAGTTCGGACGTTTCCTGCAATATTACGCCAACGCGCCCGAAATCAGCGAACCGACAGGGCGCGGGGAGAAAAGTGACAGGAAAAGCAAACGCGGCGGACGCAAGGCCGAAGAGGGCTACACCCGGCTGTTCCTTAACGTGGGCAAGGTGGACGGCTTCTATGCCAAGGAGGTGATGAAGTTAGTGAACGACCATGTGTCCGGCAAGGTGGAAATCGGGCGCATCGACCTGATGAGGAGCTTCTCTTTCTTCGAAGTGCCCACCGAGGAGGCCGACCGCGTGGTGTACGGGCTTTCCGGCGTGCAGGTGAAAGGGCGGAGAATCAACGTGGAAGTGGCTACCGGAGAGGAACAAGAGGCGGGGGACAGCAAGCCGCGCCGCCGGTCCGACCGTGACGGATGGGGCGGCGGAGGCGGACGCGGACGCAGGGGCCGCGAGTTCGGACGCGCTTATGCCGACGATTATCCCGATTGGGCGAAAAGCAGGAAAGGCAGGGCCGCGGAAGGCAAGAAGTGGGGAGGTGAAAGGGCTTCCAAGCCTTTCCGCGAGGAACGGGACTATGCGTCAACGCATGGCAGGAAATTCACGAAAGACGACTGGAAACAATTCTTTCCCCCTCAAGGCGGAGGAAATTCGGCGGACGAGGAGCCGGACTTCTCGGAAGAAGGATGGGCGCGCCGCTTCCCGAAAAAATAAAGGCAACGAGGAGATAATGGAGGACTTCTTCGGGATGGGA
>CAYXQT010000213.1:0-3574 GCA_964466445.1 uncultured Paraprevotella sp. | reverse complement strand
GCGGTCGAGTTCCGCCACGTATTCTTTCAAGTCCATTCCGGGAAATGTTTGTCGTGCGGGGCGGCCTCCCGCGGGATTCCGCCTCGGGACAAAAATACACAAAAAACCGCGAATCCGGCGCGGTGCGGCGGATAACTTTCCTTTATCTTTCGGAACGCGAAAGAACCCCCATCCTTGAATGTTTCCGCAATATCCGTGACGAGCTGGAACGGCCGCCGGACAGGCACAGCCCGAAACTGGTTTCAACCTATATCGGACTGTTGCCCGACTACTGCACGCGCTTCTACGAGCGACAGTTCGCCACGCGCGGCGAGGCCAACTCCAGAATACTAAGCCGTTTCGAGCGGTTGCTCGACGTGCGGCATGCCGCCGCAGAAATACATCCGGAACAGTGTGATACGTCTGGCCAAGGAGCGTCTCTCGAATCCTTCGGCTTCGGTCACGCAAGTCGCCGACAGCCTCGGCTTCCGGTATTTACCCTATTTCACAAGGCTTTTCAAGAAAGTCACGGGAGTGACCCCGTCCGAGTTCAGGACGGGACTTGCCGGTTCGCCCTCCGATTAAACGGCGTGCCGGGACAAACAATCCGAAATTCACGACTCTCCTGTCGACACCGCGCGGCACTTGAAGAAGAGAACGGGACAGTACTGGGGACGGCTCACCGTGCCCCGTCTGCGGATGCCCTTAGTCGCCGTAGCCCGCTATCTCCGCTATCTTCTTGGGGATTTCCGTGTTGTCGATGCGTCCGGCGAACTGTTCAGCCCCCGCGCCTATGGCAAACACCGGGACGTAGCCGTCGGAATGTCCCCCGCTTTGCCACCCTATCATGGCTTTCCGCGCCATGAGCGTCCGGGCTGCGGAGGCGATGGCGTTCTCGCTTTCATACAGGGTCTTCGTGTCCCGCGCCACTCCCTCGCAGAAGTCCTCGTATGCCTTTTCGAGCTGTTCCGTTTCCCGGTCGTCCAACCGTATGCTGGACCAGAAGCCGAAACCGTCCTCCAACTGCTTGCGCACGAAGTCCCACGTGAAATTCCTGCCTTCTTCCTGGTGTTGCATGGCTATCATCTTGCTGAAAGACCTCGCGCTCTGTTTCTGGTATTTCAGCAAGTCGGTATGCAGTTCGTACTTCCCCGTCCCCAGCACGAGGCCTCCGGTCTCGTGGTCGGCGGTGATGACAATCAGCGTCTCGTCGGGATGCTGTTCGTAGAACTCGTATGCCACTCTCACGGCATCGTCCATGTCCATGACCTCCTTGAAGGCCGTCGCCGCGTCGTTGCTGTGGCAGGCCCAGTCTATCTTGCCGCCCTCCACCATCAGGAAGAAGCCGTCCGTGTCCGCCCGGCTAAGGAAGTGGATGGCCGCCCGCGTGATGTCCTGCAAGGTGAGGTCGCCCTCCCGGCGGTCTATGGCATAGGGTATGCAGGTGCTGTCTGCCTTGGAAGCCGTTTCGGTCTGGAGCAGGAGCATCTTTCCGGCTTTTCCCGCCTTTTCACGGTAGTCGGCATATCCGCGCGCGATGGTGTAGCCGCTTTCCCGGCATTGCGCGTACAAGTCCTTGTCCCCGCTCAGCCCCTTGTCTTCCGGTTGCAGGAAATCCGAGCCGGCATAGAAGTCGAAGCCGGCGGCGATGAGGTCCTTGCCGATTTGGTGGTACATGTGCCGGTCTTCCACATGGGCGTAGAAAGACGCGGGAGTAGCGTGATCCACGGACACGCTCGTGGCGATGCCCACCGCTTTCCCTTGCGACTTGGCCCGGGCGGCTATGCTGCTGACGCGGGTGGTCAGGTCGGACTTGACACCCACCGCCCCGTTCTTCGTCTTGTTCCCCGTGGCAAGGGCGGTGCCTCCCGCGGCGGAATCGGTCACCCCGTTCGTGCCGGATTGCGTCGTGACAAGCCCCACGTAGGGGAATTGCGCGAAACAGAGCGGCGACGTTCCGATGCGCCCTTCCACGGCGGCCATGTAGGTCTCCGTGCCGTTCACTTGGTTGACCCCCATCCCGTCGCCGATGAAATAAAACACATACTTGGCCTTGCCCTCCGCCATTACGGCCAGAGCCATGCAAAGGACGGCACAAAGTGACAATAGTATTCTTCTCATGATGATGCCGATGTTAACGGTTGACGGTTCAAAATTACGGAAAAATCGGACATCGTCCCATGAAAACCTGATGTTTTTTCAAAGCGGGACGAAAACGGAGGGCATCGCCTTTCCCGAGGGCGGACGGACGTTAAGGGTTTCCGTCCGTTTCCGCCTTGCAAGCCTCTTCGTCGAACGAGTAGAGGTTTGGGAAGCGGTCGCAGGCGGTCGCTTTGCCCGGCTCTTCGGGGTGCAACAAATTCGTGGAGAGCATCTTGCGTGCGAAGTTCCGGTGGTCGTAGGTCATGCCGTTCACGGCCTCGTACAGGCGTTGTAACTCGTTCATGGAGAACTTCTTGTCGAGCAGACGGAAGGCGATGGGCCTCGTGCGCGTCATCTCCGACAGCTTCTTGCGCGCCATGGCGATGATGGCGTGGTGGTCGAATGCCAAGGGAGGCAACTCGTCCAGCCCGAACCACGAGGCGCGGGCGGCGTCATCGCCCGCAATCGGCCAGTAGTCCGACTGGCGCACCAAAGCGAGGAATGCGACCGTCACCACCCTCTCGCGCGGGTCGCGGTCTACGTCGCTGAACACGTGGAACTGTTCCAGAAAGACGTTCTCCACGCCCGTCTCCTCTTTCAGCTCGCGCATGGCACACTGTTCTACCGTCTCGTCCATCTCCAAGAAACCGCCGGGCAAGGCCCAGCAGTTCTTGTAAGGTTCAGAACCGCGCTCGACGAGCAGGACGTTCAGCCGTTTGCCGTCGAAACCGAAAACCACGCAGTCGGCGGTCATGGCTGGACGGGGATAATCGTATTGGTACATCGTTTTTGATGAGTTGACGTGTCGTTTTGGCGGCACGAAGTTATGGTGTCGTTCTGGCACGGCAAAACTTTTCAGCGTCTTTTTTGCTCATCGGTCGCTGATTTCCCGTTTGGACGTTCGCAGTCGCCCGACGAGCGTGTCGCGATGCCGTAACCTGTCCGGCCTTTCGGGCAAGCCTCCGTCCCGTGCACACGAAGGGAGGCGCAAGGCGAAGGCGGAAAAATGACAGATTCAAAGTCGAAGTGCATAAATCCAAGTTCTCCCCGCCGCCCTTCCGCGTGAAGGAAAATGCCGCACGAGCCTTTTCGCGCGAAAGTTTTTTCATTAAATTTGTCGACGTGGAAACAGAAACACGAAAGCCATGGACAATGGCACCGGCCAGACGC
Source organism: uncultured Paraprevotella sp. (assembly GCA_964466445.1). Classification (GTDB taxonomy): domain Bacteria; phylum Bacteroidota; class Bacteroidia; order Bacteroidales; family Bacteroidaceae; genus Paraprevotella. The sequence continues at coordinate 283 of CAYXQT010000213.1, read as the reverse complement.
CCCTCATCGCGCTTCACGCCGGAAAATCCTGCCGTAGGGGAGATTGGAACTGCGGGAACTCCCGTAACCGGTGAACGTACTGCCGGAGTCTTGGGGCGTGTACGCACGCGCCTGAGTGCCAGACCGGGCATCGAAACTCTGGCAGTCCTCCTCGTCTTCCTCACGGCCTTGATTACCAGGCTGCATTGGATACACGAAAAGGAGAACTTGTACGGCGACGAGCTCACCTCCGTCTGCATCGCCTACGACCACCCCGGCTGGGGCGGGAAGACTTATCGCGCCG
>CAYXQT010000212.1:0-3574 GCA_964466445.1 uncultured Paraprevotella sp. | reverse complement strand
TGAACTGGGACGACAAGCTGACGATTGAAATCAACGGCAGCCGCCCGCAGTGCGCGGCCATCCGCGTCGAGCCGGAACGTCGCGTGCCGACCGTCTTCGTGGCCGGGAACTCCACCGTCGTGGATCAGGACGAAGAGCCGTGGGCCGGTTGGGGACAGATGATTCCGCGCTTCTTCGACGCGGAGGTCTGCTTTGCCAACTATGCCGAAAGCGGCGAGAGCGCCGACACTTTCATCCGCGCCCTGCGGTTAAAGAAAGCCTTGTCGCAGATGAAACCGGGAGACTACATGTTCATCGAGTTCGGGCATAACGACCAAAAGCAAAAGGGACCGGGACGGGGTGCCTACTATTCTTTCGCCACGAGCCTGAAGACGTTCATCGACGAAGTGCGGCAACGGGGTGGACAGCCCGTGTTGCTCACTCCGACGCGCCGCCGTTTCTTCGAGAACGGGAAAATCCTGTCCACGCACGCCGACTTCCCCGATGCCACCCGGTGGGTGGCCGAACGGGAACAGGTGCCGCTCATTGACTTGCAGGAGATGACGCGTGTCCTGTTCGAGGCTTTGGGCGAGGAGGGGAGCAAGAAAGCTTTCGTGCATTATCCCGCCGGCACTTATCCGGGTCAGGACAAGGCATTGGCCGACGAAACGCATTTCAACCCCTACGGGGCGTATCAGATAGCGCGTTGCGTCATCGAGGGAATGAAAAAGGCCGGTTTGCCTCTCGTGGATTATCTTCGCGCGGGCACGCCGTCCTTCAATCCTTCCGCGCCAGACGACCCGGACGCTTTCCATTGGGACGAAAGTCCTTTCGTGGAAATACTGAAACCCGACGGCAACTGACCCGTCCGCCGCAGGACGGGCATCGGCTTCTTGTTTCCCGCATGTGTCCGGCTTTCAATGGCCTGAACATCAGGAACCAATGTCGGCAGAATGAAGAACGAACCTGCGCCAAACGAAAAACCTTTCTGCACAGATGGAAAATTCGCTTGACGCAGATTCATTCTCGAACAAGACGTTCTTACGAAACGTTAGGGAACGCCTCGTTCCCGATTCCCCTGAAGACGTTGTTCACGGTCTGCGGCGTGACGGAAAGAGCCGACACGCGCCCTCGCGACATTATCCTCAGTTGTGATTCCGTTTACTGCTTTTTGCAGGTGGCCGTAGAGTCGCAGCAAGTCTTGGTACAGCAGTTCGTACAGTTTTTGCATTCGGCACATCCCGTGCAACCGGTCTTGCAGGTGCAATCCTTGCAGGTGCAGTCTTTGCAGCAGCACTCTATCTTGTCACTGTTCTCTTTCTTGTCCTTGTTGCCGTCTTGCAAGGCATAAGCGGTAAGGGACACTGTGCCGAAAAGCACCACGCAACTCATTAAAAACTTTTTCATTTGTTTTTTTTGTTTTAAAGGTTCAATAATTCGCTCCGTTCGCATTTGAATCGAAGTTTTGCTTCCTCTTGTCGGCAAATATAAGCAATAAAGAAAACAAATCCACAAATTATCATGAATAATTATACATTATTAGGTTTTTGCAGAGAAAACTGTCAAGTGCAAAATTGGAGGAAATGTTCGAAGAACCGCATTTCGGTATTGAGAAATTGAGTTTTCCCCTTGGCCTCGCGTTTATCTTGACTTGTATTTTTCAAGGAGGAATTACCCGGAGTGTTGAAGTCCGTGCAGTCCGTCTGCCGTGCCTGTCGTACTTCATGCCATGGCGGCAATGCCCCACCGGTTCCCCGCTCTCGTCCGCCCGCAGACCGGACTGTCCTTGCGGCTGTTCTTCGTGATGCGCCTGAGCTCGCGGGAGAGGAACGATTGGCTTGCGCCCGCTGACAGGGGCAGTTTCCTTTCTCCGCCGTCTTCTTCTGCAGCGGCACAAGAATTTGCGGCCTTTGTTCCGACGTTACTTGACGGTAGTGCACGGCAGAATCAGTAAATTCAAGGGACGGCTTCTCCTTTTCCTTTTTGTATTGCCAGTTGCTTAGACTCAAAATCGAAGTGCAAAAATCCAATCTTTCTCCGGCGGTCGTTTTTCTTTGCCCGAACCCGACCCATACGCAAAAATCACGCACGGAAGCCGCCAAACTATGCGCAAATCCGTGCGTGATTTTTATAAAACTGACAAACAATCCATATCGTGGAGTATACAGGACTCGAACCTGCCACCTCTTGACTGCCAGTCAAACGCTCTAGCCAGATGAGCTAATACCCCAACCTCCTTCTGCCGATGCAAAGTTAGATATATTTTTCCGGACGGCAAAAACATTTCCGCCGTTTTTTCCGCCGATTTCATCCCCCGCAGTCAGAACTTATACCCCAAGGTGAAAAACACCTGATGGTTGTCCATGTTCACGTCCACGGGCGCAAGGCCTCCGCCGATATAAGTGTCGTCGAAGGCATAGAAGTCGCCCGACTGCCTGCGGTACTTGTAGGCCATGTCGCCGTAGAAGTGCTTCCCGTGGTAACCCAATCCGGTCGTGAAGATGTTCACCTCGCCCTTGTTCATGAAGTCTGTCGTGGTCTGATAACCGAAAGCCGGCGAAGGATTCCTCTGATCCAGCGTCGCGTCTTCCTCGAACATGCTTGAAAAGTAGTTGTACCCTATGCGGAACGCGAGGTTTTCCGTCAGGTTCAATTCCGCGCCGAACTTGAAAGAATGAGTGCCGCGCAGCGTGGCCTTGTGCAGTTCGTCCATGTCGTGGTCGCGCGTCGACCCCATGGAATAGCCGTATCCCCAGTAGTCGTAAGCCCAATCCTCGTAGCCTTGTTTCGTCTTCGAGTAGTCGGCATACTCGTATTCCGCCCCGATGGCAAGGTAAGTCCCTACCGTATGACCCAGCGAGACGCGGAACTTCCACGGTGTCTTGGTCTTCATGTGCAAGTCGTCTATGTCAGCCTCCGGGAAATAAGTGGCGTACTCGTCGTTGACGAAAAGATACCCGTCCTCGTCCTCCGCCATGGGCGAGTCTATGCTGTAAGAGGAATAATAGTCCAAGTGGTAGAAAGTCGGTGTCTCGATGGCCAGACCGATGCGGAAAGGAGAATCCTCCAAGGGGCGGAAGATTCCGCCGAACTTCGCGTTGATGCCGTAGCCGCTCACGTGTTGCGTGTTGTACAAGGAATAATTCTCGAAATCGCTGATGGATTTCCCTTGCTCGTCCGTAATGGTGCCGAACTCCCTGTAGGTGCTGTAACTGTAATAGTCCACGTCGTACACGCCCAAGGTGAAGCCTAAGAACACGCGGTCGTTGATGTTCGCGGACGCGGTGAAGTCGTACCCCGAAATCTCGCCCTCCGTCGTGCGGTCGTAATTGTTGTAATCAGAACTTAACGCGTCATAATAATCATCGTATAAGGGATTGCCCTCTTCGTCTTTCTGCAATTTCCCTTCGTCGTCGCAAATGTAATGCGGATTCACGAGGAAAGCTTTATACATCAAGTCCGCCAACGGCGTGGAATACTCCGTCTTGTTCAACAAGTCCGCCATCTGTTGCGTCTGCGACAATCCGCCCAAGGAAAAGTTGTCCGCGATGAACGACTGGTTGAAGTTGGCTTTCTTCTGGTAGTTGAATCCGAA
>CAYXQT010000211.1:0-3575 GCA_964466445.1 uncultured Paraprevotella sp. | reverse complement strand
GGGGGGGTAAAAAGTGGCTTGTCGCCTGCGGTGTCGTGCTGGCGTTGTTGCCCCTGATAGCCTTCAAGTACTACGGCTTCCTGCTGTCCGTCCTGACGGACGCGCTGTCCCTCTTCGGGATGCGTGTCGGGTTGCCGGGGCTGAACTGGGCGATGCCGCTGGGCATCTCGTTCTTCACGTTCCAGGCCGTGGGCTACCTCCTCGACGTGTACTACCGCAGGATTCCCGCTGAACACGATTGGTGGGACTACATGCTCTTCGTGGCGTTCTTCCCGCAGATAGCCGCCGGCCCCATCTCGAAGTACGTGGACCTGATGCCGCAGATAAAGGCGGCGCGGACGTTCGACCATGCACGTGCCGTACAAGGATTGAAGTGTCTGCTTTGGGGGATGTTCCTGAAAGTGGTCATGGCGGACAGGCTTGGGCTCGTCGTGAATGTGACTTTGCCCCATTACGAGTTTCAGACGGGAGCGAACTGCGCTTTGGCGGCGGTGTCCTACTCTTTCCAGATTTACGGCGACTTCGCGGGTTACTCGCTGATGGCCGTCGGCGTAGGACGGCTGTTGGGCTTCGAGCTGGTGAACAATTTCCGCCGCCCCTATTTCTCCGCCTCGGTGACGGAGTTCTGGCGGCGCTGGCACATCTCGCTGACCCGCTGGCTGACGGACTACGTCTACATCCCCTTGGGCGGCAACCGCTGCTCCAAGGCGCGGAACTACCGGAACATCGCCGCGACGTTCCTCGTGAGCGGGATATGGCACGGGGCGAACTGGACGTTCATCGTCTGGGGGCTGATGCACGGGGCCGCGCAAATCGCGGAGAAGGCTTTGGGCTTGCAGAAGTGCGAGAGCCGTCTTGCCCGCCCTTTCCGGGTGGCGTTCACTTTCCTCCTGGTGACGGCGGCTTGGGTGTTCTTCCGCATGCCGACGTTGGAGGACGGCTGGGGCGTGCTTGCGAAAGTCTTCACGGACTTCGGCCATGTGAATATGTCGAGTAAAAGGATCCATATGCTACTTGCCTTCAGTTCCGTGGCCGTGGTGTGCGCGTCGGAAGCGGTTGTGGAGTGTGGCTCACGGTTCAGTCTCTTGGACAACAGGTCTATGGCGGTGCGGTGGGCCACCTACGTGGCACTGGTCATGTCCATCCTGTTGTGCGGGGTGCTGGGTGCTGGTTCTTTCATTTACGTAAGCTTTTAAGGGATGAGAAGGTTCTTGGTCAAGATTGCGGCCTTTGCGGTTCTGCTGTGGGTCGCGGACGCGGTTGTGGGCGTGGGATGCCGGTATCTCCTGGGCCGCGCCAGGGGCGGGGACACGGGGCGGATGAACTACATCGCCGACCGGATGGAGGAGCAACTGTTGGTGTTCGGCTCTTCCCGCGCCGTGCACCACTACGACCCGCGCATACTGGCCGACAGCGTGGGTCTGTCGTGTTACAACTGCGGTCAGGCCGGGAACGGCATCATTTTCTGCTACGGGCAATACCGGCTGTTCAGGGACAGGTACGTCCCGCGCGTGATCGTTTACGACGTCCACCCTCCGTTCGATTTGTCGGAGGGGGACAACGAGAGGTTCCTGCCCTGGTTGCGGTGTTTCTACGACCGCGAGGGGATTGATTCGATATTCCGGGACGTGGACGGGAACAAGAGGTGGAAAGAGCGTTCCATGATGGTGAGGTACAACGAGAAGTTCGTCTACTTGGCGGTGGACGCGTATCATCCCGTGAACGCGTACGATAGCGGCTACCGCCCTCTTGAGGGAACGGTGGCCTATGAGCCGAAGAGCGGGAAAGGCGGGGAAGCCGGTGCGAATCCGGGACCGTTCCGTCCCGACGGGTTGAAGTTGGAATACTGGCGGAAGCTCGTGTCCGACTGCAAGGCGCGGGGTACGCGCCTCGTCTTCGCGGTCTCGCCTCTTTACGTCCCGTCCGGTTCCATGCCGGAATACGAGCCGCTCCGGCGGCTGGCGCGCCGTGAGGGCATCCCTTTCCTGTCGCATGCCGGGGACAGTGCCTTTGTCGGGAAGAGCCGGTACTTCAAGGATTCCCAGCATTTGAACCGGGAAGGAGTGGAGGCGTACACGAGAATCGTCGCTTCGGAACTCAAGGAGTTGCTCAAGGAGGGGAACTGACGCGCTCCCCCTCCTCCGAACCGTTTCGTCTTTCGTTTTTCCATGTCTTTTCCATGTCCGCGAACAATCCGGTCAAGGAAATCCTTCTGAGGGACGCACCGGGTCGCCCGTATTGGACGGAATCAAATTCCGCCGCGACTGTCCGGGAAATCCCGCTTCCGCGAGCCGTCCCTGCCTGACCCGCCCGGATGCCTGCCGGTCGCAATCCGGGAGGAGCACCTCCGCCGGGACTTTCATTTTGTCAAAACGTCAGTTCCGCCCCCGCGGGAATCGCGCATTCGCACGGCGGTCGGGACGGCGCGGAAAATACGCGCTTCCCGCGCCGTTTCCGGAAGGCGGGATGTCAGTCGGAGAGGGGAATCCGCCGTCGTTTTGTCCAGAGGAAAACAATTCCCGCGCTCGCGGACGGAGGACGCACAAGCGAGAAAGGCGTTCTGCCTGACAAAACGGCACATGGATTCCGTACGCGTTTTCCCTCCAAATGGAGAAAAAGACGGCCTCTCCGCAGTCCGTCCCGCCGCTTTCGGGAGGAAAACCCGCCGGAACCCGCACCTTTCCGGATTTTCCTGCGGACAAAAAAAGTGTTTTCTCCGCAGGAACGGGAATTTTTCTCGGCACGAAAACGGGCGGTTTTGCCTAACGAATGTGAAAAACCTGCCCGAACATTAAAAATTTGTATCCGAAAACGCCCTTTTCCGCTCCTGATTCGCGTTTTCCGGCGGCAGTCCGCAAACCGTGAAACAGCCTTTTCCCTTTCATTCTGCCCGCGGGAACAAGGAAACGGCTGACATATTGTCAAAATGGAGGCATGACCGTCCGGGACGGAACGGGTCGGCTTCCACGAGAAACGGCGGGAATACTGCCGTCAATTCCCTTGTTCTGGCAAGTCGCCTTTTTTCGGACAGTCACAGTCCCGCCTCGCGGATAGCGGAATGCGGCTGCTCGCTTTTCGGGGCAATCGTGCCGCCTGTCGGCCGTGTGCCTTTTGTGCGGGGCGGCGCGAAGCCGTTTCCCGTCCGGTCGTGCTGGGTGCAGGTTTGCTTCCTGCGAAACCATACACTGCCAAAACAAACTGTCATCATATTGTTCAACTCGTTCCGTTTCCTCTGGCTGTTCCCGCTCGTCTTCCCGGACTATTGGGGGACGGCTTTCTTGATGAAGGGCAGGATAATCGCGCCTACGTTCTCCAACACCTTGTTGTTGGCGGTCTCCTTCTCCTGCACATGTGGTGGAATCCCGTGGCGGTGTCGTTCCGGTTGGCGGTGACCGCCGACTTTCCTCTTCACGCTCCTGATTGAGAGGGAGAAAACTCCTGTGTATGGAGGTGAAAAGTGGCCGGGTGCTTCCGGTGTCGTGCTTGCGCTCCTGCCCCTGACCGTATTCAAGTGCTATGACTTCCTGTTGTCCGTCCTGACGGACGCGCTGTCCCTCGCCGGAATCCGAGTGGAC
>CAYXQT010000210.1:0-3601 GCA_964466445.1 uncultured Paraprevotella sp. | reverse complement strand
GTACCGTGGGCGCGGTGCAGTCCCCATAACCCGAGGATGCCGCCCAAGGCTGTCATTTACGCCCCACAGTCGGTGTTGATTCCGGTCGGCAAGGGCTTTGTCAGCCCGGACGTGGAGAACGCTGGCGGCGCCAAAATGGAATCCAAGGCCGACAGATCCGCCTTCGTATGGCGGAAGGCGGCGGAAAGGAACTGCGCCAAGCTCGCGGGGAAGATGGCGGCACCGCCCTCGCGGACGGATGGCACCATAGCGCGGGACGATGCTTCCGGCAATGAAAGAGTCGAGTTCACCCTCGGTCTGCCAACGGGTATTATTGAAGAACCAGGATAGCCGCCCGGTCCAAAAGACAAGGGACGGAAGAGACGATGCCGTGGGCTGGAGAAGCGGACGAGGGGGCTTGGGGTGCGACGTGACAGGCTGAATGGACATGTCCGCCGACTGGGCAGACCGGCGACCGCGACCCAATGTCGAGGACTAATCCGGATGCCGCATCCATGTGCATGAAGGAGGGATGCCACGAACGACGGACGGGTCAAGCCGGGTTGCAACCTTCAGATTTCCGCCGCAGACCGGTCTGTCACGGACTTCGTCCTGTCCCCCCAGTCCCGCCGACGCGCTTACCTCGTCCCGTTCCTCAACCTATCCCAGATGCCATCTACCATCCGCCGCCGTGGCCGGCTTCGGTTATGGCGGCGAGGGGAACTGCCGCCTCATGGCGAGGTCGGCATGGGCATCCGCGTCGAACACGACTGCTTCCGCCCCGGGCGGCATCCGCGACATAAGTCCGACTCGTCCCGCCATGGCAACTTCCACCACAATGCCGGGGAGGATTGCCATGTCTGCCCTACGGCTCGCGCCAGCATCTCCCGCGTCAAGACGGCAGACGACCGCCGCGGCGGAAGCGCACGACACCGCGCCCGGAACCGCAACGGCTGCCCGTCGCGCCGCATGTGTCATGAGGCAAAAGGCGGCCGACGTGCCATGGAGGCCGACCACAGGCTGGACGAACACAAGCAAAAGGCACGCGGGCTACCAGCTTCGGACGACAGTGTCAGGCACCGGGGACGGCGGTGCATGGACTCCGATGCCGTTTCCGGACGAACACGACACGACATGGCATGCCGGTGCTTCCACCGCTTCGGCAAGGACAAGGCCACAATGGACTCTGCCTTCCTTGCCATTGCCTTCGACATGAAGACAATGTGTTCAAATACGGCAAGACGAGCCAGAAATGGGGGATGCTCCCCCAGATGACCCGTCTTGTATTGCAAATCGGATTTCACCCCGAGAACCGGAATCTTGGGAAAATCCTCAAAAACCAGTTGCCTGAAAAATATCGTAACCTCAAAAGGCAAAGAATGAGGCTGACCTATTTTGACACAGCTTCTTGGACTTTTGCACTTCGATTTTGAATCTAAGATTTTTTAAGGGACGACTAAATAAGTTTAGATGGCTTCAATACAAACGTTTCATCTTGACTTATTCCGTTTTTATTGAATTATATGGCATTAGATTCCGGTTGCCTTTTCTGCATGGCTACATGAAGTTCCGTGAGGTTTAAGGGATGAGCAGTGAACTGTCTCCGTAGCTGAGGAAACGAAATCCGTGACCGAGGGCATAATCATAGATTTTGCGCCAATTACCGTACACGAAAGCCGAGACAAGCAACAACAGCGTGCTCTTCGGTTGGTGGAAGTTGGTGACCATCATCCGTACAATATGATATTCGTATTCGGGGACTATGATAATTTGCGTACTTGTGTGTAAGGCTGTCAAGCCGTGGCGGCTCATATAATCCAATACGTTTTGCAGGGCTTGCACTGTGGTAAGTGCTTCCGGGCACCCATTGTCCGGACTTCCGACAGGACGCGTCCGTGCGGCATACTCGTAAGGCATCCACTGCGACACGTGCAAGTCCTCTTCCGCCGCGTCGGGATTCTCGTCCAATGCCACACCTATATAATATAGGCTTTCGACAGTGCGTACCGAAGTCGTACCCACGGCGATGCATTCTCCGTCGTGCGCCAGCAGTTTCTCTATCGTGCTGCGATGCACACAAATATATTCCGTGTGCATCTCATGCCCGGCTATTTCTTCGCTTTTCACCGGTTTGAATGTGCCGGCTCCGACGTGGAGTGTCACTTCTTCGCGGTCTATGCCACGGGCATCCAGATCGGCTAATACGCGTTCGGTGAAATGCAATCCGGCAGTGGGGGCGGCCACGCTGCCTTTGACTTTGGAGTAAACCGTCTGATAAGTCGTCTTGTCGCTTTCTTGCGCTTCTCGGTTCAAGTATGGGGGGATGGGCAGTCTGCCCGCGGCTTCCAGGATTTCGGCCCAGGTTATTTGTTCGTCATCCCATTCAAAGTCAATCCAATGGCCGATGCCGCGATTTTCGCCCCGCGTGGCTTTCAAGATGACGTTGCGTCCGCCGATTTCCACCAATCGGGACAATCTTCCGTTTTTCCATTTTTTCAGATTTCCCACGAGGCAAATCCAGCTGCAACATCCTGTTTGTTGGAATATTAGCGTGTAGTTTTGCGGAAATGCAGGTTCCAAGCAAAACACTTCGATGAGTGCGCCTGAATCTTTGCGGAAATGTAGTCGCGCTTGTATAACTTTCGTGTTATTGAACACCATCAGAGCTCCTCGCGGCAAATAGTCCGGTAGCGAAGTGAATACGTCCTCGCTCACCATTCCGTGCCGGTATACCAGCAGTTTGGATTTGTCTCGTTCGGGCAAAGGGAATCTCGCGATGCGCTCATCGGGTAGTTCGTAGTTGAAGTCTTTTATTTGGATGTGCTTGGTTTCTTTCATTGGGATTTACTGTTTTGAACGTGCAAAGTTAGGCATAATCGTCAAGGCGGAACGGAAGTTTGGGATAAAAAAGCATAAGAACGGTGGTGCAGAGTCAACTGGCAAGTGCGAAATCAGAGGAAATGTTTTTGAAGAACTCGCATTTCGGTGTTGAGAAATTGCGTTTCTCCCCTTGGCCTTGCGTCTATCTTGGCCTGTACTTCTTCTGGGAAGGATTTGCCCGGGTTGCCGAAGACCGTACCTTCCGGCACGGATTGCCTTATGAGCTTGTTGGCGTTCTCCGGTGACACCTTTCTGCCACGAACAGCAAGGGTCGGCGAAACAGACGGCGGTTCCCTTCATTGCTTTCATGATTTTCGAGGTCGTAAATTGAACTGTGTCAGCAAAGAGAAAGAATAAAATATCAACTTTGCCAACACAGTTTATTTATGAGTGAAGAATTTGATTTTGAAAATATCAAGAACAAGGCCATCGAACAGATAGAAGCCGGAAAGCTCATGTTGGGAAAGAATGGCGCGTTTGCTCCATTATTGGGGAGTATTTTGAATGCGGTTCTTGAAGGGGAGATGGATGCCCATCTTTCCGATGACGGGCGTATGAGTGGCAACCGTCGTAACGGTAAGATGCAGAAGCAAGTGCAGACATTTTTCTGTGTTTTATCTGATGAACTTATCTGGTAGGGTATGAGATTCCGGAAGAAGTCCTATGACCTCTTCTGATTTTGTTTGTAAATAACGTGAGTTCGATATAAGGTTAGAAGCATGCAAGTTGGTTGTCCTTAACG
>CAYXQT010000209.1:0-3602 GCA_964466445.1 uncultured Paraprevotella sp. | reverse complement strand
ACGTGGATTTCGTCAACCGCCTCCGCTACCACGGATATGGCATAGGCTATTGCCCCGCGGCTCACGCGGTTCACGACAGGAATCAAAACCGCGTGTATGACAAAAGGGGAAATTTGAAGGGGATACGCACGTACATGCTTGTCCTGCTGAAGGATGTCAACGTGCGGTTTCCCCTTTCGCTGTTGAAGACGTTCTATTACGCCTCTTCACAGATAGCGAAGCATCCGGGATGGTCTCTTCGCATACTTGCGCTCTTTGCGAAGTCGGTCGCGGAGAGCTTCAGGATATGCGGGACGCGAAAGGAACTAAGGCACGAGGGAGGCCATTTCCTGGACTTGGGACGGTAGTGCCGGGAACGGGACGCATTACGGGAAAGACTATTCACAACTCATCCGGCGCAAGGGACAAGCATGGAGAAGACAGGAAAGGAAGCGTGGGCAGGCGTGGGGGCAATCACCCTTATCCCGTATGCCGGGCTGTGCAACCGCATGCATGCCATCGCGTCGGCAGTACGGCTGTCCGAACTGCACGGCGTGCCCTTGAGGATAATGTGGAGCAAGACTCAAGACTGCGCCGCCCTCTTCACGGACTTGTTCCGCCCCGTGAGCATCAGCGGTGTCACGATAGAGGAGAAACCGGGCTTCCTGCACAGGGCGCACCGGTGGAAGATGGCGAAGCTCCTTGTCGGGTCTCTCCTCAAGCTGGAATACGGACAAGTACTCCACGACTTCGGTTTCCACAAGGACGGCGACATGTCGGGCGCAATCGGAACGCGGGTGAAAAAGCTCCTGGTGAAGACCTGCTACCCCGTAGGAGCGTCGTATTGCGACTACGACAGACTGTTCCGCCCAGTGGAGGCCGTCGATGCCCGCATCCGGCGGATTGCCGCCGGCTTCTCGCCGGACACGGTCGGCGTGCATGTGCGCCGCACGGACAACGCCGTCGCCAAGAAGGAATCCCCCGACGGCTATTTCTTCCGCATGATGGATGCCGAACTGTCCGCACGCCCGCGGACAAACTTCTACCTGGCCACGGACGACGAGGCGGTGAAACGCGGGATGGAAGAGAGATACGGGGACAAGATAATGACCGTCCGCGACGCGCCGCTGTGCCGGAACTCCTTGGAGGGGATGCGGCAAGCCGCGGTGGACTTGTATTGCCTGAGCCGGACCCGGAAGATTATCGGCTCTTGCCGGTCCTCGTTTTCGGAGGTCGCCGCCGAAATGGGGAAGATAGAGCTGACGACAAGGGAAGGGTGACGGGGCGGCAAGCCGGGGCGGGACTTTCCCCGTGGAAGCCGGCTTGTTCCGGCGGCCATCCTCCCTTTTGACAACATGACAGCCGTTTCCCCGTTTCCGCGAGCAGAATGAAAGGGAAAAGGCTCTTTCAAGCATTGCGGACTGCCGCCGGAAAACGCGAACCGGGAGCGGAGAAAGGTGTTTCCAGAAACATATTTTCAGGGTTCGGGCAGGTTTTTCACGTTCTTTAAGCAAAAAACGCCCGTTTTTCTGCCGAGAAAAATTTCCGTTCCTGCCGAGAAAACACTTTTTTCGTCCGCAGGAAAATCCGGAAAAGTGCGGTTCCCGGCGGATTTTCCTCCCGAAAGCGGAAAATCGGACTGCGGAGAACCCGTCTTTTTCTCTATTTGGAGGGAAAACGTGTACGGAATCCCGGTGTCGTTTTGTCAGGCGGAACGCCTTTCGGGCTTGCGCGTCCTCCATTTGCAAGCACGGGGAATTGCCTTCCGCCGTGCTTTTTGACAGCGGAAATCCCTTTCCGGCTGACATTCCGTCTTCCGCAAGTGGCGCGAGAATCGCGTATTTTCCGCGCCGCCCCGACCCGCGTGCGAATACGCGATTCTCGCGAGGCCGGAACTGACGTTTTGACAAAATGAAAGTCGCGGCGGGGAACGCATCTTCCCCCCGGACTGGGGACAATCAGTCGGGAACGACTTGCGGAAGCCGCCCTTCCCCCGGACGGTTTACTCTCCGATTTTTCCCGCAAAGGCGCGTTTCCCGGACGGGAAAACCCGGAACGTCCGCGCATATCGCGTCATGTCAGGGGAAACGCCGCGGAAGACGGACGCTCGATGAAAAGGGGAAAGCGTATCGGTGTACACACGGGCAATTGCTTCCTGTCTTCGCGGTGCGGGGAAAGTCACTCGGAGCCGCCCTCTGCCCCTTTTGCATGTCAGCTTTCTCGCGGACAGTCTGCCCGTCCCGGATGCGGATTGCCTTTTCGGATTTCAAGGACTGTCCTGCGGGGCATTCCATAAAATATGTTAACCGAGGCATACAAACGCCCCGGCGGACGGAGGCTATGAGGGATTTTTCCTATTTTTGTGGGAAAAGTCGACACGCCCGTCATGGACACAGCACCCATATTGTTATTCGTCTACAACCGCCCCGCGCACACCCGGGAGGCGTTGCGTTCGCTGGCCGCGAACGCCCCGGCGGCGGAGAGCGACCTCTTCGTCTACTCCGACGGCGCGAAGGGCGGGGCGGACAAGGACGACGTGGCGGAAGTGCGGCGCGTCGTGCGGGAAACCCGGGGATTCAGGAGCGTGCATGTCGTGGAGCGGGAGCGGAACATGGGGCTGGCCGCGAACATCATGGACGGCGTCACCGCGACGGTGAACAGCCGCGGGCACGGCATCGTGCAAACTGTCGGGCTTTGACCTTCCGGATTCAAAACCATATAGTCACGTTTGTCCGATTTAAGTCCTTCTTGTTCCAAGCGTTCCTTTGTAATCGAACTATCGTAGTCTCCGTTTTCTGCTATTATTCGTAAACGGCGGCGGACATCCTTGTTTTGATTACTTGTCTGATGATTAAATAACTCCATGTGCTGATAAAGCCTGGGATTTTTCAATTCTTTGCTATTCCTTACATAAAAAGGTTCTTCGTCAAACGTAAAACGATGACCTAACCGCCCCATGCGTGACCAAACAGAATACATCTTACCCTTTTCGTCTGGTTCGCCGGATTCTGCCCTTGTACGCAAAAGATGCCGGTATTCAGGAAGCGGAGGAACGGTTCTATAGTTTGTGACAGTTTCCCCGTTTTTTATCATATCCAAGTCCCACAATGCCTCATATAAAGTCACCTTGTCTTCTTCGCAAATTGTAGCCGGTATCTCGGTAATAAGTTCCTGATCTTTTCTGCATCCAATAAATAACACGCGCTCACGATTTTGAGGAACGCCATAGTCTGCAGATAAAACCACAATAGGTTTTCCTATCTTATACAGGCGTACATCTTCAACTATGGCATTGAATTGATTCACCAGTTCGCTTTTGTTGTCACGAAGGATTTTATCAATTTCGACAACACATTCATCAAAGGTCATTGTGAATACTTTGAGTGCATATGCCATATCGTCAATAGGTTCATGTTCTGTGCTTAAGGACTTAACAGCCTCAAGGGATGCATTTACCTTCGCAACCAATGCTTCGTCGTCGATGTGAGTAATGAAATCGTTGAGGCCGTCCATCAGGTAATCATTGTTGATATTGCACAAAGTCTTAAGGTTTATGACTTCCTTTTTCAGATGTTCACGTTCAGCCTTTGCCTTCAACATGAGAATGCCATGCCGAATTGTGT
>CAYXQT010000208.1:0-3681 GCA_964466445.1 uncultured Paraprevotella sp. | reverse complement strand
GCATCGGCGTGGACATCCGTTACGTGCTCTACGTCATCGACCGGTGGGGCGGAGCCGGGCATCTCATCCAAGAAGTGGGCGCACGGTAATTTCAGCCCTTGCACGTCATTCAGCCGCGCCGCCTCTTCAGTCGTTAAAGGCGGCGCGGTCATGTTTCGGCCACGCGCTTTGCGGACATTTAACATAAAATCCGTGAAACAAAGTTGCATGATTGAATATTAAGTTATAATTTTGTGGATGGTCTGTACTTAATTTCGGTTTTGAACAAACCTGTCTAAACGAAAAACGTCATGAAAAACAAACTTATCCATTTTCTGGTGGCCGGTGCTTTGGCTTGCGGCATCCCCTTTGCCGCGCATGCGCAGACTGATGTCACGGACACTTATTTGAAGAACCCGGGTTTCGAGAGCGGCTTCGACGGCTGGGAGAACGTGGGGATGCAGACGCAGACGAACGCCTCTTTCTCCAAAAAGGAAGGCGGAACCTACGTCGAACAATGGGTCGGGCAAGGCAACAGAGTGTCTGACTGCCACGTCAGCCAAACCCTGACTTCTTTGAAAAACGGAAGATACAAGTTGACCGCAGCCGCGCAAAACATCCAGCAGAACAGTTCGGACACGCAAAGCGGGGCGTATGTCTTCGCGGGCGACGAACAAGTCCCGGTGGGTGCCGCGGACGACTATTCCGTGGAGTTCACGGTCATCGAAGGGCAAGCCGCCGTGGGTTTCAAGGCTGAAAACGCCACCGGCAACTGGATTTCCTGCGACAACTTCCGGTTGTATTCCGTCAACAACGACTTGGCGGAAATACAGGCGGAACTGCAACGCCGCATCGACGAGGCGCAGGAATTGACATCTGAAAAGATGCAAAAGGATGTACTTTCGGAACTCAGGGCCGCCATTCAAGCCGCCCAGCAGGAAGTGGGCGCCGCCACCGACGAGAACATAACCGGGGTCGCCGTCCGTCTGCGCGAGGCTGTCGCGGACGCACAATCGTCCATCGGGGCTTACCGGGACCTGCAAGCCGCCATCGACGAGGCACTTGAAGCATACGGCGACGGAAGCGGGGACGGTGCGGAAGAGTTCGACACCGCCATCAAGGCGGCGCAGGCCGCGCTGGAAGGACTGGAAGCCGGCGTGGAAGACGTGGCTCTTGCCGTGGAAAGTCTGGGGAAGGCCGTGCTGGCTTATGAACTGGCCAATGCCTCCGGCACGGCTCCCACCGTGGTGACCGACACACGTTACGCCCGCGGCGCCACCGTGGCTTTCGGGCGCAGTACCGTCACGGGCGTTTCCGCGTCCGACATTCTGGAGCAGGGCTTCTGCTGGAGCACCTCGCCCGACCCCACCATCCTCGACGACCGCACGACGGAGCATCTCGTGAACAAGGGGAACATCTACTGCATGAAAGACTTGCAACCCTCCACCGTCTACTATGTCCGGGCGTATGCCATGACCAAAGGCCACGCCGTCGGATACGGCGATGTCATCAAGATTATAACCATACCCAAGGGGACAATCAACTATACCTACGACAACGGCGGCCCGGCCGATGCCAACGCGCGCATCGACCAAGCGTTGGCCTCCGCCGTAGAACACTGGAACAACCTCACGAGCATCCGCGGCCTGAACATACAATGCCATTACGGAGCCAACACGCCCACCGCCGACTGCAGCTACGGCGGATGGATGCGTGTAGGACCGAATGCCAGTTACCAACGTGCCGGCACTATCATGCACGAAATGGCGCACGCCATAGGCGTAGGGACACATGATATATGGTGGAGCGGCGACTTCCGGGCCGAAGGCGACAGGGGGAACTGGTTAGGCGAGCGAGCCAATGAAGTCCTGCGCTTCTGGGACAACGACAACACCGCCGTCATGACCGGCGACAACACGCACATGTGGCCTTACGGCATCAACGGGGCGCAGGAAGACAACGGCACGGAAGTCCTTTACGTCGCCAACGGCCTCATCGTGCAGGCCCTCGGCGAAGACGGGCTTCCTCCCACGGGAGGCTTTTCCACTCCCGCCTACGTCTTCGAGCAGGAGGACGGCGTGAAGTACTACCTGAAGAACGAGTCGAAAGACCTCGGCCTCTATACCTCCTATCTCGTGGCCACGCCGGGCAGCACGTCTCTCAAGTGCGAGGCGATGACCGCCGCCGAAGCCGCTACCGACGACAACGCGGCATGGTATGTCACCTTTGACCCGAAGACGTGCTACTACCGGCTCCGCAACGCCGGGACAGGACAGTACATGACGTACAACACCTCCAGAAGCACGTTCCTCACCGCCGACAGGGAGACACCCACGACCGCGGAGAACTTCCACTTCATGCGCGGACGCAACGATGTCAACATCGGGACGGATGCCGGCGGCATCATCACGCGCGGATACTGGATTATACATCCCGACAACACGCCCGACCCCTCTTGCCTGAGCGTCAACGCGAGGGGAAGGACAGTAGCCCCCGACTTCAACCCCGCCAACTCGGCCGAAGCACAACGCTGGGTCTTCCTCACGGGAGAAGAGCTTCAGAACTTGGACGCGGCGGTGAAAGAGATGCGCAAGTCGGAACTTGAAGAGATGCTCGCGCACGTAGATTCCCTGGCCGGTACGCCGCACGACGAAGACGCCGCCGGGACGGACGAGGCTCTCAACGCCGAGCTGACGCGGATAAGGCAGGAAGCCGACCGGACGGAGGCGACCGCCGAGGACATCGACACGCTGACGCAGGACGCGCTGGCCGCCGCGATGGATTTCCTCGCCGAAGCCACGCCGAAGAGTGTCGACCAGCCTTTCGACATCTCCTTCATGATGTCCGACGCGGGGCTCAAGGATGGAGAGGGCTGGTCTACCAAGCCGACCATATCGTTCTCCTGCGGCGAGTTCTACGAGAAGACGTTCGACTTCAACCAGACCGTGGAAGACTTGCCCGCCGGGACTTACCAATTCAAAGGACAAGGATTCCAACGCCCGGGTGCCGCGGCAGATGTGTATAAAGCTTTCACCGCTGGACAAGACAACGTGAACGCCGTAATCTATGCCGGCGACAAAGAAGCCAAGATACAAAATATCGCGGCAGAAGCGCAAGTCAAGAAACTGGGCGGGAACGAAACGGCAGTAGGCTCCAATCCGACTCTCTACGTGCCGAACAACATGCAAGCCGCAAGCCTGTATTTTGCGGAGGGTCTCTACGACAACGGCGTGGTAACGCAATTGACAGAGGACGGATCCAGACTGAAAGTCGGCCTGCGTTGCAGAGAAACCGCCGTGTCCTATTGGTGCATATTCGATAACTTCCGCCTGTACTATTACGGAAGCATGTCTCCGGAACACGTGACCGATGTCCGTCCGTCCGTCGCCGACAAGACGCAACCCGGCGGGCTCTTCGACACGCCTGCCGACATATACGGCCTCAGCGGTATCCGCATCCGCCGGCAGGCCACTTCGCTCGACGGGCTTCCGCGCGGCATCTACATCGTGAACGGACGGAAAGTCATCGTCAGGTAAAGGCAAGTCCTGCTTCGGGACAAATACTCGCGACCGTCCGGCATCGCCACCCTTCCCCGGACGGTTGCAAGAAATCTCAGGAACAATTCCTGAGATTTCTTTTGGTTCAAGACAACTTTAGGAAGATATCATCTTTATAAATTGTTATTGGACAATGAAAAACAAC
>CAYXQT010000207.1:0-3729 GCA_964466445.1 uncultured Paraprevotella sp. | reverse complement strand
TCTCGCATGCGGAAAGGATTGTGCGCGAAGCCGCGGACGTTTCTCCTGCGGAACGGGAATCCGGCTTGTAGAGAAACGTTTTCTGTCTGGTGCGGATGGGAACGGGATGTCGCGTGCAGGCGGGCGGCGGGGCGACCGTCCGGAAAAATCCGCTTCCGCAGGTCGTTCCCGATTGACCTTCCGGACGCTTGCCGTCCGCAATCCGAAAGACGCGCTTTCCGTCGGAACTTTCATTTTGTCAGAATGTCAGTTCCGCCCTCGCGAGAATCGCTTATTCGCGCCTTGGTCGGGGAGGCGCGGGAAATGCGCGATTCCCGCGCCGTTTGCGGAAGACGGGATGTCAGCCGGAAAGGGGGTTCAGCTATCAGAAAGCGCGGCGGAAGGCGGTTTCCCGCGCTTGCGGACGGAGGACGCGCAAGCGCGGAGGGTATTTCTCCTTGCATAACGACACTTCGACCCGACGCCCGTTTTCCCTCCAAATAGAGGAAAAAGCGCGTTCTCCGCAGTCCGTTCCGCCGTCTTCGGGAGAAATTTCCGCCGGGAACCGCACTTTTCCGGATTTTCCTGCGGACGAAAAAAGTGTTTCGTCCGCAGGAACGGAATTTTTTCTCGGCACGAAAACGCACGGTTTCACTTAACGGATGTAAAAAACCTGCCCGAATCCTTAAAAGATGTATCCGAAAACGCCCTTTTTCGCTCCCGGTTCGCGTCTTTCGACGGCAGTCCGCAATGCTTGAAACCGCCTTTTCCTTTCATTCTGCTCGCGGAAGTGAGGAATAGGCTGTCATTTCGTCAAAAAGGGAGGCGCAACCGGACGGGAGTTCCCCTTCCGTAAAAACGAGGATGGGAAGACCCGCGAAAGGAGCGGACTGCCGGGACGAGGGTCACGCCCGGCACGGAGACGGAAAGCCGCCCGCCGTCGAGGGTGGCATCCCGACGGCGACGGACGGATGCCGCCGCGGACACCGCCGCCCCGGAGGACGGGACGGCAACCCTTTCTGCACATCCCCGCGCCTTCACGGGCGCGGGATTCTCTTGTGGGGCGATTCGTCCATGAAGAGGTAGCTGTCCTGGTATCCGCCGCAGTCCACCACTATCTTCTCGAACACGATTCCCGGATCCAAGGGGCGCAGGGTGAGCGTCCGCGTCCCGTCGGCGGACGGGGGCACGGCGAGCCTCACCGTCTTCTCCACCACCCTGCGGGCCACCGTCGGGTAGAAGATGCGGTACACGTTCTCCGTCTCCTCGTTCAGGTCGGCGTTGAAGTTGACCACCGTCTCCCCGCCCCCGTCGAAGCCGACGGCGTATTCGTGCCCTTTCACGTCATGGAAGGCCAGCGTGGACTTGACGACCACGTGCACGTCCGCTTCCGTCAGGTCTTTCGGGAGGACCATCCTGTAGGAGAGCGACGCGCCCTCCGTCCCTTCGGTATAAGGCATCAGGGCCACGCCGCTCAGCGTGCGTCCCATGTGCGGGATGACCTTCCAGTCGGCTTCCGCCGCGGGCCTTGCCTCGGAGTAGTGTTCGGCCTCCATCGACACCACGCCCCGCTCGCTCGTGAAGAGGTATCCTCCTTTTTGCCTTTCGGGATGCTCGATGCGGCGCACTTCGGGCATGACATCGGCCGGGAAGTTGTCGTTCCACGAAGTGTACCCGATGTGACGCTGGGTCATCATGTTCTTCCATTTCCCTCCCGACATCACGTTGTTGTAGTCGTCGCACAGCAGGGAGTCGAACCTGAACGCCCGTTCCACCTTGTCCGCCCAGAAGTTGGCCGCCGGGTCGTTCTCCCCGTACAGCTTATGGTTCATGGCCTGTGCGTAGTACATCTCGTACAGGTTGGCCATGGCCTGCACAGGAAAGAGAATCAGCTGCTTGTAGGCGTCGCGGCACGTCTCGGGCAGGGACACGTATTGGCGGAGCGCGTCGGCCTCCAGCTTCCGGTACTCGTCGGACACCTGTTTCCACTCGCCGGTCGCCAGGTTGTACGTGTGGCAGTCCAGCATTTCCGGGGTCACGCGCCCGTTGTACTTGCTGTAAAGGTTGAGGATTCGGGCGGCTTTGTCGGCGTGTTCCTCTCCGAACTGCCGGGCGCAGAAGCCGCGCGTGTGTTCCGGCAGGTTGTCCACGGTGAACCGTCCGGGGTTCCAGGCCATGTCGAGGAACAGGGTTATGGGGTACTCCATCGGCTTCAAGTCGCCCACGTTGAGAATCCACAGCCTGTCCACGCCGTAGTCGTAAGCGAGCCTCATCTGCTCCCACATGTTCTGTATGGGGGTCACGTTCAGCCATTTCGTGTTTCTCGGCGCGCCGACGTAATCCACGTGGTAGTACATTCCCCATCCTCCGGGGCGCTTGCGTTCCACGGAGTCGGGCAGGCGGCGCACGTTCCCCCAGTTGTCGTCGCAGAGCAGCATTGTCACGTCGTCGGGGACGCGCAGTCCCATGTCGTAGAAGCGTTGCACTTCCTTGTATATGGCCCACACCTGCGGTCTCTCTTCGGCGGGCTTTCCCGTTACCTCCTCGATTATGGCGCGTTGGTTCTTGATTATCTTCTTGAGCAGCGCCATGTTGTATTCGTCCCGGTTGACATACTCGTGGTCGGAGCCTTCCTTCCCGCCCAGCGGCGTGTCGCCGTCGCCCCGCATGCCTATGGTGAGCAGGTCTTCCGTGTCTTTCGCCCTCTCCACGCCTTCGCGGAAGAAGCGGTCGATGACCTTCCGGTTCGTCGCGTAGTCCCACGCCCCGTACCGCTTGCGCCCGCGCGCCCACTCCTGGTGGTTGCGCCCCATCGGCTCGTGGTGGGAAGTGCCCATGATGACTCCCATGTCGCGGGCCGTCTTGCTGTTCTCGGGGTCGTCCGCGTAGAAGCTCCACCGCCACATGGCCGGCCACATGAAGTTCCCCCGCAGGCGGAGGATCAGCTCGAAGACGCGGGCGTAGAAGCGGTGGTCTCCGTAGTCCGTGCCGTAGGTGTGCTTCACCCATCCCGTGAGGCACGGGGCCTCGTCGTTCAGGAATATGCCGCGGTATCTCACGGCAGGCTCGCCCGCCGTATATTCCCCGCGCCGGATGAACAGGTTCTCCCGCTTGGCGACGGGCACGTCCGCCCAGTCGTACCACGGCGACACCCCGATTTGTTCCGAGAGCTCGTAGATGCCGTAAATCGTCCCGCGCTTGTCACTTCCCGCGACGACCCACGCCTCCTCCACGCCTTCGAAAGGACGGGGGACGGCGGTCATCAGGTATTTCTCGCGCTTCCCCCGCAGCGCGTCCCCGTCTATCTTTTTCGCCTTCACGAGTTCTTTCACGAACTTGCTTTCCAAGGAGCCGACTACGATCAGGCGGGAGCCTTCGGGGGCGCGGAGAAGTCCGGCCTGCCGCCCCGTCACCTTGCGGAAATCGTCCTGCAAGTTCCGCGCGGCGATGACCACGCCGATGTCGTCCTGCTCGTCCAGCAATATCGGGGTCGCGTTGCCGTTCTCAATCAACGTGAAACAACCGGCGGCGGGTTGCCCGGAAGTGATTCCCTCGTTGTCTATGGCCCGGGACGGGGCTGCCATGCAAGCCGCCGCCAAAAGAGCCGCAATCTTTCCACTTATCCGCATAATGTCGAAAATTCCGGTGAATTATGCGTAAAGGTACGCAAAAAATTGGAATCTTTAAGGCGGTAGGGTAAAAAACTTGATGCCGTGCCCGCGTCGGGGCAAGGGAAGTGCCGCGGGCCGT
>CAYXQT010000206.1:0-3733 GCA_964466445.1 uncultured Paraprevotella sp. | reverse complement strand
TGGAGGGAAAACGTGTGCGAAATCTGTGTGTCGTTTTGTCAGGCGGAACGCACGTCGGGCTTGCGCGTCCTCCGTCCGCAAGCGCGGGGAGTTGCCTTCCGCCGTGCCTTCTGATAGCGGAAACCCTTTCCGTCTGACATTCCGTCTTCCGCAAACGGCACGGGAATCGCGTATTTCCCGCGCCGCCCCGACCCGCATGCGAATACGCGATTCCCGCGAGGGCGCGACTGACGTTTTGACAAAACGAAAGTCCTGACGGGAAGCGCGTCAGCCGGATGCATCCGGCAGATGTCCGGGCGGTCAATCGGGGACGACTTGCGGAAGGCGTTCTTCCCGACCGGCTCGCCGGACAGCCGCCGCAACGTGCGCGGCGAGAGGCGGGAGATGTACGCCGTCCCTTACCGTCCGTCGGGAAGCGCGGAAGGCGCCGCGCCTCCTTCCCGACACGCGGAGGCTTTCGGAATGCCGGGCCTGCCGACTCACCCGCCGACTTCATAGGCCAGCGCGTCGGCAGGCCAGCCTGTCACGTTGTGTCCGGTGTCGAGGCGCCTGACGGCCTTCAGGTCTTCGTCGGACAAGCTGAAATCGAAGAGGTCGATGTTCTGCCTCATCCGCTCCACGTGTACGGTCTTGGGGATGACGGCGATGCCCTGTTGCACGAGGAACTTCAAGGCGACTTGCGCGGCCGACTTCCCGTACCGGTTGCCGACCGCCTCCAGCACGGGGTTCCTGAAGATGCCGAGCTTGCCTTCCGCCAGCGGGCTCCACGCTTCCAGTGCCACGCCGCGGGGCTTCAGGTACTCCAGCATCCCGCGCTGCTGATAGAACACGTGCGTCTCGCACTGGTCCACGACGGGCATCACTTCCGCCACCGCCGCTATCTCGCGGAACGTGTCCGGGTAGAAGTTCGACACGCCGACGGCCCGGAACAGCCCGTCCCCGTACAGTTCCTCCAAGGCTTTCCACATCACTCCCGGGCGGCCTACGGGCCAATGGATGAGCATCAGGTCGACGAAGTCCAGCCCCAACCTCTTTACCGACCGCTCGACGGAGCGCACGGTTTCCGGCACCGTGTAACACGGCTCGCAGATTTTCGTGGCCACGAACACCTCTTCCCTGGGCAAGCCCGAATGGCGCACGGCGAGGCCGACTTCCTCTTCGTTGCTGTACATGGCGGCGGTGTCCACGTGGCGGTAACCCACGCTGAACGCGTCCTCCACCACTCTGCGGGTCTCCCGTTTCGGGATGCCGTACACGCCGATGCCGACCATCGGCATGCGGACACCGTTGTTCAAAGTCTTGTATTCCATAATTGAGTTTCAGTTACATGGGAGAATGGGCGGACTTTCCCCGTTTGCATTGGCGGCGGCGCGTGCGAGAAGCCTTGCGGACGCCGGAGGGAAGAAGCCCGCCGGGGCATCCGCCTCTCCCCCGCCCCGGCGGGGGCTAAGGCGACATGGTGTCCTTTCCGGACACGAAATCCCTGAAACGGCGCAGGGCCTCGGCCAGGACGGCGCGGGGACAGGCGATGTTCCAGCGCATGAAGCCCTCGCCCTCCTTGCCGTACATCGATCCGGCGTTGAGGCGCAGGCGGGCTTCTCCGGCAAGGCGGCGTTCCAGTTCGGCGGAGGGGACGGCCAGCCTGCGGCAGTCCATCCACGTCAGGTAAGTCCCTTCCAGCGTGCAGAGGGGAAAGCCGGGAAGGTTTTCCTTGCAGAAGCCGTCCATGTAGAGGTAGTTCGCGTGCAGGTAGTCCAAGAGCCGGGCGAGCCACTCCCCGCCCTCACGGTACGCGGCTATGGTGGCGATTACCCCGAAAGGATTGACGTCGCACACCTCGTTGGCGTTGACGGCCTTGTCGATACGGGCGCGCATCTCCTCGTCCGGCACGACGATGTTGGCGATTTGCAGTCCGGCGATGTTGAAGGCCTTGCTCGGCGACACGCAGACGACCGCGTGCCGCGCGAGTTCGCCGGGCAGGGTGGCGAAGGGCGTGTAGTCGTGGCCGGGGAAGGTCAGCTCGCAATGTATCTCGTCGGAGACCACGGTGACGCCGTGTCGCAGACAGATGGCGCCCACTTCCGCCAGCTCGTCGCGGGTCCACACCCGTCCGGCGGGGTTGTGGGGGTTGCAGAGCAACATCACCTTCACCCGTCCGTCGGAAGCCCTCCGCTCCAGGTCGTCGAAGTCGATGCGGTAGGTGTGGTTCCCGTAGACGAGCGGCTGGCTCTCCACTTCGCAGCCGTTGTTGCGTATGGAAGAGAAGAAGCAGTTGTACACGGGGGTCTGCACCAGCACCTTGTCGCCCGGCTCGGTGAGCGCCTTGATGACGGCGGAAACGGCGGGCACCACGCCCGGCGTGCAGATGACCTGCTCTTTTCCGAAAGCCCACCCGTGCCGGCTCAGAAACCATTCGCCGACGGCCTCGTAGTACTCGTCGGGGACGAGCGTATAGCCGAACACTCCGTGCCGGACGCGCGCGGCCAGGGCTTCCGTCACGGCGGGTGCCGTGCGGAAGTCCATGTCCGCCACCCAGAGGGGGAGCACGTCGTCGGCCGCCATGCTGTCCCACTTGAAGGAATTGGTGCGGCGACGGGGGATTATCTCGTCGAAGTCGTATTTCATCGTTCAGTCCTCGTGATAGGTTCGTCCGTCGGGGTATTTAAGCTCGCAGTCGGCGGGAGCCTTGATGTTCTCGTCGATGACGACCTCTCCGTAGCTGTCGGCGACAATGCACCCCGAAGTGGGGTTCTTCACGCCGCCGATGTGCCCCTTGATGGTCGCCCGGACGGTGCTGTACTCGAAGGCGCGGTCGCACGCCGGGTCGAAGGTGCAGTTCTCGAGCACCAGATTGGTGGCGTAGCAGAGCGGCTGTTCGCCGGCGATGTGGCAGTTCACGAGGCGCAGGTTGCGCGAATGCCAGCCCAAGTATTCGCCGTCCAGTTCGGAATCGTAGACGGTGACGTTCTCCACTTCCCAGAACGCGTCTTTCGTGGTGATCGCGGCATGGTGTATCTCGACGTCCTTCACGTACTGGAAGACGTACTTGCTGTCGCTTTCCAGCCCGTCGACACGGATGTCGCGGCTGAACATGAAGGGGTATCTGCCCTCATGGAGCTTCAGGTTTTTTATCTTCAGCCGGTCGCATTTCCAGAAGACCTCGTCGGCGTCGTTGATTTCCACGTTCTCGATTTCGATGTCGGTCATTTCGCGGAACATCTTGGGCGCGTCGATGCGCGTGTCGGTCATCTTCAGGTGGTCGGAATACCAGAGGGCGGAACGTCCTCCCACGTCGAAGTGGCAACGGTCGATGGTGAACCCGTGGACGTGCCAAAAGGGGTAGTGGCCCTCGAAGCGGCAGTCCTCGGCGGCGATGTCGCTGCACTCCTTGACGGCGGACTCCCCGGCGTGTATCGTCACGCGCTTCAGCCGCAGGCCGTGCGAGGCGAACAGGGGGCGTTCGCCCCCGAACTCCATGTCTTGTATCAGTTTCATTGTATCTTTTTTAAGTTTGCGGCTTCGGAAGCCGCGCGTCTTTTTCTTGTCTTGTCTGCCTCCCGTCCGCCGTCGGCACAAAGTTAGGACAACACCGCGGATTGCCCGGTAGACGGATTACGGATGTTATGACCCGAATTACGGAAACTGCGGGGCCGCCCGCGGGGCATCCCGTCAGATTTCCATCCACCGCCTTCCTCCCAGCCGGACGAGGAATATGAACCCGCGGAAGCACAGC
>CAYXQT010000205.1:0-3829 GCA_964466445.1 uncultured Paraprevotella sp. | reverse complement strand
TATCGGGCTTCGCCGTCCATGTCGCCGTGTACCCAATTGCCGTCGTATTCTTTCGCCTCGCCTTTTTCCCAAGTGGCGATGCCGTGACCGTGCGGCCTGCCGTCCTCGTCCACTTCGCCGGAATAAACGCATTCTCCCAATGTCGTTGCGACGGGGTCGTTTTCCACAGTCCGCGGAGTTTCCTCTGCGGGTATCGAATCAACGGAAACTTCGGAATTCTCTTCGGGACTTGTGTCGGATGGGCTACATTTCATAGTTATAGCGAATGATGCTAATGCTCCGATAATTAACGCCCCGACAAGGATTGCCCAATTTCTCCGCGATGATTCGCCTTTCTTCGTTGTCCCGTTTCCGCCGTCCGGCCTTGGCTTGTCGTGCGTCGCGACCGGGTTTTCTTCTTTCTTGTTTCCTGCGGTCACGCCGATTTCCGTCGCCTCGTCCTCCGGCTGCAGGGCGGAGAGGAACAGGGAAACGGAATGGTCCGCAATGCTTGAAACGGGCTTTTTCCTTTCATTTTGCTCGCGGAAGAAAGGAAACGGCTGTCATATTGTCAAAAGGGAAGCGTAACCGGGCGAAACGATGGCGTGCGGGGCTTTCAGGTTGGTTTTCAAGCTCGTAGGGCAGTTTGAGGTTCGGACGGGATGCTTGCCCCAATCCTCGATGAAATTACGGCGCACGTGGGCCATGCACCCCGAAAGGGTCGCGCCATGTCGTTGCCCGGAATAACCGTATGCACCCAAGGCTCTCACTCCAAAGGGAAAGGACAAAATCCTGCCGCTTCCGGCGGAAAGGAAGCATCGGAAACGCCGACAGTCCCATCAGAAGATACGTCCGTGAAAAAGTCGGCTCAATACATTCTCGGCCAAGGAACCCGAACGGATACGACACAAATTGGACGCGAGGGCAAGGGGAAGCCCGATTCCGATTCACCCGAACTCCGTTCCTTCAAAAGTTTCACGCAACTTTCACACATCGATACGCGACCGGAAATCGCACAAGCCATTCCCCACGGGAATGCTTATCGTTTTCCTGCTGTAAAGGACAGTCAAGGGACATCGGACGAAGCCGTTGCCGATGCGTCGTCTTGCGTCAGGAAATCCTCTGCCTTCTTTATGGCGTCTTGCTTCCCTACGTCCAATATCTTAAGTCCTGGGGAAAGATAAGCGAGGATTGGCTTCCGGACACATACCGAAAGGTAAAAGTCTATCACGGAAAACTTGTCAGGCCACGTATCAAAATAAGGAAACAACCGTGGAGAAAACAGATGGATGCCTGCAAAGGCATATTTGCGGCAAGCCTCTACGTCCAAACTTCTGTAAGGCGACTTCACCTCTCCTGTCTCGGCATTCTTCCACCCCGTCAGGCGGTTTTCCTCATTGAACAGCAAGTAACGTTGCGTTTTCCGCTCGCTTACCAACAACAAGGCCGCCGCCCCGCGCCCGTGCCGATAAAACTCCCGTAAATCCATGTTGCTCAATATGTCCACGTTGTGAACCAGAATGGGGCTGTCTGCCTTTTCTCCTTCCTGTAGTAAGGGCATGGCCTTCTTGATGCCCCCGCCCGTTTCCAGCAGTCTTTCCCGTTCGTCGCTAAAACTGATATTCGCGCCGAAAGCGTCATGCTCTTCCACAAACCGCACAATCTGTTCGGCAAAATGATGCACATTGATGACGATATCCGTAAAGCCGGAAGATATCAGCTTGCAAATCAATATCTCCAGCAAGGGCTTCCCTCCCACGGGGACAAGGGCTTTCGGCATCGTGTCCGTCAGAGGTCTCAAGCGGGTTCCTAATCCCGCCGCGAAAATCATGGCTTTCATGGTCGCGAATTTAGTTATAAATCTCGATTCAAGTAAGTGGTAAGAATTAAATTATGCTAAGCCACATGGATGGGATTCTTCTTTGGGAAAAGTACAGGCCATGACAAATGCAAGGCCAGAGGAGGAACTCAATTTCTCGACGCCGGAATGCGGGTTCTTCAAACAGTTCCTCTGGTTTTGCACTTGCCGGTAGACTCCGCGGCCCGTGGGAAGGGAAAGGAAGACTGCCGCCTTTTTCCGGCGGGATTTGCTCGTCCGGAAGAAAAGGCTTACCTTTGGGAACGGGAAACGGGATTACGACAAAACGTACAGCGTATGAAATTCATATCATGGAACGTCAACGGCCTGAGGGCTTGTTGCGGGAAAGGATTCAAGGACACGTTCGCCGCTCTGGACGCGGACTTCTTCTGCCTGCAGGAAACGAAACTGCAAGAGGGGCAAATCGACCTGATGTTCGAGGGCTACCGTTCCTACTGGAACTACGCGGAGAAGAAGGGATATTCCGGCACGGCCGTCTTCAGCCGCCATGTCCCGCTTGCCGTCACCCGCGGCCTCGGCTTGGAAGAACACGACAAGGAGGGGCGCGTCATCACGCTCGAAATGCCCGAATTCTTCTTGGTCACGGTCTACGTGCCTAACTCACAGGACGAGCTGAAGCGTCTCGACTACCGCATGCAATGGGAAGAGGCGTTCCGCGCCTACCTCCTGCGGTTGGATGCCCGGAAACCGGTCGTCGTCTGCGGCGACTTGAACGTGGCGCACCGCGAAATCGACTTGAAGAACCCGCAGGCGAACCGCAAGAACGCGGGCTTCACGGACGAAGAACGGGAAAAGTTCGGCCTCCTTTTGGAAAGCGGCTTCACGGACACTTTCCGCTTCTTCTATCCCGACCGCAAGGGCATCTACTCGTGGTGGTCGTACCGTTTCAAAGCCCGCGAGAAGAATGCCGGGTGGCGCATCGACTACTTCCTGGTGTCCAAACGGTTGGAAACGCGGCTCGAAAGCGCGACTATCCACACCGAAATCTTCGGCTCTGACCATTGCCCGGTGGAGGTGGACTTGTTCTGACCTTCTTCCCCTCCTTTCAGACAGAAGAAGAAAACCGTTTCCACGTGCCTTCGCACATTCAGGCAGGGACGGGTTTGTGAAGAGTTTGCACGCTGAACTGCGGAAAAACTTCAGGATAGAAGCCCCGGAGGACGGGACAAGACACGGGAATCGCAATGGTAGGCACTGAGAGAGCGGGATTTATGAGATGATACTCGTATATTACCGTTTCGGTTCGTTGGGGAACTTCAGGCACTGTTTCTTGTCTTACATCGGAGGTCATCTTGAATCCTGCTTCCCCGATGCCGTCCCATGCGACAGATGTCAGAGTTCATGCCGCATGTGTTCTTCCACATGATGCTGTCCATGAAATTTCAGGCGTTCGGGGAATGTCCGGGCATCAGCCTTGTGGACAGCACCATGATACCCGTCCGCCACAATCCCGGGCGGCGTTTCGACAAGGTGTTCAAGGACATCGCGACTGACGGCATAGGCACGACAGGATGGTGTCACGGCTTCAAGTTCTGCAGAGTCAACTGGCAAGTGCAAAATTTAGAGGAAATGTTTGAAGAACCCTCGTTTCGGTGTTGAGAAATTGAGTTTTTCCCTTGGCCGTGCAGTCCGGTCTGTCGTGCCTGTCGCACTTTATGCCGCGGCGGCAATGCCCCGCCGGTTCCCCGCTTCCGTCCGCCCACACGTACCGGCATGTCAGTTCGTGCGACATGGGCTTGCCTTCCCTCTTCATATTCCCCACGACCTGCGTCGGCGATCGGTCGTCCCGCCTCACATGTCCCAGCACCTTCCACACGACCGGGGCTGTCCTTGCGGCTGTTCCCCGTGGTGCGTCTGCGCCGCGCGGGGAAAAGCTCCGTTCCCGTCCGTGCCGGGCTGGCGAATTGAGCCGGAGGAGTCCGGCGGGCAGACTTCCCGCGAGGAGAAAGACTTCGGAGACCTGCAAAAAAT
>CAYXQT010000204.1:0-3922 GCA_964466445.1 uncultured Paraprevotella sp. | reverse complement strand
TTCCATAAGACAGCCCGCGCGTTCCGGGACTTGCCGCGAACGCTCCGCAAAATTCCCGACCCGCGGGTGGTGATGACGCTCTTAGTGAAGAACGAAGAAGAGTTGCTGGAACGGAACCTGTTGTTCCACAAGGCCATGGGCGTGGACGCGTTCCTCGTCACGGACAACGACTCCACGGACGGGACTTGCGAAATCATCGAGAGATACCGCCGGAAAGGGTGGGTGGCGGACGTGACAAGGGAAACCGCTTCGGGTTACGAGCAAAAGGAGTGGGTAGACCGGATGATATGGAAGGCGAAGACCTCTTTCGGGGCGGACTGGGTGGTCAACGCGGATGCGGACGAACTTTGGTACGCCCCCTCCGGGTCGTTGAAAAGGGAGCTGGGCAAGTCCCGCGCCAACGTGCTGGCTTGCGAGGTGAGGAGCATGTATCCCGAAGAGGGAAAGCCTTTCTGGCAATGGTGCAAGGCCGTGAAGCCCGTGGCAGACCCGGAAGCCTATGACTTGTCGCCGTACTCCTTGTTCGAGCGTCAGAACCGCAAGGTAATCCACCGGGCCGACGGTTACCTGCAAATATCCATGGGAAACCACAAGGTGAAGATGCTGCCTCAATGCACCCGGCGTTCGGCGATTCGCGTTTACCATTATAATGTGCGCGGCCGCCGCCCGTTCATCGGCAAGATGGTGAACGGCGGCAAGCAGCTGGAAGAGCACAAAGGCAGGCACGGCGGCCGCCATTGGAGATACTTCTACCGGCTTTACAAGGAAGGGCGGCTGGAAGCGGAGTACGACCGGGTGATAGGGAAGGCGCATTATGAGGAGCTGTGCGAAAAAGGGTTCATCTACGAGGACGGAACAATCCGCAACGTGTTCAATTCCATAACAGATTTATGACATGATGCACATAGCGTTTGGAATAGATGCCGGTTTCGTCCGCCCCTGCGCGGTGACGATGGTGTCGGTGTTGCGGAACAATGACCCGTGCGAGACGGTGTTTCATGTCGTCGGCTCCGGACTTGGACGGGGAAATGCGGCCTTCCTGTCCGAGGTGGGCGGCTCATACGGCGCGAAAGTGTGCTTTTACGAAGTGCCGGATGACAAGATGAATACATACGAAGTGTGGTGGGAGAAGAAACGGCTGTCGAAAGCGTGTTTTTTCCGTTGCCTGCTGGCTTCCCTGTTGCCGGAGACCGTGACGAAGGTCTTGTATCTGGACAGCGACGTGCTGGTCTTGTCCCCGTTGCGCGACTTGTGGGAGACCGACCTCGCGGGTGTCGCGTTGGGAGGAGTGCCGGACAGCTTCGCCGTCAACCCGGCGCACTGTGAGCGTCTGCATTACGCATTGTCCTACAACTATTTCAACAGCGGGGTCTTGTTGCTGAACTTGGAGTACTGGAGGGAACACGGGGTGGAACGCCAGTGCGAGGAACACTACCGGAAGCACCGCGACAGGATGTTCTCTAACGACCAAGACCTGCTGAACAGCCTGCTCCACGGACGCAGGAAACTGCTGGACATGAAATGGAACGTCCAGGAGGGGGCGTACCGCCGGCCGAAGGACAAGCCGTCCGGTTGGCTTCCCCCATACGCGGGGATGCTCGCCCGTCCTGCCGTCCTGCATTATTCCGGGCGGAAGCCTTGGCAGTACCACTGCATGCATCCCTTGCGGCACTTGTATTTCGAGTATGAGAGCCTGCTTCCCGGCGTGGAGAGAGAAAAAGACGGGTGGGCGGTGCGCCTGCACCGTTTTGTCCACTTCCTGCCTTACACTTTGGGGATAAAAAGCGAGAAATATATTGACATACATGGTTGTAATCTGCATTTGCAGAAGGGAAACGTCCGGGAGTGTGCCGCAGAAAAGAGTTCATGAGAGTTTTATACGATTACCAGGCTTTCGACATGCAGACTTTCGGGGGCGTGTCGAGATGTTTCTCCGAGTTGTACAGGCGGCTTCCGCTTCCCGTCGAAGCCAAATTGGGCGTAAGAGTGTCCGACAATGTATATTTGCGACAACTCGGTTTCCCGAGGCAGGAAGACTTATACGAGAACTTCCTTTGCACGGGCGATTCTTTGGCTAAGAAAGTCCTTTATAAGCTGTACTACAACTTTTACTACCATGAATTTTCGAGATGGGACCGCCGGCCCAGGCACAACCGCTCCTTCAGCATCAGGCTGTTGAAAGAAAATAAGTACGACGTGTTCCATCCCACATTCTACGACGATTACTTCCTGGAGCATTTGGGGAAGAAGCCTTTCGTCCTGACCGTGCACGACATGATACCCGAGCTGTACCCGCAGTTTTATCCCGAAGACGAATTCCAAAAGGTGAAGAAGAGGATACTCGTCCCGAAGGCCCGCCATATCATCGCCGTAAGCAATCATACCAAAGAGGATCTCATGCGGCTTTTCCATGTCCCGGAAGAAAGAATCAGCGTGGTTTACCACGGCGCGGACACGGAGCCGTTGGCTTGTTCGCCGGACAGCTTGTTCGGCTTCCCATACATGCTGTATGTGGGCGACCGACATCTTTACAAGAACTTCGGCTTGTTTTGCAGGGCTTGCCTGCCCGTCCTGCGGAAATACAAGGAGGTGAAGGTCGTCTGTACCGGAAAGCCGTTCAACAGGGAAGAGACGCTCTTCTTCCAGGAGAAAGGCGTGGCAGACCGTTTCGTCCATAAGTTCATCCGCTCGGACCGGGTACTGTTCGATGTCTATCACCATGCGTTGGTTTTCGTCTACCCCTCCGCCTACGAGGGATTCGGGATACCCATATTGGAAGCATACAAGGCCGGCTGCCCCGTCATGTTGAACGAAGCCGGCTGCTTTCCCGAGATAGCCGGGGATGCCGCCGTTTATTTCCATATCGGGGAGAACGGCTCGGATTTCGCGGAACGGTTCGATTCGTTCATGTCCTTGTCCGCAAGGGAACGGGACGGGCTGTTGAGGAGGCAGGAAGAGCGTTTGAG
This sequence comes from uncultured Paraprevotella sp., assembly GCA_964466445.1. Classification (GTDB taxonomy): domain Bacteria; phylum Bacteroidota; class Bacteroidia; order Bacteroidales; family Bacteroidaceae; genus Paraprevotella. Next base: position 956 of record CAYXQT010000204.1, on the reverse strand, counting down.
GAAATTCACGTGGCAGGATGCCGCGCGAAAGCTGGCCGACGTCTATGAACATATATCCTAAAAAGAGAAAAGGTCATGAAGGTTTCTGTCATCACGGTTTGCTACAATAACTTGGAAGGATTGAAGAGGACTTACGCCTCTGTCACGTCCCAGTCTTTCCAAGACTATGAATACGTAATCATCGACGGAGGGAGCAGTGACGGGAGCAAGGACTTCCTGGAAGCCGCCGGAGAGGGCTGTTCGTGGGTGAGCGAACCCGACGGGGGCATATACAACGCCATGAACAAGGGCGTGAGGATGTCGCACGGGGAATATTGCATCTTCATGAATTCGGGCGACACGTTTTACGACAATGAAGTCCTGGCGAAGGCGGCTCCCCTCCTTGACGGCCGCGACTTTTATGTGGGGAACACGGTCACGGTTTTCCCCACGAGGAGACATCATGTGTACTCCCCCGCCGCGTTGACATTGGAGTCCTTGTTCGACGGCTATATCATGCACCAGTCCACGTTCACTAAAACCGACCTGCTCAAGGAATGCCCTTACAGCGAGGAGTTCAGGATTTGTTCCGACTGGGAGCTGTTCGTGACGGGAATCCTCCTGCACGGCAAGACCTATGGGCACTTGGACATGTTCGTTTCCAACTTCTGTTTGGACGGCGTTTCTTTTACCATGCAAGAGTTATCGTTGAAGGAAAGGGAAGACGTATTGAGGCGGGATTTCCCGGTCGTTCTGGAGTTCTACAGGAGAAGGATGGAAAAGCCGTCATCAGACCCCCTCGAACGGAAAATCCAAAGGGCGATGAAAATGCCGCCTCTTTCGCGCGACATGAAGATTTTCAGGAACTCGTTCAAGTTCCTGTTCAAGGACTTGTATGTGTTCCTTTTCAAGCATCGGGAATATTTGAAAAAATGATTGTCCGCGTCCGGGCGTTGTCTTCGGCAAGCCTTATGGCA
>CAYXQT010000203.1:0-4003 GCA_964466445.1 uncultured Paraprevotella sp. | reverse complement strand
ACGGACTACGACATGACCGCCATGTTCATGCAGATGTTGGAGCAGAAGATACGCGAAGCCCCGCAATACTGGCTGTGGACGCACAGGCGGTGGAAGCGTACCAAGGAAGAGTGGCTGCAACGGCGGCGACACCCGATGGCAGGATGACCAAACGTGAACTTATATGGAAAGATATGATTATTTGATTGTAGGCGCGGGGCTGTTCGGCTCCGTGTTCGCGCGCGAAGCCAAATCGGCGGGGAAGCGTTGCCTCGTGATAGACAAACGCGCGCACCGCGGCGGGAACGTGTATTGCGAGGAGAGGGAAGGCATCCGCGTCCACATGTACGGCGCGCACATCTTCCATACGGACGACAAGGCCGTGTGGGACTACGTGAACCGGCTGGCGGAGTTCAACCGCTTCACCAATTCGCCGCTGGCGTACTACGGGGGGAAGCTGTACAACCTGCCTTTCAACATGAACACCTTCTACCAGCTGTGGGGCGTGAAGACCCCGGCAGAGGCCAAGGCCGAAATCGCCGGGCAACGGAAGGCTTACGGACACATCGCCGAGCCGGCGAACCTGGAGGAGCAGGCGTTGAAGCTCTGCGGGAAAGACATCTACGAACGCCTGATAAAGGGGTACACGGAGAAGCAGTGGGGGCATCCGGCCACGGAACTCCCCGCGTTCATCATCAAGCGCGTGCCCTTCCGCTTCGTCTTCGACAACAACTACTTCAACGACGCTTACCAGGGCATACCGAAAGGCGGATACAACGTGCTGATAGACGCTTTGCTGGACGGCGTGGAAGTGCGGCTGGGCGTGAACTACTTCGAAAACCGCGGGGCGTGGGACGCCGCGGCGGACAAAATCCTCTTCACCGGCCCGATTGACGAATTCTTCGACTACCGGTGCGGGCGGCTGGAATACCGCAGTCTGCGCTTCGAACACCGCCACATAGAGACGGAGGACTTCCAAGGCAACGCCGTGGTGAACTACACGTCCGGCGACGTGCCTTATACCCGCATAATCGAGCACAAGCATTTCGAATACGGCACGCAGCCGACCACGGTAATCACCTACGAGTACCCCGACGCTTTCGCACCGGGCAAGGAACCTTATTACCCCGTGAACGACGCGCGGAACTCGGAAATCTTCAAGTCGTACAGCGAGCTGGCGGCTTCGCGGGAGGATGTCCTCTTCGGCGGGCGGCTGGCGCGGTACACATACGCCGACATGGACGACACGGTGGCCGCGGCCTTGGAATTGGCCAGACGGCAACTTTGCTGATTGCGGGAGGCTGTGGAATGAAAGGCTTGCAGGTCGTCACGCCGGTGAAGGACTCCGTCGACTTCGCGCTCGACACGGTAAGAGCCGTCCTGTCCTCGAAAACCGTCGTTCCCTTCACGTACACCGTCTACAACGATTTCAGTACGCCGGAGAACACGGCGCGGCTGGAGCGGGCGGCGGAAGAGCTGGGCTTCAGGCTGGTCAACCTGTCGGACTTGACGGAGCATCCGTCGCCCAACTACTTGTTGGTGCTGCAGACGGCGCGGCGCGAGGCTTTGGCGGCGGACGCGGGGCTGTTGATCGTGGAGTCGGACGTGGTGGTGAGGGAGAACACCTTGCAAGGGCTGTCCGACGGAGCCGCCGCGCGTCCGGACTGCGCCATCGCCGCGGCGGTGACCGTGGACGAAGCAGGGCGGACAAACTATCCCTACCTCCATGCGCGGGGACGGGCAAGCGGGGTCTACGCGGAGAAGCGGCATTGCAGTTTCTGCTGTTCCCTGCTGACCCCGCCGTTCCTGCTGCAGTCCGACTTCGGGCGGCTCGACCCGTCCAAGAACTGGTACGACGTGACCATCTCGCACGAGGCGTTGAAGGCCGGTTTCCGCAACTACCTCTTCACGAACCTCCCCGTGTGGCACCGCCCCCACGGAAGCCGCCCGTGGAAGAGGCAGAAGTACGAGAACCCGCTGAAATATTATTGGACGAAATTCACCAAAGGGAGGGACAAGATTTGAACCGTATGAAACGTGCAGGCCAAGATGTCCGCCACGTGCTGTCCCATAGGACATTGGAGCTTCTTCCCGACTACCGGGACTTGGAGGGCTTCATGCGTTCCCTCCCCGAACGCTTCGCGGCCGGCGAGGGGGTCGTGGTCTACAAGGGGCGCAACGAATTGAGGAAGATGACGTGCGGAGGGCTTGACGTGGTGGTGAAGTCCTTCCATCGCCCCAATCCCGTCAACCGTTTCGTCTACGGCATCCTCCGTCCCTCGAAAGCCAAACGTTCCTACGACAACGCGCGGAAGTGCCGGGCAATCGGGGTGGGGACGCCCGCCCCCGTCGGCTACCTCAACGTGCGCAAGGGGCTGCTTTTCGACAGGAGCTATTACGTGTCCTTGGCCTCGTCCTGCCCGTATGTCTACAACGACTTGTTCTACAGGCACTTCGACTATGCGGACGAAGTGGTTCGTGCCGTGGGGCGGACGACGGCCGTCTTGCACGGACATGGGTATGCGCACAAGGATTACGGGCGAGGGAACATCCTGTTCCGAAAGACGGACAAGGGGATACAAATCGAGATAGTGGACTTGAACCGGATGTATGTCGGCCCGGTCGGCATGAGGAAAGGCTGCAAGAATTTCGAGCGTCTCCCCGCCACGCCGCACATGCACCGCCTACTGGCTGAAGAGTATGCCGCCGCCCGCGGGTTCGACGCGGAGGAATGCTTCAAGCTGATGCGGGCTTTCCGGAGCACGCAGCCCGGGAAAATAAACGGCTTGTATTAGTCAGTACGCACGCCATGAATGTGATTGCCGTTGTCGTGACTTACAACCGTCTGGGACTTCTCAAACGGAACCTTTCCTGCCTGCGCCGGCAGACCGTGCCGCTCGCTTCACTCGTGGTGGTGGACAACGGCAGCACGGACGGGACGGGAGCCTGGCTGGACGGACAAGAGGGGTTGGACGTAATCCATCAGGCCAACGTGGGAGGGGCGGGAGGCTTCCATGCCGGAATGGAACATGCCTGCCGCCGCGGCGGCGACTGGATTTGGTGCATGGACGACGATGTCTTCCCGCGTCCGGACTGTCTGGAGCATTTGCTGGCCTATGCCGGGCATGAAGAAGTGGGGATTTTGGCGCCGCGCCGCATACTTGACGGGCGGATTTACACGAACGATTTCCTGTCTTTCAATCTGTCCGACCCGTTCTCATCCTTGTATTCGGGACGGTTGGCCAAGATGGAAGTGGACGGCCCGGTGGAAATCAGCGGCACGGCTTTCGAAGGCATGTGCGTCCGCGGCGAGGTCGTGCGGCGGGTGGGACTTCCCAACAAGGAGCTGTTCATCTTCTGTGACGACACGGACTATTGCCTGCGTGCCGTGGCGGCCGGTTATAAGATTCTGTATGTCCCCTCGGCCCTGATGGACAAGGAGAAGTTCTTCTCCGGCGACACGTGGGGAGAACGCAACAGGAAAAAGAAATGGAAACGGTTTTATCAGGTGCGCAATTCTTCCTATCTGAACCACCACTACGGGAAGAACCTCGCCGTGAGATACCTCCGCGGCTTCAACGGGGTCTTGGGCTATGTCCTCATAGCCTTGTTCTCCGCTCCTTTCTCAGATGCCTACCGATGGGCCGACATCCCGAAGTTTTGGCGTGCGTATGCCGACGGCGTGAGGGAAAGGCTGGGACGTTTGTAGGATGCCCGCCTTCGCACTCCCGGCTTCCAGAACTTCCCGATATGCACCCAACGGCATACGGCAATGGTCAGGTTGAGCACCTTGCGGGTTCTCAACTTCCGCCAAGGACGGGACGCGGTTTGTCCCGAAGGCTGTTTTTGGCAAGGCGGGGAACGTGCCTCCCTCCGGCTGTCGTTTTGTCAGAATGTCAATCTCGACCCCGCGTGGGCCGCTTATTCGCACGTCCGTCGGGAAGGCGCGGCAAATACGCGATTCTTGCGCCGTCACGGGAAAGCGGGATGTCAGCCGGAACGGGGTCTCCGCTTTCAGAAAGCA
>CAYXQT010000202.1:0-4004 GCA_964466445.1 uncultured Paraprevotella sp. | reverse complement strand
CCGTCCGCCTTACAATCGGGAAACCCGCGGTTATGGTGGAGAACAGCGTAATTACAGTGGCGGACCGCGACCTTATCGCAACTATCAGCTCCGTCAGGATTATAATCGCGAAAGCGGATATAACCGTGAGGGGAGATACAACCGCGAAAGCGGATATAACCGTGAGGGGAGATACAACCGCGAAAGCGGATATAACCGTGAGGGGAGATACAACCGCGATGGAGGATATAACCGCGAGGGCGGATACAACCGCGAGGGAAATTTCCGCTCGAATACCGGAGGGTATCGTCGTGAAATCAGTCATAACCGCGACGGTTATTACAGGACACGCGAGAGTGGATACGGCAATCGTGAGAGTTGGTACGGCAACCGCGAAGGAAGTTACCATCGTCTGCAAGGTGGGTATGGGAGCAACCGTTTCGAAGGAGGCAGGCCGCATCAACGCCGTATCGGCAATTATGATTCCGATGTCAGGTATAGCATGAAGAAACAGATTGAGTATAAAGAACTCAATGTGGATCCGGACGCGCCGATTCGTTTGAACAGGTTCTTGTCCAACGCCGGGGTTTGTTCCCGCCGTGAAGCGGATGAATTCATTACGGCAGGCGTGGTGAGTGTCAACGGAACGGTGGTAACGGAGTTGGGTACGAAAGTGAAGCGTACGGATGAAGTGAAGTTCCACGACCGACCGGTGCAGATTGAACGTAAGGTGTATGTCCTGCTGAACAAGCCAAAAGATTGCGTGACTACCAGCGATGACCCGCAGAACCGCAGGACTGTGATGGATTTGGTCAAGGGTGCTTGCCGTGAGCGTATTTATCCGGTAGGACGTCTTGACCGTAACACCACGGGCGTGTTGTTGCTTACTAACGACGGAGAACTGGCTTCCAAACTGACGCACCCCAAGATTTTGAAAAAGAAAATCTACCAAGTGACGACCGACAAGAACGTGACGGCAGCCGACATGCGGCAGATTGCCGAAGGTATCACGTTGGAAGACGGGGAAATACGTGCCGATGCCATCGAATATGCCAGCCCCACCGATAAAAAACAGGTCGGCATCGAGATTCATTCTGGGAAAAACCGTATTGTGCGCCGCATATTCGAAGCTTTGGGTTACCGCGTGGTGAGACTCGACCGCGTGCTGTTTGCAGGGTTGACGAAGAAGAATGTCAGCCGGGGCGACTGGAGATTCCTGACAGAACAGGAAGTGAACATGTTGCGTATGGGAGCATTCGAATGACAGGATATCATGATGATGGAAAAATGGAAACTATTCGCAGGATAAGAATCATAGACATATTGAAACGCGAGGACTACGGTTCGGAAGTCAATGTGAAAGGTTGGGTGCGTACACGCCGCGGGAGCAAGGCTGTCCATTTCATCGCCTTGAATGACGGGTCGACAATTAAGAATGTACAAGTAGTGGCCGATGCGGGTAAGTTTGACAATGAATTGATTAAGCTCGTCACGACCGGTGCCTGCCTGAGCGTGACGGGCGAATTAGTGCAAAGTGTGGGATCGGGGCAAGCCGTGGAGATTCGGGCTCACGAAATAGAGGTGCTCGGTCCCTGCGGTTCGGATTATCCGATGCAGAAGAAAGGGCAGAGCATGGAATATATGCGTATGAATGCCCACATGCGTTTGCGAACCAATACGTTCGGCGCGGTGTCCCGTATCCGCCATAACATGGCGATGGCCATCCACCGCTACTTTCACGAGCATGGCTTTTTCTATTTCCATACACCGATTATCACGGCCAGCGACTGCGAAGGAGCCGGACAAATGTTTCAGGTGACCACGAAGAACCTCTACGACTTGAAGAAAGACGACGAGGGGAAGATAGACTATTCCGATGATTTCTTCGGCAAGACAACTTCGCTGACCGTATCCGGACAGTTGGAAGGAGAGCTTGGAGCCACAGCCTTGGGTGCCATTTACACTTTCGGGCCGACGTTCCGGGCGGAGAACTCCAACACGCCGCGCCATTTGGCCGAATTTTGGATGATTGAGCCAGAAGTGGCTTTCAACGACATCAACGACAACATGGACTTGGCAGAGGACTTCATCAAGTACTGTGTGCGTTGGGCTTTGGATAATTGCCAAGATGATTTGGCTTTCTTGGACAAGATGATTGACAAGACGTTGCTCGGGCGCCTGCACTTCGTGGTGGAAAATAGTTTTGCGCGTTTGTCCTACACGAAAGGCATCGAAATTCTGGAGGAAGCCGTGAGGAACGGACGCAAGTTCGAGTTCCCGATATATTGGGGAACCGATTTGGCCAGCGAACACGAGCGTTATCTGGTGGAAGAGTATTTCAAACGTCCCGTCATCCTGACGGATTATCCGAAAGAAATCAAGGCTTTCTACATGAAGATGAACGACGACGGGAAAACGGTGCGTGCCATGGACGTGCTTTTCCCGCAAATCGGCGAGATTATCGGCGGCTCCGAGCGTGAAGAGAATTACGACAAGTTGTTGGCTCGTATCAAGCAATTGAATATCTCGATGAAGGACATGTGGTGGTATCTTGACACCCGCCGCTTCGGCACGTGCCCGCACAGTGGTTTCGGCTTGGGTTTCGAGCGTCTAATCTTGTTCGTCACCGGAATGCAGAACATCCGCGATGTTATACCTTTCCCCCGCACACCGAAAAACGCCGAGTTCTAAACCTGCTCTTCTCCTCCGTTGGAGATTGGTATAAGAAAGAGGCTGTATCGGAATGAAGTGACCTCTAAAAGTAGACAAAAACTTTTAGAGGTCATTTTATATGAATATGTTTCTAAAAATGGCGACACATATCTCATATATGAGACTCCCAAATAGGACAGTACATGAAACTGATAAAGATAGCCGTCCGTATTTTGGCGGCAATAGTCCTTTTGCTTGCCTTATATGTGTCAATTTGTTTGACCATGCGGCATTTCACTACAAAAGTGGCACACGGATACCATATAAGCCAAGTACAGGCCGACCGAATCACTTTGTGCGATTCAGCCGCCCATGGCATCGACCTATATAAGTTGTCATTCGAGACCGTCCCGACCGATTATGAACATGGACTCTTCGTCGGAGGAATTGAACCTTATTTGCGGGGATGCGCGGACAGCCTGACGGGTATCACATTCACGACCACTCCACAGGATTTAGCGGGCGAGCTCGTTCCCCTACGAATAAAGGGAAACAAGGTGGAAGCATTGACACTACAAGAATGCGCCGGGAACGACACCGTTACCGGAGACTTCTATTCCAACACCGAAGACTTGAAAACGTTCCCCTACATGTAAAGGGCGTGATTATATATAAAACATTGTGAGGAAATAATTTACGTGTCGTATCCATGCAAGCGAGTAACGGGCGGACAACAAAAGCGCGAAAAAGGGAGGGCTCCCGCGGGGGAACCCTCCCGACTTGTGGTGAGCCGCGGGACGAAGGTACGGAAAAAACGGCGGACAGCATCGTCGCCCTCGCCGGAAAGATCGCTCGTACTCGGCTATACTCGTTGGGAAAATTTCCAAGTGGCGATAAGTCGTGCGGTTGAATCATGCAAGACACAGAATATCAATCTGGATGACTGTTTTCGTGAGGTCACGAAAATGGTCTCCTTTCGGTAGTGGGTCTAAGCGTGAAATCCAAGATTACGCGAGTTCGGGCTAATTTATCGCTCCAATTAGAACAAGTCAAGTTGCCCTGTCCTTTCGAGATGCAGGGGCAGTGCCTCCGGTTTGTTGTCGAAGAAGCAGTAAGCGGCAAGGGCCGGGCAAATGTTCATCATGAAGTTGTGTACCGGTCGGTGGCACGAGTGTACGAGGTTGGCCTTGTTCCCAGAGGAGTTCGTTGATGCATTCGATGATGTACCTCTTACGCAACATTATCTTGTCCCACATGGGCATGAGCCTGTTCCTCATGTCCGCTTTCAACCCGTGCACGAGGTGTATGCCCCGGTCGGAGAGTTCCTCGAAGAGTGCCCGCCTGATGTACCCCCTGTCGGCGAAGACCTTGCC
>CAYXQT010000201.1:0-4007 GCA_964466445.1 uncultured Paraprevotella sp. | reverse complement strand
AGTACTTCTTGCGTGGGCGTTATGCTCCGCAACGGGAGTGGGTTGGGGACAGGAGATTGGAAAACAAGCTCTTCACGATGCAAGAGCGCAGAGAGTTTCATATAAATATTAACTAATTCTTAATGCCAAATGAAAAAACTTCTATTGTTGTGCATGGCGGCGTTCCTGCCGTACGGCAACCCGGCAGTCTTCGGGCAATCAAAGGGCGAAGTGTTCACCTACGAGAACCACAAGTACAAGGTCACGGGCGACAACCTGATTACGAACGGTTCCTTTGAGGACGGTCTCACGGGATGGAAGAGCGGGGAAGGAAGCGACCTCACTGCCGATAAGTTTGAAATCGTTGAAGGAGAAGCACCGGACGGTAACAAATACCTCAAGCCTCTTAAAAACGAAGGAATAAATGAGGCGGGTTCTATCGGTACCGCGTGGAGCATCGACCCGGGGAAAACCTACGTTTACAGCTATCACCTCAAAATTCAGACATTGCCGTTTAATACGCAGTATCTCAAAACTTCACTGACCAACACTGAAGGAAAGGAACCCGGAGAAGGAGAAAACGAATCCGGATTTCTTCCGCAACCTTCCGTAAACACGGGCGGTGAGTGGACTTTATACCGAAATGTGTTTATTAACACCGGTAACTACGCCTACATTCAAGCCAGATTCCGTTGGCTATATAGTGAAGAGAATAAAAATGAATTAGACTTCGACAACTTCGTGCTGGCCGAGGTAACGGAAATACCCAATACGGATGCGCTGGACAGCCTCATCGCCGAATGCCAGAAGTTGATTGACGGTAGTCTGGCCGACGCGCCCAAGACAAAAGCGAAGTTGTCGGAAGTCGTCGGGACGGCAGAGACATTCAAGAACTCCGAGAACGTCGAAGATGTGCAAGCCCAAGTGGAAATCCTCACCCGGGAGAAGCATTACGCCGAACTGAAGCTCTACGATGCCACAAGCGAAAAGCCCGTAGAAACCGACTTCGTGGTCAACGGGACGTTTGACACTGACACGACCGGATGGGCGACACATCTCCACGCTGATGGCTATAACCACGGCCTCGCATCCAACCAATCCGGTGACATTACGGAGAAATTCTTCGAGACATGGAAAAATGAATCTTATGTCGGCGACATTTCGCAGTCCATCGAAAACCTGCCCAACGGGACATACGTGCTGAAAGCCGCCACGTTCCGCGACCAGATTATCGACAATTCGCTGCACGGGGATGCCGTGTACCTCTTCGCAGACGATGACAAGACCCTCGTGACCTCTCCCACCGGACACTACTACTACGTGGTCACCGACGTGGAGGACGGCACACTGACGTTCGGCGTGAAATCGGAAAAGGAATGCTACAAGTGGATGGGCATCGACAACGTAACCTTGAGCTATTACGGCACTGAGGCAGACAAGGCCGCATTGGCAACCGGGTACGCGCAGACGGAATGGGATGTCGTCAAGGCCGAGGGCGAGAAGGAAAAGGAAACCTACGCTTCCGTGGGAGGAAAGTGGAAAACGGCGTTCGATGATTGTCTGACGGCTACGCCCTCCGACTTCGCCTCTTACGAGGAGTACAGGGGCAAGCTCGTTGCCGCCCTTGGGAACCTGGCGATTGTCAAGCCCCGATACGAATTAGTGAATACCTGCGACACGGTCGGGAAATATTCGACCGCTTCGGAAGAAGTCGGCAAGAAGTTCAACACCGCCGTCTCGACCGCCAAGGAGGCTTTCGACGCCGCCACCACGCCCGCCGGAATCGATGATGCCTACGCGGCGTTGGAAACGGCTTACCATGAATACATCCTGGCCGCCGCCCCGGCGGAGGGACACCCGTTCGACTACGACTTCCTCGTGGAGGACGCGGGCAACTCCGCTACCGGATGGACAAGCGACTTCCAAGGAGCCACCGGCGGCGACAGCGGCAAAGGGAATTTCCAGTATCAGGACAAAGACAACAAGGACAACCCCGAACGGCGCCTTTATAAGAAAGGATACGTCGAGGCTTGGAGCGATGGGGAATTCACCGGCGCGATGACCCGCGAGCTGACCGGCCTCCCCAACGGGCGGTACAGGATTTCGGCCTACGCCTTCACCTCGAAAGGCGGCAAGACCTCGTTCATCGCCATCGCCAACGACACGCTGGAAGCTCCATTGGACAGCACCACGGATCTTTATACCCAACCCGTCATCCCCTCCGTGCTGGTGGACGAGAACAAGATGACCGTCGGCCTTAGGGCGGACAGCGCGACGACCTGGATGGGCATAACCCACATCGGCCTCCAATACCTCGCCGCAATCAGCGACGACGACACGGAAGCCGTGGAGAGGCTCAAGGAAACGCTCGGCGCGAAGATAGAGGAAGCCAAAGCCGCGCTTGGCGAAAATTGGGAACAGAACCCGAACGTGGGCGACGAGGCTTTCCAAATCCCCACGGATGCCGCGAAGACTCTCGACGCAAGCATCAAAGAGGCCGAAGGAATAAAGGAAAAAGGTGATGCAAAGGCGACGGAGGTGAATGAGGAAATCACGAAACTGGAAGCCGCCGTCCAAACCTTCAATGACACGCCGCTCAACGCCCCGAAGGAGGGCGAGCTCTTCTGCATCGTCAACGCGACGGAAGGTTTCGCCTACAAAGATAAGGCCGTGGTGCAGACACCGAACGAGGAAGAGCAATACGGAGGCTACACCTTGAAATGGGGGCATGAGCAGGATGCCAATTACGCGCAGGCGTTCACGTTCACTCCGATACCGGAGCAGAAGAACATGTACAAGGTAAGTTTCATCGGCGCGGACGGCACAGGCTCTTTGTATCTTACCACGAGGCAACTGGGTTATGAAACAGGAGACAATCTCGGCATCCGCGCCATCGAGGATGCAGAGAAGGCTCTGCAAATCAGGGTTGACCTGCAGACCGGAAAGACAGGCGTGTACAAACTGTGGAACTCCGCCGCCGAGCAAAACATAGGATCGAACGGAGATGAGGGCTTCTACACGAACAAAGACAGTGCCGACGTGAAGCTCGTGAAGGCCGAAATGGCGACGTACACGCTGGAAGCCACCGCCGACGGCTGGGCCACCCTCATCCTCCCCTTCAACGTGGATGCAATCCCCGAAGGGCTGACCGTCTACACCTGCACGGGCGTTGACGAGACGAAGGACACCGTGCAGACGGAAGAGGCCACGGCAATCAAAGCCAACACGCCTTATCTCGTGTACGCGGAGAAAGTACCAGTCGAGTTCCCGTCCGGTTACGGCAAGGCCACGCAAGGCACTTACCCCGGAGAGGTACTGACGGGCGTAATCGAAAAGACCCATGCTCCGAAAGACGCTTACGTACTTCAGAAGCCGGATTCCGGCAAGGCGGGTTTCTACAGAGTGCAGAACGACAATGAAATCGAGATTGAGGCCAATAAGGCTTACCTGAATTCCGGCATCGTCCCGAACCTCGTCAACGCGGTATTCTTCCCGAGGAGAGGCAACGGCGAGACGCGCGTGGACGGCGTGACGGGTGACGAAGCCGTCGTCAACGTGTACGACCTCAGCGGCATCCTGATTCGCCGGAATGTGAAGTCCGGCGATGCCCTGCGCGGGTTGCAGAAGGGTGTCTACATCGTGGACGGCACGAAGAAAGCCGTGAAGTAATCATGAACCAACGTCTTTGAAAACTCAAAACAAACAGCCATGGAAAAGAGAAGGTATTTCAAGCCCGAGATTTCAATCTGTGAGGCCGAAACAAGTCAGATGATTGCACGGAGCGGAGGAACGAGGGTATATCCCGACGAATACGCGGATCCGAAATTCCAGACGTTCGCTAACGAGGACTTGATTACGGACATCTGGGGCAACGAGTTCTGATGCCGCCGTCCGGCGGAAGCCGGACGCGGGGAGGAATCCCCGTGAGAGAAAAGCCATGCCGCCGTCCCGCAAGGGACGGGGCATGGCTTTTCGTCTTTTCGTCTTTTCGTCTTTTCGTCTTTTCGTCTTTTCGTCTTTTCGTCTTT
>CAYXQT010000200.1:0-4048 GCA_964466445.1 uncultured Paraprevotella sp. | reverse complement strand
GGCGTAAAGACAAATGAAAACGGCTTTTTCCGGTTCGGCCCTGCGGTCGCGGCTTGCGGGGGTATTCTCCATAACCGCGTCATTGCGCAGACTTTCCCTGTAATGGCAACCTTGCATTCGGGACAGTAACGAGTCGTTCCCGAATGACCGCCCGGACTTCGGACGGCAAGTGTCCGGACGGACAGTCATCCGACGGAATAAAAACAGTTAAACCTTGTTAACAATAGGGGGGTAAAATAAAGTGTTATCTTTGCGACTGGCAAAGCGGAACGGACATGGCAATAGGGATGAACGGACGGAAATCCGCCTGCCTCTTTGAAAGCGCATGAAGAGAGAAATAAAACCGAGTTTTTAATCCAAACAAAATTTCTATGAGGAAAACCATGAAGCCATCCGCGTTAGCGTTAGGGATGGTTTTGTCCGTCGCATCCGCGACGGACGCGCAGAACGTGCCCGTGAAGACGGGAGAGTATGCTCCCGATTGGGCGAATTTGTCGAAATGGGAATGCCCGGAATGGTACAAGGACATCAAGTTCGGTGTCTGGGCGCATTGGGACCCGCAATGTCAGGCGGCGGACGGCGACTGGTACGCACGCGGGATGTATTTCAAGGACAGCGAGAACTACAAGTGGCACAAGGAACATTATGGCGATCCTTGCGTGAAAGACACCGAACACGGCTACAAGGACTTGTGCAACGAATGGAAAGCCGAGAACTGGAAACCCGACTCCCTCGTCAGGCTTTACCACGAAATGGGCGCACGGTATTTCTTCGCCATGGGACAGCACCATGACAACTTTGACTGCTGGGATTCCCCCTACCAGCCTTGGAACTCGAAGAATATCGGGCCGAAGCGCGACATACTGGGCGAATGGGCGGCGGCCTGCAAGGAACACGGCATGCCGTTGGGCGTATCCATGCACGGCAGCCACACGTGGACGTGGTTCGAAATCACGCAGAAGTATGACGGGAACATGACAAAGGCCGACGGTGCCGGGAAATGGTGGGACGGCTACGACCCTCAGGATCTCTACGCACAAAACCACACGCCGAGCCCGGGCTGGGAGAGCGACGGCACGATTGGATCGCAATGGGATTGGGGAAATGACGCCTCGCTACCCTCGGAAGAGTTCAAGGTGAAGTTCCGAAACCGCGTGTTGCAGTGCATCGATGCCTATCACCCAGCCATGCTCTATTTCGATGATACCGTGTTGCCTTTCTACGGGTGCGACGAGTCGATAGGCCTTGACATCTTGGCTCACGCCTACAACACGGATCCCGGAATGGTGGTGACGGGCAAGATTTTGGAAGACAAGCACAAGGAAGCGATGTTGTGGGACGTGGAACGCGGCATACCCGACCGCCCGCAAGAGAAATATTGGCAGACATGCACTTGCATCGGGTCGTGGCATTACAGCGAGAAGGTCTACGAATCAGGTAGCTACAAGTCGCCCCAGCAGGTAGTGGACATGCTCATAGACATCGTCAGCAAGAACGGGAACTTGTTGCTTTCCATACCGGTAAAAGGTGACGGTACGCTCGACGACAAAGAGATGGGCTTTATCGCCGGCGTGAAAGCATGGATGGACCAGAATTCCCGTTCCATTTACGGCACTCGCGTATGGAAGTCTTTCGGCGAGGGGCCTTTAGCGGAAGGTTCGCAGTCGTTGAACGACCAAGGCTTCAACGAAGGCAACAACTATTCCTCCAAGGACGTGCGTTACGTCATCAAATACGCCAAAACCGAAGAGGATGCGGATACCTTGTTCGCTTCCGTCCTGCGCTGGCCGGAAGAGGGCTCGTTCACGTTCCGCCACTTAGGACGCGCCAGCGAATACTTCCCCGGCGAGGTGAAAAGCATTGAGTTGCTGGGGTATGGCCCGGTAGAATGCGAGCTTGGCATGGAGGGGCTCACCGTCCGGCTTCCCGAAAGCCGTGTCAACGACATCGCCCCCGTGTTCGCGCTCACCTTTGAACCGGGCACGGACAAGGCACTTTCTTTGCAAGAGTTCCTCGACTACTGCAAGGAGATCGTGGGAGAAGCCGATGACATCGTGAGGCCGGCCAATACGGGAAGCCCCGATGCCACCGCGTTGTCGGACTTGGTACATTCCATGTCGCGAGCCGAAAGCAGCTTGGGCGGTAGCACGGACGAGCAGGCGGAAGCTCTTTCTGCCTTGCATGCCGCTTTCAATACCTATATGGCATCGACCACGGCGGCCGGCGCACCTCTTTACGAGGGCGAGGATCTCACCGTGGAAAAGCTCGTGCAGGCCGACGACTTCGACCGCACTCCGGAAACGGACAACGGGAAGCGCTTCGGCGAGCCGGCTCATTGGACTGTGACCGATTTCAACATTCCGAACGGCGACGACGGGGTGAAACAGGGCATTGACGGTTACGGAGGCACGGAGGCCCTTATGCTCGGCGTGTACGACGACCGCGGCAACGCGGACGACGGCTGCGACCTCGCGCAAGCGGCCATACGCCGCACCGTGCACCTCGCGTCCGGCATATATTATTTCGGAGCTACGTTCAATAAGATTTACCAGTTGTCCAATGATGCCTACATGTACGCCTGTGCCGGCACGGCCGAGGACTTGCCGACAGCGGAGATTCCTGCAAAGGCCATAGCTTGGGCACGCCTCAACGCCGCGCAAGAGAACGGCGACCTATGGGGGATTACTTTCATCGTGGAAGAAGAACAGGATGTGACGCTGGGCTTTCAGGCCGACCTGACGGCCGGAAGTGCCGAGCAGGAAGTGCGCGTCAAGAGCGTGCATCTCCGCCGTTACGACGAGGGAAAGATTGCGACGGGGCGCGACGTGACGTTGCAATATCTTGTCGAACGCTCCGACTTCTCGCGCCTCGACGAGAGCGTGACTACGCGCTTTGCCACGCCAAAATACTGGACGGTAGAGAACTTCAAAATCCCGAACGGGGACAATGGCACGAAGAACGGCATAGACAAAGACCCGGGGTTCGATTGCCTGATGCTGGGAATTTGGGTAGACCGGGAATTGAACGAAGAAGGAGACCTCTCCGATGCCCGCATCTACCGGAAACTTTCTCTGGAACCGGGAACTTATTCCATGCAGGTGCATTACCAGCACCATTGGAATATGACCCCGAAAGCTTACTTGTTCGCATCGACGGAAATCTTGGGGACTTCGGCCATACCCGGCAAGGCTTTGGCTTACGTCAGGATTAACGAGGCCGACGGGGAGGGCAATGAATGGCAGACCATCGTTTTCTCCGTGGACGAGGCGCAGGATGTCTATGTGGGTTGGCAGGCCGACCTGAACGATGGCAACGACGCGCAGGAGTTCCGCGTGAGGGACGTGCGGTTGCTTTACCTGCCCAAGCAAACCGGGGATGCCGTAAGAAGCACCAGGAACTTACGAAGCAAGACGAGCGGCACTCATTATTATAACCTGAACGGGCAGGAGTTGAACGGTGCTCCCAGCCGCGGCCTCTATATCGAGGATGGGCGGAAAGTCCTGAAACGGTGAGTGACGACATGTGACGTTGAAAGTCGGCGGACGGAACCGGACGGGAGGCTCGCGGAAGCCTTTCCGTCCGGTTCCGTCCGCCGACTTTGGCATCGATTGCGTCCATCAAAGCCTTTCTAATGCCATTTTTCACGGCGAATGCGGTGCGGGGCAGAAGAAACATTGTAGCGGTATGGTATATCTTCTTGCCGTAGAAGGCGGATTTTCTTTCTGTCCGCTTTGGCATCGGTTCCGAAAACGGGTTCGCTTTGGCCGACGACCGCACTCTATCCCGGTGGAGAGTGTCAGCTGTCCCATGCGTAGCTTGACGGGATAGGTGTCGTCAGACTCTTGACGGCATGCGTCAAGGTAAAAAGATACCGTTTCCATTTGCATCGGATTTGTATCGGAGCAACCCGCGAAGCATGTCAAATTACAAGCAACGTGATGTCAATCATATATATCCGGCAAATCATTATTAAATTGATATTCTAAGTCAATTAGGATAGCGCGAGGCGGCGCGGGGACAAACGGGAAACAAAGTCTTTTGGTGTCCA
>CAYXQT010000199.1:0-4207 GCA_964466445.1 uncultured Paraprevotella sp. | reverse complement strand
TCTGATTTTGCACTTGACAGCTGACTCTGCGCTACATTCTACAGCCGTGCTTTCATCAAACAAATCGAACTTAAATATTTGATGAAAATCAAAAAAAATACTATATTTGCTTGCTGTAAACAGCCTACGACTCCGGACTTGAACCGCGTATGGTGGAAAGTATCCGCGCGTCGTGCGTCATGATGACAAATCGTGTCAAGTGTCTAACCAACGCATGGATTATTAACATGATTTATCCGAGAGGGGAAACTTTCCCGAAAAATCGGAGGGGTTATAATGCACAACGGCAACCTGACGATATACCATCTGGCTTGCGGATGGTAGTGCGGATACTTTCTTCCAAAACGCGACGGGGAAAGGCCACGAACTGAAACAAAGAAGAGGAGGCTCGCGCATGAAATTCCGGCAAGGCTGTTTGACTTCCTTTACAGGAGACTTATGGTTTAATCTCGTAATACTTATCATTTATGGCAAAAGGAAAAAAGTTTATCACATGTGATGGCAATCAGGCGGCGGCACATGTCTCGTACATGTTCTCCGAAGTCGCGGCCATCTATCCCATCACCCCGTCGTCGCCCATGGCTGAATACGTGGACGAATGGGCGGCACAAGGCCGCAAGAACATCTTCGGCGAGACCGTGACAGTGCAGGAAATGCAGTCGGAGGGCGGAGCCGCCGGCGCGGTGCACGGTTCGTTGCAGGCCGGTGTGCTGACTTCCACCTACACGGCATCGCAAGGCTTGTTGCTGATGATACCGAACATGTACAAGATTGCGGGCGAGCTGTTGCCGTGCGTGTTCCACGTGTCGGCGCGGACGTTGGCTTCCCATTCCCTGTGCATCTTCGGAGATCATCAGGACGTGATGGCCTGCCGCCAGACCGGCTTCGCCATGCTGTGCGAAGGAAGCGTGCAGGAAGTCATGGACTTGGCCGGTGTGGCGCACCTGTCCACCATCAAAAGCCGCGTGCCGTTCCTGAACTTCTTCGACGGCTTCCGCACGTCGCACGAAGTCCAGAAGATAGAAATGCTGGAGAACGACGACCTTGCCCCCTTGATTGACCAGAAAGCCTTGAAAGAATTCCGCGACCGCGCACTCTCCCCCGAACGCCCCGTGGCAAGGGGCATGGCCGAGAATCCCGATACATTCTTCGCCCACCGCGAGTCGTGCAACACATATTACGACGCAGTGCCCGGTATAGTGGAGGACTACATGAACAAGATTTCCGAGTTGACGGGTCGCAAGTACGGACTGTTCTCCTATTACGGCGCACCCGATGCCGAGCGCGTCGTCATCGCCATGGGCTCCGTGACCGAAGCCATTCGCGAGGTCGTGGACTACCTGTCCGCACGCGGAGAAAAAGTGGGACTGGTGGCCGTTCACCTGTATCGCCCGTTCTCCGCCAAGCATTTCCTTGCCGCCGTTCCTGCCACGGCCAAGACGATTGCCGTGCTTGACCGCACGAAAGAACCCGGTGCCAACGGCGAGCCTCTGTATCTCGATGTCAAGGAATGCTTCTACGGAAAGGCTGATGCTCCCGTCATCGTGGGCGGACGTTACGGCCTCGGCTCCAACGACACCACTCCGGCGCAAGTCTTGGCCGTGTATGAGAACCTGTCGCTCCCCGAACCGAAAAACCAGTTCACCATCGGCATCGTGGACGACGTGACGTTCACCTCGCTCCCCCGGAAAGAGGAAGTACCCATGGGTGGCGAAGGTATGTTCGAGGCCAAGTTCTACGGGCTGGGAGCCGATGGGACGGTGGGCGCGAACAAGAATTCCGTGAAAATCATCGGCGACAATACCGACAAGCACTGTCAGGCTTATTTCTCTTACGACTCGAAGAAATCCGGCGGCTTCACCTGCTCGCACCTGCGCTTCGGCGACACGCCCATACGCTCCACTTATCTGGTGAACACGCCCAACTTCGTGGCTTGCCACGTTCAGGCATACCTGAAGATGTATGACGTAACGCGCGGGCTGAAGAAGAACGGCACATTCCTCCTGAACACCATATGGGAAGGCGAGGAGCTTGCCAAGAACCTGCCCAACAAGGTAAAAGCTTACTTCGCCGAGAACAACATCAAGGTGTACTACATCAACGCCACCAAGATAGCGCAGGAAATCGGGTTGGGCAGCCGTACCAACACCATCCTCCAGTCGGCGTTCTTCCGCATCACGAAAGTCATCCCCGTGGACTTGGCCGTGGAACAGATGAAGAAGTTCATCGTGAAGTCCTACGGCAAGAAAGGCGAGGACGTGGTCAACAAGAACTACGCGGCGGTGGATCGCGGCGGCGAATATAAGGAACTGGCAGTCGACCCGGCTTGGGCTACGCTCGAAGTCGAACCCGTTCCGGCAAATGATGACCCGGCGTTCATCAACGAAGTGGTACGTCCCATCAACGCGCAGAACGGCGACCTGCTGAAGGTCTCCGCCTTCAAAGGCGTGGAAGACGGCTCGTGGCCGCAGGGCACGGCGGCTTACGAGAAGCGCGGCGTGGCGGCCTTTGTCCCGACATGGACTCCCGCCAACTGCATCCAGTGCAACAAGTGTGCTTTCGTCTGCCCGCATGCCGCCATCCGTCCGTTCGTACTCGACGCGGAAGAGTTGAAAGGCTTCGGAGCACCGACCATAGAAATGAAGGCACCCGCCGCCATGAGGGGGATGAACTTCCGCATCCAAGTGAGCGTGATGGACTGCTTGGGTTGCGGCAACTGCGCCGATGTCTGCCCGGGCAACCCGAAACTGGGCAAGGCACTCACGATGGTGCCGTTGGAACAAGAACTTGACGAGGCTCCGAACTGGGAATACTGCGTGAAGAACGTCAAGAGCAAGCAGGACTTGGTGGACATCAAGAGCAACGTGAAGAACTCTCAGTTCGCACAGCCGCTGTTCGAGTTCTCCGGTGCATGTTCGGGTTGCGGCGAGACCCCTTACGTGAAACTGATTTCACAACTGTTCGGCGACCGCGAAATCGCTTCCAACGCCACGGGCTGTTCCTCCATCTATTCCGGATCCATCCCGTCGACACCTTACACGAAGAACGCCAAGGGACAAGGCCCGGCATGGGACAACTCGCTCTTCGAAGACTTCTGCGAATTCGGCCTTGGCATGGAATTGGGTAACAAGAAAATGCGCAACCGTATAGCCAGACTGCTGAAAGAAGCCATCGCTTCCGAGGGTATCCCCGCCGACTTCAAGGCCGCCGCAGAAGAATGGATTGAGGGAATGAACGATGCGGATGCAAGCAAGGCTGCCGCCGCGAAGCTCGTCCCGCTCATCGAGGCGGGCAAGGCATCTGGTTGCCCCACGTGCTCCAAACTGTCGGAATTGGCACACTATCTCGTGAAACGCAGCCAATGGATCATCGGCGGAGACGGTGCTTCTTACGACATCGGCTACGGCGGCTTGGACCATGTCATCGCTTCGGGCGAGGATGTCAATATCCTCGTGCTGGACACGGAAGTGTATTCCAACACCGGAGGACAGTCCTCCAAGGCCACTCCTCTCGGTGCCATCGCCAAGTTCGCTGCGGCGGGCAAGCGCGTCCGCAAGAAAGACTTGGGCATGATAGCCACGACATATGGCTACGTCTACGTGGCGCAAATCGCCATGGGTGCTGATCAGGCGCAGTGCCTCAAAGCCATCCGCGAAGCGGAGGCTTACCACGGCCCGTCGCTCCTCATCGCCTACGCGCCGTGTATCAACCACGGCCTGAAGAAAGGCATGGGCAAGTCGCAGGCCGAGGAGGAAGCCGCCGTAAAGTGCGGTTATTGGCATCTGTGGCGCTTCAACCCGGCTTTGGAGGCAGAGGGAAAGAACCCGTTCTCGCTCGACTCCAAGGAACCGGACTGGGCATCCTTCCAAGACTTTCTCAAAGGAGAGGTGCGTTTCGCTTCCGTCATGAAACAGTATCCTGACGAGGCCGCCTACTTGTTCAACGCCTGCGAGGAGATGGCCAAGAAACGTTACCAAAGCTACGTGCGCATGACCAAAATGGATTGGAGTGAATAAAGTCCGCCCTGTCCTTTGATACCAGAGAATGAGGTTGTACCAAAAAGTGAAACGACCCCAAAGGTTGGACAGGTTAAACATTATCCCGTAATAGAAAGAGTTCGGTATTGTACCGGGCTCTTTCCATTTAACCAGACTTTGATTCTTTTATTGTTATAATATTCGACATAGTTATACAAAGCCTTCATGAA
>CAYXQT010000198.1:0-4220 GCA_964466445.1 uncultured Paraprevotella sp. | reverse complement strand
TTCCTGAGATAAAGAATAAAAGAGATGCCGCGGAGGATGCGGACGTAGAAGTGGAAGAAGAATAGTAATCAAGGTGAAAAAGGAAGGGGGGGGGGAAAAAAGACAAGCCTGACAGGCGGATTCTCCTTTTCCTTCTTTTTTTGGACTTGTTATCCTGTCTGGGTTCTCGTTCGAGATGGAAGTCTTTCGGAATATTATCAATAGTTACCTTTCCTCCGATAATCTTTGAAGGAGAAGGGACATTGGTGTTTCCCATCCGCATCATGTCGGGAGGTTTGTATGAGTTCCCATTGCCGGATGTCGAAAGAGGGGAAGAAAGCGTCTGCGTATCGCGGCGTATCCTCTATTTCCGTGAGATAGAGTTTTTGGGCAATCGGGAGGGCTTCTTTGTACACACTTTCACCGCCGATGACGAATACCTCTTCTTCTTTGCCGCAATGCGACAGGGCTTCTTCCAAGCTCCCGAACATTTCCGCACCTGAGAAGACGGCGGCTTTGTTCCTGCTCAGTACGATATTGCGCCGTTCGGGCAACGCTCCTTTGGGAAAGGATTCAAACGTCTTGCGTCCCATGATGACGGTGTGTCCGACGGTGAGTGCCTTGAAACGCTTCAGGTCGTCAGGAAGCCGGTACAGCAACCGGTTCTCAAAACCGATGGCGAGGTTGCGGGCTACAGCCGCGATGACGGATATCATGTCGGTATGGTTGGAGAATCAGACGGAAACCGCGCCGGCAATGTGCGGCCAGGGATTATAGTTTTCCAATTCGAAGTCCTCAAACTTGAAATCGAAGATGCTTTTCACGTCCGGGTCGAGCCTCATGCGAGGCAAGGAGCGCGGCTCCCGAGTGAGTTGCAGTCTCACTTGCTCCAGATGGTTCCTATAGATGTGCGCGTCTCCCAACGAATGCACGAAGTCGCCAGCTTCCAATCCCGTCACCTGCGCCATCATCAGCAACAACAAGGCGTATGACGCGATATTGAAAGGCATGCCGAGGAACGTGTCCGCACTGCGTTGGTAGAGCTGGAGGCTCAATCTTCCATTGGCTACGTAGAACTGGAAAAAAGCATGGCAGGGAGGCAGGTTCATGTTCCCGAGGTCGCCGACATTCCATGCGCTGACAATGATGCGGCGCGAATCGGGATTATGCCTGATGGCATCCACAGCCTCTTGTATCTGGTCTATGAATCCACCCTCGTAGTCCGGCCACGAACGCCACTGGTATCCGTAGATGTGTCCCAGGTCGCCGTTTTCGTCCGCCCATTCGTTCCATATCCTCACGCCGTGTTCCTGCAGATATTTCACGTTGGTGTCGCCTTTCAGGAACCAAAGCAGTTCATGGATGATAGATTTCAAGTGCAACTTCTTCGTGGTGAGCAACGGGAAACCGTCTTCGAGGTTGAACCGCATCTGATGTCCGAATATGCTGAGAGTTCCCGTCCCCGTTCGGTCGCCCTTTTCCACGCCTTCTTCCAAAATCCGGCGTAACAAGTCGAAATATTGTTTCATTCCTGATGTCGTGTATGTTCCTTCTTCTTGACAAGTGTGGCCAACCAATCGCCGGTAGCCATGCAAAGCATGACCACGCCCGCGACATGCAACAAGACGGTGAAGTCGACAATCAGCCCGACGACGATAAGCCCTACGCCCCAACAGGCATTTTTGATGGCAGATTGTTTGAGCAATCTGTTTTTCATATCTTCGTCCACAGTCCGTTTTTCCGGGTCGAATGCGATTCTTTCTATTCTTGCGTTCCTCTTGCGGCGGGAGCGGTATATCAGCCAGACAGCCAAAGCCGCGAGGAGAACCGGAAGGAGGAACAGGATAACGGTGAATATGGCAAGAAGCACGCCGCCTACTCCGAGAAATCCGGACAAGAAGTCTAAAAACCCTTCGTCTTCCGGATTTCCCATAAGAGAAAACGTGCGGGAATAAACCGACGGGGATGAATTCCATGCGCTGTCCCCGGCAACATCTTCCAGCACCGACACCGTATCTGAGTAGACCGTGACACCGTTCTGCGCCCGGGCGGCATCACATTCGAGTACCGCCCACAAAAGGCAAAGCCATACTTTTGGCCACAGGGCGGGAAATATAGGGCATTTCATGTTATGCGGTTTGATTTCTTTTCGCAAAGATAGCGAAAGCCGGACGCAGGGACAAAGGAAATTTCAAGGTTTTTCAAGTTTGTTTTGCCAATCCGCATCTCCGGCACGGAGGAAAAGGGAAAAATGTCCCGTTTATTGTCCGTCCCGTCTTTTTTCCCTACTTTTATCCTCATAAAAACGTTGCGACATGGCACGACCGGATATACCTCAAGAGTTCAAGGACTATGCCTGCCGTTTGCTCGGCGCGGAACATTACAAGCGTTTCGTCCAGGCTTTGGACGAGGAACTTCCCGTAAGCGTGAGGTTGAACCCGATTAAGTCCGCGTGGGCCGGCCTTTCGACAGGAAACTTGGACGGGGAAGACGGGCCGGTGCCTTGGGCTTCTGGAGAGGGACGCTATCTGCGCGAACGTCCTCCGTTCACGTCCGACCCGTTGTTTCATGCCGGAGCCTATTATGTGCAGGAGGCCTCTTCCATGTTTCTCGGACAAGTCCTGCGCCGTCATGTAACCCGCCCGGTAGTGGCACTCGACCTTTGCGCCGCTCCCGGCGGAAAGTCCACCCATATTCGTTCGCTCCTGCCGGAGGGAAGTCTGCTCGTGTCCAACGAGCCTGTCGAGGCGCGACTTCAGGTCTTGCTGGAAAACCTGACGAAGTGGGGGTATCCCGACGTGGTAGTGACAAACAGTTACCCGAAAGACTTCGCGTGTCTGCCAGACTTTTTCGACTTGCTGGTGGCCGATGTGCCGTGTTCTGGAGAGGGGATGTTCCAGAAAGAAGCGGATGCCGTGACAAATTGGAGCATGGATACCGTGCGGATGTGCCGAAACCGTCAACGCGAAATCTTGCGCGATGTGTGGCCTACGCTGAAGCCGGGAGGACTGTTGGTGTACAGTACTTGCACGCTGAACACTTCGGAGGACGAGGAGAACGTGGCTTGGATAGCCGAAGAACTCGGGGCGGAGGTGCTTCCTCTCGGCGTGGACTCGGAGTGGGGTGTGACCGGAAATTTGTTGCCGTCTTCATCGGTAAAAGGGACGGAGGCGGAAGAACCTTTTCCCGTTGCCCATTTCATCCCCGGTATTGCCCGTGGAGAAGGCTTTTTTCTGGCTACCTTACGTAAGGACGGGAAAAGAGGGACTTTGGAATCGGCGGCTTCCTCTGGTACGTATGAAAACCGGCGTATGAAGTTTAAAAGGAAACGTGCGGTGCAAGTTCCTGTTTCTCCCTTGCCCACTGTTTGCCGGTCATGGTTGCTTCATGCCGATACCTTTGATTTTGTGTTCGATGGGTCGGTGTGGACGGCTGTTCGTGCTTCATTCTTCCGTCAGATAAGTCTGTTGCGGGAGGCAGTCAGAGTGTGGCGGGCTGGCTTACCGTTGGCCGCGGTAAAGGGAAAAGACCATGTCCCGTTGCATTCCTTGGCAATGTCCGTTGATTTGAACCGTTCGGCTTTTCCGACCGTTCCCGTTTCCTACGATATGGCAGTGGCCTATTTGCATAAGGAAATGCTCGTCCTGCCTCCCTGCATTCCTAAAGGTTATGTGTTGCTGACGTTCGAGGATGTTCCGATTGGTTTCGTGAAAAACATAGGCGGACGAGCCAATAACCTTTATCCCCTGAAATGGAAAATCCGTACAAGTTGCCTTTCAGTTTATAGTTTAAAGGGAGAGATAGGACGTTAGAGCCCTGATTGCCTGACTTGGATTCAGTAGAAAATCCAAACTTAGATTTTGAATCTAAGCCCAAAGTACAACGAACCGCAGAATTACCGCATACAAGGGTTCATCACCCACGCCCGATCCAGCGTCTCGTCCCCAAGATTGTACGGGTGCTTCAACATCAAGCACCCCACCATGAAGCACACCGGTTTCGACGGACAGCCATGCCGGAAGTACAGGGACGCAAACTCCCGCCCGAAGTGCGGTCTGTCCATCCGCCCAGACAAGAACACAGAATTGTGATCCATGTCAATGAAGTCCGCAAGGCGAAGACGGAACAGCTCCTGTTTCCGCGATTCGACGATTTGCCCGTCTTCTTTGTAAGGTCTTGTTGCTACAAGTTACGAATCCTTACGGTTTTTCCAAGGGGTTTTGTCTTTTACTATAAATCAG
>CAYXQT010000197.1:0-4221 GCA_964466445.1 uncultured Paraprevotella sp. | reverse complement strand
TTCCTGAGATAAAGAATAAAAGAGATGCCGCGGAGGATGCGGACGTAGAAGTGGAGGAAGAATAGTAATCAAGGTGAAAAAAGGAAAAGGGGAAAAGACAGCCTGACAGGCGGATTCTCCTTTTCCTTCTTTTTTTGGACTTGTTATCCTGTCCGGGTTCTCGTTCGAGACGGAAGTCTTTCGGAATATTATCAATAGTTACCTTTCCTCCGATAATCTTTGAAGGAGAAGGGACATTGGTGTTTCCCATCCGCATCATGTCGGGAGGTTTGTATGAGTTCCCATTGCCGGATGTCGAAAGAGGGGAAGAAAGCGTCTGCGTATCGCGGCGTATCCTCTATTTCCGTGAGATAGAGTTTTTGGGCAATCGGGAGGGCTTCTTTGTACACACTTTCACCGCCGATGACGAATACCTCTTCTTCTTTGCCGCAATGCGACAGGGCTTCTTCCAAGCTCCCGAACATTTCCGCACCTGAGAAGACGGCGGCTTTGTTCCTGCTCAGTACGATATTGCGCCGTTCGGGCAACGCTCCTTTGGGAAAGGATTCAAACGTCTTGCGTCCCATGATGACGGTGTGTCCGACGGTGAGTGCCTTGAAACGCTTCAGGTCGTCAGGAAGCCGGTACAGCAACCGGTTCTCAAAACCGATGGCGAGGTTGCGGGCTACAGCCGCGATGACGGATATCATGTCGGTATGGTTGGAGAATCAGACGGAAACTGCGCCGGCAATGTGCGGCCAGGGATTATAGCTTTCCAATTCAAAGTCCTCGAACTTGAAATCGAAGATGCTTTTCACGTTTGGGTCGAGCCTCATGCGAGGCAAGGGGCGCGGTTCCCGGGTGAGTTGCAGTCTCACTTGCTCCAGATGATTCTTATAGATGTGCGCGTCTCCCAACGAGTGCACGAAGTCGCCAGCTTCCAATCCCGTCACCTGCGCCATCATCATCAACAACAAGGCGTATGACGCGATATTGAAAGGCACGCCGAGGAACGTGTCCGCACTGCGTTGGTAGAGCTGGAGGCTCAATCTTCCATTGGCTACGTAGAACTGGAAAAAAGCATGGCAGGGAGGCAGGTTCATGTTCCCGAGGTCGCCGACATTCCATGCGCTGACAATGATGCGGCGCGAATCGGGATTATGCCTGATGGCATCCACAGCCTCTTGTATCTGGTCTATGAATCCACCCTCGTAGTCCGGCCACGAACGCCACTGGTATCCGTAGATGTGTCCCAGGTCGCCGTTTTCGTCCGCCCATTCGTTCCATATCCTCACGCCGTGTTCCTGCAGATATTTCACGTTGGTGTCGCCTTTCAGGAACCAAAGCAGTTCATGGATGATAGATTTCAAGTGCAACTTCTTCGTGGTGAGCAACGGGAAACCGTCTTCGAGGTTGAACCGCATCTGATGTCCGAATATGCTGAGAGTTCCCGTCCCCGTTCGGTCGCCCTTTTCCACGCCTTCTTCCAAAATCCGGCGTAACAAGTCGAAATATTGTTTCATTCCTGATGTCGTGTATGTTCCTTCTTCTTGACAAGTGTGGCCAACCAATCGCCGGTAGCCATGCAAAGCATGACCACGCCCGCGACATGCAACAAGACGGTGAAGTCGACAATCAGCCCGACGACGATAAGCCCTACGCCCCAACAGGCATTTTTGATGGCAGATTGTTTGAGCAATCTGTTTTTCATATCTTCGTCCACAGTCCGTTTTTCCGGGTCGAATGCGATTCTTTCTATTCTTGCGTTCCTCTTGCGGCGGGAGCGGTATATCAGCCAGACAGCCAAAGCCGCGAGGAGAACCGGAAGGAGGAACAGGATAACGGTGAATATGGCAAGAAGCACGCCGCCTACTCCGAGAAATCCGGACAAGAAGTCTAAAAACCCTTCGTCTTCCGGATTTCCCATAAGAGAAAACGTGCGGGAATAAACCGACGGGGATGAATTCCATGCGCTGTCCCCGGCAACATCTTCCAGCACCGACACCGTATCTGAGTAGACCGTGACACCGTTCTGCGCCCGGGCGGCATCACATTCGAGTACCGCCCACAAAAGGCAAAGCCATACTTTTGGCCACAGGGCGGGAAATATAGGGCATTTCATGTTATGCGGTTTGATTTCTTTTCGCAAAGATAGCGAAAGCCGGACGCAGGGACAAAGGAAATTTCAAGGTTTTTCAAGTTTGTTTTGCCAATCCGCATCTCCGGCACGGAGGAAAAGGGAAAAATGTCCCGTTTATTGTCCGTCCCGTCTTTTTTCCCTACTTTTATCCTCATAAAAACGTTGCGACATGGCACGACCGGATATACCTCAAGAGTTCAAGGACTATGCCTGCCGTTTGCTCGGCGCGGAACATTACAAGCGTTTCGTCCAGGCTTTGGACGAGGAACTTCCCGTAAGCGTGAGGTTGAACCCGATTAAGTCCGCGTGGGCCGGCCTTTCGACAGGAAACTTGGACGGGGAAGACGGGCCGGTGCCTTGGGCTTCTGGAGAGGGACGCTATCTGCGCGAACGTCCTCCGTTCACGTCCGACCCGTTGTTTCATGCCGGAGCCTATTATGTGCAGGAGGCCTCTTCCATGTTTCTCGGACAAGTCCTGCGCCGTCATGTAACCCGCCCGGTAGTGGCACTCGACCTTTGCGCCGCTCCCGGCGGAAAGTCCACCCATATTCGTTCGCTCCTGCCGGAGGGAAGTCTGCTCGTGTCCAACGAGCCTGTCGAGGCGCGACTTCAGGTCTTGCTGGAAAACCTGACGAAGTGGGGGCATCCCGACGTGGTGGTGACAAACAGTTACCCGAAGGACTTCGCGCGTTTGCCGGACTTTTTCGACTTGCTGGTGGCCGATGTGCCGTGTTCAGGAGAGGGGATGTTCCGGAAAGAAGCGGATGCCGTGACAAATTGGAGCATGGACACCGTGCGGATGTGCCGAAACCGTCAACGCGAAATCCTGCGCGATGTGTGGCCTACGCTGAAGCCGGGAGGACTGTTTGTGTACAGTACTTGCACGCTGAACACTTCGGAGGACGAGGAGAACGTGGCTTGGATAGCCGAAGAACTCGGGGCGGAGGTGCTTCCTCTCGGCGTGGACTCGGAGTGGGGTGTGACCGGAAATTTGTTGCCGTCTTCATCGGTAAAAGGGACGGAGGCGGAAGAACCTTTTCCCGTTGCCCATTTCATCCCCGGTATTGCCCGTGGAGAAGGCTTTTTTCTGGCTACCTTACGTAAGGACGGGAAAAGAGGGACTTTGGAATCGGCGGCTTCCTCTGGTACGTATGAAAACCGGCGTATGAAGTTTAAAAGGAAACGTGCGGTGCAAGTTCCTGTTTCTCCCTTGCCCACTGTTTGCCGGTCATGGTTGCTTCATGCCGATACCTTTGATTTTGTGTTCGATGGGTCGGTGTGGACGGCTGTTCGTGCTTCATTCTTCCGTCAGATAAGTCTGTTGCGGGAGGCAGTCAGAGTGTGGCGGGCTGGCTTACCGTTGGCCGCGGTAAAGGGAAAAGACCATGTCCCGTTGCATTCCTTGGCAATGTCCGTTGATTTGAACCGTTCGGCTTTTCCGACCGTTCCCGTTTCCTACGATATGGCAGTGGCCTATTTGCATAAGGAAATGCTCGTCCTGCCTCCCTGCATTCCTAAAGGTTATGTGTTGCTGACGTTCGAGGATGTTCCGATTGGTTTCGTGAAAAACATAGGCGGACGAGCCAATAACCTTTATCCCCTGAAATGGAAAATCCGTACAAGTTGCCTTTCAGTTTATAGTTTAAAGGGAGAGATAGGACGTTAGAGCCCTGATTGCCTGACTTGGATTCAGTAGAAAATCCAAACTTAGATTTTGAATCTAAGCCCAAAGTACAACGAACCGCAGAATTACCGCATACAAGGGTTCATCACCCACGCCCGATCCAGCGTCTCGTCCCCAAGATTGTACGGGTGCTTCAACATCAAGCACCCCACCATGAAGCACACCGGTTTCGACGGACAGCCATGCCGGAAGTACAGGGACGCAAACTCCCGCCCGAAGTGCGGTCTGTCCATCCGCCCAGACAAGAACACAGAATTGTAATCCATGTCAATGAAGTCCGCAAGGCGAAGACGGAACAGCTCCTGTTCCCCGCGATTCGACGATTTGCCCGTTATCTTTGTAAAGTCTTGTTGCTACAAGTTAACGTGAGTTCGATATAAGGTTCAAAATAATCTGCTGGATATTAGGAACATAGCGA
>CAYXQT010000196.1:0-4233 GCA_964466445.1 uncultured Paraprevotella sp. | reverse complement strand
AAATACTTAAATCCCTTTCGACCGGACGGAGATTTTCACGGCACGTAACCCGTTCATTCGTTGTCGTCCCATGAACGGCCAACAAGATGCCGTGACGGGGCAGTCCCCGAACATTTCGGGGAAAGGCGACCGACACCACGCGCCGCACGTTGCCGCCGTACCGAGCAGCCGGGCGACATCGTTCCGCCCCGAAGCCGCAAAAACCACCGCCCGACGATTATTCCGGAGACCGAAACCCCGCAAAAAACTCTCTCTCCGTTGGCATGGCAAAAATCCCCATTCCATGTGATATGCCGCGGATGCCCAAGACTTGCAAGCGAAAGAAAAGCCTATGGACAATCAGAACTTGTTTGCGAAAAAGCACAATGACACGGCTAAAACTCCCTTCCGGAAAGGCCTGACGAAACGCTGCCGGACAATCCGCCGTCTCGTTTCGGTCGCGTTCCCGGTTCACATGGACTGCAAGGCTTCCTTTTCCTTTTCCGGTAACGACGACACCACAAGTTCGTAAGACTGCCTTACGAGACTTTCGATTACCTTGTCCGGCACGTCCCTATCGAAACGGACGCTGATCCAATGCTTCTTGTTCATGTGGTATGCCGGTACTATGCCCTCGTACCTGTCTTGCAGTTCTTCGATTTGCTCCGTGCGGCATTTGATGTCGCAGAAGTCGAACACGTCGATGTTCACGAAGCAAAACCATTTGTCGAGGACACAGAATACGAGCAAGTTCCTGTCGTACTCCGACTTAGCCTTCCCGAACGGCATTTTTTCGTGTGCGCCTTTGAACGAAAGGCAGAATTCCCTGAAATCTTCTATGTTCATGTCCTCGAACCGTCGCTTTCGTGTTTTTCGTTTCCGGGATGCGTTCCCGACCCGGACATCCCTCCCCAGCGGAGGGCGGCATCGCGCGGGAAATCTTCACGGGGAAATCCCGGGGCGGAAGAAAGTTCCGGCGCGTTACTCCACCGTCACCGACTTGGCCAGGTTGCGCGGCCTGTCCACGTCCTTGCCCTTGCACACGGCTATGTGGTAGGCCAGCAACTGCAAGGGGACGGAAGCCACCAAGGGGTCGAAGCATTCCATCGTCTCGGGAAGTTCTATCACCTCGTCGGCCAGCTCCCGTATCTTCGTGTCGCCTTTCGTCACGAGCGCGATGACGCGCCCGCGCCGCGCCTTTACCTCCTGGATGTTGCTGATGATCTTCTCGTACATCCCGTTGCGCGTGGCGATGACGAAGACGGGCATCTCCGAGTCGATGAGCGCGATGGGGCCGTGTTTCATCTCCGCCGCCGGGTATCCCTCGGCGTGGATGTAAGAAATCTCCTTCAGCTTCAGAGCCCCTTCGAGTGCCACGGGGTAGCAGTAGCCGCGCCCCAGGTAGAGGCAGTTGCGGGCATAGGTGAAAATCTTGGCCATTTGGGCGATTCTCTCGTTCACTTTCAGTGCCTCCCTCATCTTCCCGGGTATGGCCACCAGCTCGCGCACCATCCTGACATATTCTTCCCTCGAAATCGTCCCGCGCGCCTTGGCCAGAGCCAGCGTCAGCATGGCCAGCACCGTCACCTGCCCCGTGAACGCCTTCGTGGAGGCCACGCCGATTTCCGGCCCCACGTGGATGTAGGCTCCCGTGTGCGTAGACCTGGGGATGGACGACCCCACGGAGTTGCAGATGCCGAACACGAACGCCCCCTGCTTCCGCGCCAGTTCGACGGCGGCCAGCGTGTCGGCCGTCTCGCCGGACTGCGATATGGCGATCACCACGTCGGCAGGCAGGATGACGGGGTTGCGGTAGCGGAACTCCGAGGCGTACTCCACCGACACGGGGACGCGGCAGTAGTTCTCGATGAGCTGCTGTCCGATGAGCGCCGCGTGCCACGACGTCCCGCACGCCACGATGATGAAGCGGCTGGCGTTCAACAGCTTGTCCTTGTGGTCGATGACGGCGGAGAGCGTCACGTTGTCGGCATCCACGTTGATGCGCCCGCGCATGCAGTCGAGCAGACAGTCGGGCTGCTCGAAAATCTCCTTGAGCATGAAATACGGGTAGCCGCCCTTCTCCAGCTGTCCGAGGTTGATGTCCACCGTCTTCACCATGGGATGCATGCGCGTGTTGTCCATGTCCACCACTTTCAGCTCTTCGCCCGGACGCACCACGGCGATGTCCCCGTCTTCCAGGTAGACCACCTTGTCGGTGTATTCCACGATGGGCGTGGCATCCGAAGCCAGATAAAACTCGCCGTCGCTTCCGATGCCCACCACCAGCGGGCTGCTCTTCCGCGCGGCGATGATTTGGCCGGGGTCCTGCTTGTCCAGTATCGCGATGGCGTATGCGCCGATGACCTCGTGCAGAGCCACCTGCACCGCCCCCAGCAAGTCCAGACCGTTGCTCAGCCGGATGTATTCTATGAGTTGCACCAGCACCTCGGAATCCGTCTGGCTGCGGAACTTCACCCCGCGCTGTTGCAGGCGTTCCTTCAGCGTGGCGTAATTCTCGATGATGCCGTTATGTATCAGCGCCAGATTCCCCGACGCGGAATAATGCGGGTGGGCGTTCTCCGCGCACGGTTCCCCGTGCGTCGCCCAGCGCGTGTGCGCGATGCCGATATGCCCGCTCACATCTTTCGACTCCACGGCGTGCTCCAAGTCGCTCACCTTGCCTTTCGCCTTGTACACGTTCAAATCCCCCGCCTCGCTGATTAACGCCACGCCGGCACTGTCGTACCCGCGGTATTCCAGACGCTTAAGCCCTTTTATCAGAACGGGGTATGCCTCCCGTTTGCCTACGTATCCTACGATTCCGCACATTTCCGCCTAACTTTTTATCGAATTATAAACGCGCAAAAATGAATTATCGTACAAATGAACGGAGTTTTAAGCAATTTTAGTATATTTGTGCGCCTAAAAAACAGGAAAAGACAAGATGGGATTCCTAAAGACACTGTTCGGCGGACGGGAAGAAACCCCGGAAGAGAAAGCCGGGAAGCGCCGCGAACGCGACTTCGACGTGCTGAAATATGACGGCGTGCGTGC
This sequence comes from uncultured Paraprevotella sp., assembly GCA_964466445.1. GTDB lineage: Bacteria > Bacteroidota > Bacteroidia > Bacteroidales > Bacteroidaceae > Paraprevotella. The sequence goes on along the minus strand of CAYXQT010000196.1, from coordinate 1,200 downwards.
ACGAAGAATCGGAGAGGTGAAATACGCCATACGTTGCTTCCGCGAAGCCCTCGCCCTGCGCGACGACGACGAGACCGCGGGCTTTCTGGCCGAGGCCCTGCTCTCCGACGGACAAGCCGGAGAAGCGCGGGACGTGCTGGCCAAAATGGCCGAGGAAAATCCCGACCGAATCGAAATACGCCTGGCCATGACCCGTGCCGACGAGATGATGCAGGACTACGCCCGCATGGACGAGGACTGCCGGGCGGCACTGCAAATCGACGGCGGCCACGCCGTAGCCCTCTACCGCGCGGCGCGGGCCAGACACGCCCTGCGCGACGAGACGGGTGCCGTGGCTCTGCTGACGCAGGCCGTCATGCAGGACGAACGTCTGGCGGAAGCCTACCTGTTGCGGGCGGAAGTGCTACGCGACACGGGAAGCCTGACGGAGGCCGAGGCCGACATCGACCACCTGCTCGAAAGCCCGGACGCGCAACCGCCGTCCGAAGAAGCCATGATGATGAAAGCCGCGTTGCGGCTCCGGCAAGGCGACGCCCCCGCCGCCATTACCTATTATAATAAGGTAAGGACGGAGAACCCGCTGATGGGCGAGGCATACGTGGGGCTCAGCGCGGCATACGCCGCCAACCGGCAACTCGACAAGGCTCTTTCCACCCTCGACGAGGCCGTGGAACTCATGCCCGACTTCAGTGAGGGATACAAGGAACGCGGACGCATCAAGCTGATGCTCAACGACAAGGCCGGGGCAACCGACGACCTGAAGAAAGCCTTGGAGATTTCGCCGGATGCCGCCAAGGACATCGACGGGCAGTTCACCAACATCGAACGGGAGACGAACGAGCAATACAAGAGCCGCAACCCTTACGGTTTCTAAACGTAAGAGGGGCTTTCCTTTCACTTTTCATCTTTTTGAGGAAAAAACTTCGGAAACATTTGCGGGAAAAGGGAAAAATAGCTAACTTCGCAACGGCATTCGGAAATACGAAGATGAAAGATTTATCAGGCACATATTTTCATTTCTTCCTTTACTTTTACTTTGCCGGAAAGTGAAGCGGGACTTCGTATGCGTGCCAAACAAGAATTTACACTAACCCCACAGAAACATGAAGTCCCGCTTCCCGCAGAAGCGGGACTTCTTTTGTGAAAACGACAAGACAAGGACAATGAAACGAATTGCAATCCAAGGCATCAAGGGGTCGT
>CAYXQT010000195.1:0-4311 GCA_964466445.1 uncultured Paraprevotella sp. | reverse complement strand
AACAACATGGAATTCATGAACGACCGTTTCGTCTCATTGGACGTGCAGTGGGACTTGAGCGGCAAGCTGTTCAACCGGATACCCTTGCTCAAGTACCTGAAATGGCGCGAGGTGATAGGTTTCAAGACGCTTTACGGTGTGCTGACGGACAAGAACAACCCGTACAAGCAGGGAGACCGAAGCGGTTTGTTCGAGTTCCCGTCGCGAGACGGGCGACCGACCGGCTTCGTGATGGGGGACACCCCTTACATGGAACTGAACGCGGGTGTCCATAACATCTTCAAGATACTTCGCGTGGACTACGTACGTAGGCTGAATTACCTGAACATGCCCAACGCCAAGAAGAACGGCGTGAGGTTCGTATTGCAGTTTGACTTTTAACGGAGGAATGAACATGGCGGCACCTTTGGCGGAAAGGCTACGTCCGCAGACGCTGGACGATTACGTCGGACAAAAGCATCTTGTCGGGCCGGATGCCGCCTTGCGCAAGATGATAGAAGCCGGTCGCATCCCCTCCTTCATCCTGTGGGGACCGCCGGGCGTGGGCAAGACGACCTTGGCGCGAATCATCGCCCGCAAGCTCGAAACGCCGTTTTACACGCTGAGCGCGGTGACGAGCGGCGTGAAGGATGTCCGCGAGGTGATAGAGAAAGCCCGGAACAACCGCTTCTTCACACAGGCCAGCCCGATTCTTTTCATAGACGAAATCCACCGTTTCAGCAAATCCCAGCAGGATTCCCTCTTGGGAGCGGTGGAACAGGGGACGGTCACGCTGATTGGAGCCACGACGGAGAACCCTTCCTTCGAGGTCATACGCCCGCTTTTGTCCCGTTGCCAGTTGTATGTCTTGGAAAGCCTGACGAAGAATGACCTGCTGGAACTGTTGCACAAGGCCGCGGAAAGAGACAGCGTGCTGAAAGCGAAACACGTCGAGTTCCGTGAAACGGATGCCATGCTCCGGTACAGCGGAGGGGATGCCCGCAAATTGCTGAACATCCTTGAATTGGTCGTGGAGGCCGACGGGACGGAACAGGTGGTTGTCACGGATGCCGTGGTGCTTGAAAGGCTTCAACAAAATCCGTTGGCATACGACAAGGGAGGGGAGTTGCACTACGACATCATATCGGCTTTCATCAAAAGTATCCGCGGAAGCGACCCGGATGCCGCCTTGTACTGGCTGGCGCGGATGATAGAGGGTGGGGAAGAACCTTCGTTCATCGCGCGGCGGCTGGTCATCTCCGCCAGCGAGGACATAGGCTTGGCCAATCCGAACGCGTTGCTTTTAGCCAATGCCGCCTTTGATGCGGTCATGAAGATAGGATGGCCGGAAGGGCGCATCCCTCTGGCCGAAGCCACGGTCTACCTGGCCACCAGCCCGAAAAGCAACTCGGCCTACATGGGCATCGGCGAGGCCTTGAAGCTCGTGCGGCAGACCGGGGATTTGCCCGTGCCGTTACACCTGCGCAACGCGCCCACCCGACTCATGGAAGAACTGGGGTACGGCAAGGGCTACAAGTATGCGCACGACTACCAAGGCCATTTCGTGGAACAGCAGTTCCTGCCCGACGGCATATGCGACAAGCGCATTTGGCACGCCCAGGAGAATGCGGCGGAAGCCAAGTTGCAAGAGCGGATGTTGCGCCTTTGGAAAGACCGCTACAAATAGATACCTGCCGGAAAATCCCTGCGCGGGCAGCGGTTTTGCGTTGGAATTGCCGACTGTGCGGCTTCACGATGCCGTCATGTCATGTGTGGGACGGAATAAGGGACAGGCGGAACGGGAAGTTTCCGAAGCCTGAAGAGCCGCCGCCTTGGGCGTTCAGGCGAAAATGCCTACTTTTGCGTAAGTATTGGGAACAGCATGACAGAAGATTTTTTGGAAAAGATAAGAGAAGAGCTCAGCGAAGAACAACGCAGGGCTGTCTGCTACGACAAAGGTCCCTCGTTGGTGATAGCGGGAGCGGGATCGGGCAAGACGCGGGTGTTGACCTACAAGATAGCCTACCTATTGGAGCAGGGATGGAAACCGTGGAGCATCTTGGCACTGACTTTCACCAACAAGGCCGCGCGGGAAATGAAAGAGCGCGTCGCACGGCTGGTGGGCGACGCATCTGCGGCAGGTCTGTGGATGGGAACGTTCCACTCCGTCTTTTCCCGCATCTTGCGGATGGAAGCCGACAAGGTAGGCTTTGATTCCCGCTTCACCATCTACGATCAGGACGACGCGCGGAACCTGGTGAAGACCGTCATCCGGGAAATGGGGCTTGATGACAACACTTATAAACCGGCAAGCATAGCGGCTCACATCTCCGCCGCCAAAAACCGTCTGGTACTGCCGAAAGCCTACCTCTCCGACGATGCCACGAGGGTGGCAGACCGGCTTGCCAAAGTTCCGATGACGGGAGAAATCTACCTCCGCTACATGAACCGACTCCGGCAGGCCGGCGTGATGGACTTCGACGACTTGTTGCTCCGCACCTACGTCTTGCTGAAAAAGCATCCCGATGTCCGCGAACGTTACGCGGACAAGTTCGACTTCGTCTTGGTGGACGAGTATCAGGACACGAACTACGCACAGCACTGTATCGTGTGGGAACTGACCCGGAAGAAGCAGCGGGTGTGCGTGGTGGGGGACGACGCGCAAAGCATTTACAGCTTTCGCGGGGCGAACATTGACAACATCCTTAACTTCACGAAGAAATACGACAACGCCAAGCTCTTCAAACTGGAGCGGAACTACCGTTCCACGCAGACTATCGTGGCGGCTGCCGGCAGTTTGATAAGCCATAACGACCGGCAAATTCCGAAAGACGTGTTCAGCGACGGGGAGAAAGGCGCACCCCTTCATGTGTATTCCGCTTACAGCGACATCGAGGAAGCCGGGATTGTGGTGAACCAGATTGCGGCGTTGCGGAGAAGCGAGAAGATGGGATACGGCGACTTCGCCATCCTTTACCGCACCAACGCCCAGAGCCGTACTTTTGAAGAGGCTTTGCGCAAGCGCGGAATGCCTTACCGCATTTACGGGGGGCTTTCGTTCTACCAGCGGAAAGAGATAAAGGACGTGATAGCCTATTGCCGTATGGCCGTGAACCCCCATGACGAAGAGGCTTTCAAGCGGGTCGTGAACTGTTCGGCTCGCGGCATCGGGCGGACGACGGTGGACAAGGTCGCGTCCGCGGCTTCAGCCGACGGGGTCAGCCTGTGGACGGTGGCATCCCGTCCCGAAGAACACGCGTTGCCCGTGAACAAGGGGACGCTGGCGAAATTGAAGTCGTTCACGGATGTCGTCTCCAGCTTCGTCCGGAAGGTGGACTCGACGGATGCCGCCCTCCTCATGCAGGAAATCATCCGCGAAAGTGGCATGATGAAGGAAATCGCCGGGGACACGAGTCCAGAGGAGATGAGCCGCCGCGAGAACGTGCAGGAACTGATGAACGGCGTGCAGGAGTTCGTGTCGGCGCGGGGGGAAGAAGGGCAAGGCACGGGACTCGCCGACTTCCTGCAAGAAGTGTCGTTGCTGAGCGATTTGGACGAGGACGAAAGTGACGAGCGGGACAAGGTGACGTTGATGACGATTCACTCGGCCAAGGGACTGGAGTTCCCCGTGGTATTTGTCGTCGGGATGGAAGAAAACCTTTTCCCAAGCCCGATGGCGGGAAACAGTCGACACGCGTTGGAGGAAGAGCGCCGCCTCCTGTATGTGGCCGTCACCCGCGCCAAGCGGTATTGTTACCTGAGTTTCGCCCGTAGCCGTTACCGTTTCGGGAAAACCGAATTCAGCAATCCGAGCCGTTTCCTGCAAGACATAGACCCGCGGTATATGGAGATGGATGCCCCGGACGTTTTCTCCTTCGGGCGGACGGGACGCGGCGAAGAGGGTTGCGGTGCACCTTGCCGGGAACGTTACCGTCGCGAGCACGGGGAGAACGCCGGGGTTCGTGTCCTGCCCGTGGCAAGGGTTTCCGGTTTGAAGCCCTTGGAAAGCGGGAAGTGGGAAGCGTCCGCGCAAGACGCGATGCGCGATGGAGTGAGCCCCTCCGCGAATTCCTATCCGGTGTCTCCCGGAGGCGGCGGGGCATTGCGCCCCGGCATGCGAATCGAGCACGAGCGTTTCGGGTTGGGAGTGGTGAAGTCGGTAGAAGGCAACGGAGAGAACGCCAAAGCCACCGTGGACTTCCGAAACACGGGAACCAAGCAGTTGTTGTTGCGGTTCGCTCGCTTCAAAGTCCTTCCGACAGAATAAAGCGACAAAAAGAGGTAACCGTCCGAAGAAACGCCTTGCCGAACAAAAGGAATCTCACGGGGTAT
>CAYXQT010000194.1:0-4331 GCA_964466445.1 uncultured Paraprevotella sp. | reverse complement strand
TGTGTTTTTTTCATGAGGCATGGCGACGAGCCGGTCGCATGGCCGGGCGACTTCTCAGGATAGCCGTGGCATGTGCAGTCCATCCGGGAGATGCGGGTTCCGCCGCGACTGCCGTTTTGTCAAAACGTCAGTTCCGCCCTCGCGGGAATCGCGTATCCGCACGCCCGTCGGGACAACGCGGAAAATACGCGATTCTCGCGCCGTTTCCCGAAGACGGAATGTCAGCCGGAAAGGGATTTCCGCTGTCAAAAGGCACGGCGGAAGGACACTTCCCGTGCTTGCGGATAGGGGACGCGCAAGCGCGGGAGGCGTTTCCCCTTGCAGAACGACACCGGGATTCCGTACACGTTTTCTTACCAGATAGAGGAAAAGACGGCTTCTCCGCAGTCCGTTTTTCCGTTTTCGGGAGGAAAATCCGCCGGAATCCGCACTTTTCCGGATTTTCCTGCGGACGAAAAAAGTGTTTCTTCCGCAGGAACGGAAATTTTTCTCGGCAGAAAAACGGGCGTTTTCGGTGAAAGGACGTTAAAAGGATGCCCAGAACGTGAAGAAATGTATCTGAAATCGCCTTTTTTCGCTTCCGGTTCGCGTCTTTCGACGGCAGTCCGCAATCCGTGAAACGGACTTTTCCCTTTCATTTTGTTCATGGAAGAAGGAAACGGCTGTCATATTGTCAGAAAGGAGGCGCGACCGATTGGAAAGCAAGCCGACTTCCACAGGAGACGGCGGGATTGCCCGTGAGGTTTCCTTTGCCCCGGCAGGGCGGTTTGTTTCGGACGATTAGGGTGTTCCGAAAGTACGCCTCATCGGGAATCCCGTCGGGAGGACGGTTCCCGAGGGACATTGCCCCGTTTCTGTCGTCAGGCCTTATGCGGAGGAATACACAAGGATGCAAAAAAATCCAACTAACCCGCGACGGATTAGTTGGATGATTTTCTGTTTTCGGAATATCCCGAAGGAGCGGCGGTCAATCCAGATAGCGCTTGACGGCCTCTTCAAGCTCTTTGCCGCGCAGTTCCCTGTCTACGATGATGCCCTTGCCGTCTATCAGGATGGTGTGCGGGATGGACGTCACGCCGTACTCGTGCGTCATCACGTTGTCCCAGGAGTGGAGTTCCGAGGCTTGCGGCCAAGTCATCTTCATCTCCTTCACGGCGTCTTTCCACGCTGTCTCGTCCTCGTCGAACGAGATGCCCACGATTTCGAGCCCCTTCTTGTGGTATTTCCCGTACAGTGCCACCACGTTCGGCATCTCCGCGCGGCAGGGGCCGCACCAGCTTGCCCAGCAGTCCACCAACGTCAGCTTGTGCTCCTTCACGATGTCGGAGAGCTTGAGTTCGCCGCCGCCCATGGCCGGGACGGTGATGTCCGTGAACGGTTGCCCCTTAGAGGTCTTCAGGTTCCTTTCCGCCGTTTCCACTATTTTTTTCAAGGTTTTGCTGTCCTTGTAGTCCGGCGCGACTTTCCCGGCGAGTTCTATCGTCTCCTGCGGGCTGAACATGGAATGGTTGAAAACGAAGAGGAAGTAACCCACCGGGTTGCCTATGTGTTTCTTCACGCTCTCGGTCACGAACTGGTTCCTTTGCTTTTCCAGGCGTTCGAGTTCCCGCGCCGTTTCCACGGAATCTCCTTGTGCGGCGGAGTCCGACGGGAGTTGCGCGGAGTAGAGTTCCCTCATGCGTCTGTCGACGGCGCGGAGGGAATCCTTGATTTGCTGGTATATGTCGTTGTTTTCCGTTCCCGCCGCCTTGCTTTCGCGGCCGATGTCCAGCCGCACCTCTCCCTTGTCCATGAAGAAGAAGTCGCTGTACGCCTCCCCGCTTTTCCGGTCTTTGTAGAGGAAGCAGGCGATGATTGTGGAGTCGCACTTTTCTTTCAGGGAGAATTTCCCTTGGCGCAGGACGATGGTGTCTGAGGGGACGAATTCCCCGCCGGCCAGCCGCGCCAGCAGGAGCGTGTCGCCGTCGTTGGCGTTTTCCACGGTGCCCTCTATCTTGCAGTCCTGTTGCGAGCAAGAGGCGAGGCCGATGAGGCCGGAGATGAGCAAGGTTGTTGTTTTCATGATTTGGTTGATGTGTTAAAGGGAGGCCGCGTGGAATCCCGCATTTGAAGTCCGCGACGGCCTTCGGGTGAAACAATAATCGTCGATACGGATGCGAATCAGATCAGATATTGCGAACTGATGGACTCGTTGTTCTCCACCCGCCGGATGGTTTCGGCCAAGATGTCGGCGATGCTGATTTGCTTGACTTTGGCGCAGCGGTTGGAGTAAGGGATGCTGTCGGTGAAGACGAGTTCCTCGAGCGCGGATTCCTGCACGCGCTCCGACGCGAGTCCCGACATGATGCAGTGGGTGGCCACGGCACGCACGGAACGTGCGCCTTTCTCTTTCATCATGTCCGCGGCTTTCGTGATGGTTCCCGCCGTGTCCACCATGTCGTCCACTAAGATGACGTTGGCGCCCTTCACCTCGCCGATGATTTGGATGCCGGCCACCTCGTTGGGCTTGACCCTCGTCTTGTTGCACAGCACGAGCGGGCAGCCGAGGTATTTGGAATAGGTGTTCGCCCGCTTCGAGCCGCCCACGTCGGGCGCGGCCACGACGATGTCGTCGAGGTTCAGCGACTTGATGTAGGGCAGAAGGACGCTGGAAGCATACAGGTGGTCTACCGGCACGTTGAAGAAGCCCTGTTCCTGGTCGGCATGCAAGTCCATCGTGATCAGGCGGTTTATCCCCGCCACGCTCAGCATGTCCGCCACGAGCTTCGCGCCGATGGACACGCGGGGCTTGTCCTTGCGGTCCTGCCGCGCCCAGCCGAAGTAGGGGATGACGGCGATGATGCTCCGCGCCGAGGCGCGTTTCGCCGCGTCGATCATCAGCAGGAGTTCCATCAGGTTGTCGGAATTCGGGAACGTGGACTGCACCAGGAACACGTCGCGTCCGCGGATGGATTCCTCGTACGACACGGAAAACTCGCCGTCGGCAAAGTGGGTGATTACCAATTTGCCGAGCGGGCATCCTAAGCTGGAACAGATTTTTTCCGCCAGATACCTCGACTTGGTTCCCGAAAAGACCCTAAAAGAATTGTTGTCGCTCATCTCTATAACGAATTGATTTAAGAAGAATTTTGCCCGCTCAGTCGGCCGCCTTGCGCAACTTGCGGAAATGGCTGATTAATTCTTTGTAATCCAACGTGGAATGGATGTTGAAACGGCTCCACAAATCACCCAATACCACTACTCCCCCGAAGCCGAGCTCCTTCGCCGCCGCCATGTTCTCCGCCGTGACGCCTCCCAACGCCATCACTTTCTTGTCTATGACGCCCTGTGCGGAAGCCCGCTTCAGCGTCTCCATGTCGAAGGCCGACGTGTGGCCGGGCTTGGATATGCTGTCGAAGACGGGGCTGAGAAACACGTAGTCGAAATTTCTCTTTTCCGCTTTCAGCTCGTCTATATGGTGGAATGATTTACTGATATGTCCTTTGTAACCGGCCGGAGGTTCCGGATTCCTTCCGTTCAGGTGTATGCCCCGCAAGCCGAATTCTTCTTTCAGGTAGAAGTGGTCGTGGACGACAATCTGGTCATGCCGGCTTTCCGGCAGCAGGGTGAGCAGGCGTTCCGAATAGACAGGCTCCGTGTCCGGCTTCCGCAAATGGAGGATATCCAAGCCTTCTTCAAACAGAGCCGTGAGTATCTTGTCTTCCTCCACGAAGAAGTCCGGAGGAGTCAAAAGTATCAACTTCATCGGTGCAATGTCGCTATTCGTGGTGCAAAGTTAGCAAAAAAACGACAGCCCTGCGTCTGCACGGCCTTTATTTCTCTTATTTTTCATTAAAAGCCGCCCGCTTCTCGCGGGGGCGAATCCGCAGACACGGAGCACGGGCCGTCTGCCCGCGCTCTCGCCGGACGGACGGCCCGTGCCCATCCTCCCTCCTCCTGCGGGTCTTGTCATCCTTCGTGCAGGCGTGCCTCCTCCTCCGCGCCGAACTCGCAGTCTTTCAGGTTCCGGCTGATGCGCATGGCGCAGAAGTCGGGGCCGCACATCGTGCAGTATTTCCCGTCGAGGTGGTTCCCGGCTTTGTAGTATTCCAAAGCCCGTTCGGGATCGAGGCTCAGGTTGAACTGGTCTTTCCAGCGGAACTCGTAGCGGGCCTTGCTCAGGGCGTTGTCCCGCACCGTGGCGCCCGGGTGGCCTTTGGCGATGTCGGCGGCGTGCGCGGCAATCTTGTAGGCGACTACGCCCGTGCGCACGTCCTCTTTGTCGGGCAGGCCGAGATGTTCCTTCGGGGTGACGTAGCACAGCATGGCCGTGCCGTACCACCCGATTTGCG
>CAYXQT010000193.1:0-4339 GCA_964466445.1 uncultured Paraprevotella sp. | reverse complement strand
CGGAAGGAATGCGGCAAGGCTTGGCAGAAGGTATGGCCAAAGGAATGGAACAAGGAATGGCCAAAGGGATGACCAAAGGAATAGAACAAGGTATGGCCAAGGGAATGGAACAAGGTATAGCCAAGGGAATGGAACAAGGCAAAAACGAAGGGGAAATGAGCGAACGCCTTAAGAATGCGCGACGCATGAAAGCCAAAGGATACCCCATCAATGACATTGCCGACATCACCGGCCTGAGTACGGAAGAAATCAAGCTGTTATGAAATCCTTTCCGAATCCGCCATATATTGCGCGGCCTTTTGCGCCCTTTCGTCCTTTCCCCGTATCTTTGCAACCGGAAACTTGATAGTCATGGCGGAAAACAATTCCATATTGGACAAGCTGGAGGGGCTGGCAAGCCGCTACGAGGAGGTGGGCACGCTGATTGCCGACCCGAACGTGACAATCGACATGAAACGCTATGCGAAACTGGCCAAGGAATACAAGGACTTGGGCGATGTCATGAAAGCCCGTAAGGAATACACGGATTGCCTGCAAGCGTTGCAGGATGCCAAGGAAATGCTGTTCTCCGAAGAAGACCCCGAAATGAAGGAGTTGGCACGTGAGGAGATGACGGAGGCCGAAAGGCGCATTCCGGAAATAGAGGAGCGTATCAAACTGCTCCTCGTCCCCGCCGACCCGGAGGACGACAAGAACGTCATCATGGAGATACGTGGCGGGACGGGCGGGGACGAGGCCGCCCTGTTCGCGGGCGACCTGTTCCGCATGTACGCCAAGTTCTGCGAGACGAAAGGCTGGAAGGTGGCCGTCTCCGGCTTCTCTGAGGGAGCCGCCGGGGGCTTCAAGGAAATCGTCTTCAGCGTGACGGGCGAGAGGGTCTACGGCACGTTGAAGTACGAGTCGGGGGTGCACCGCGTGCAGCGCGTCCCCGCCACGGAAACGCAGGGGCGTGTCCATACCTCCGCCGCCACGGTGGCGGTGTTGCCCGAAGCCCGGGAGTTCGAGGTGGACATCAACGAGGGCGACATCAAGTGGGACACTTTCCGTTCCGGCGGCGCGGGCGGACAGAACGTGAACAAGGTGGAGAGCGGTGTCCGCGCCCGCTACCCGTGGAGGAACCCGGAGACGGGGGAAACGGAGGAAATCCTCGTGGAATGCACCGAGACGCGCGACCAGCCCAAGAACAAAGAAAGAGCCTTGGCGCGCCTGCGCACGTTCATATACGACAAGGAACACCAGAAGTACGTGGACGACATCGCCCGGCGGCGGAAGACCATGGTGTCCACGGGCGACCGCTCCGCCAAGATACGGACGTACAACTACCCGCAAAGCCGCGTCACCGACCACCGCATCGGCTACAGCATGCAGAACCTGCCCTCGTTCATGGACGGGAACATACAGGAGTGCATCGACCGCCTGGCCGTGGCCGAGAACGCCGAGCGGATGAAAGAAAGCGAAATCTGAACATAACACACGGAATCATGAAAAAGTTTCTTTCATGGAAGACCGTCGCACGGGGCTTCGAGCAATGCCTGAGACGGTTTCCTGCCGCAACGGCTTACGTCGTCCTGCTCGCGGCGTACGGGATAGCGTCGCTTTGGGGATGGAGCAATCACCTCTCGGAAAAGGAAAACCTCGTCCTCTCCTATTACCTCTCGGTGGGATGCGTGCTCTCCCTCTTCCTCCGTCTTTGGGGAGAGGAGGTGAGACGACGGCGTGTCGCGACTGCCGTTACCGCGCTTCTCCACCTGCTCCTTCTGGCCGATGCCGCCTACCTGTGGTTGGGCGACGTTACCATGGAATCGTTCCTGACCCACGTCTCGATGCTGACGGCATTGGCGATAAGCGTTGTGACGCTTCCTTTCTTCCGCGAGAAAGACGACATGGCCTCGTGGAACTTCACCCTGCGGATGGCGGGACGCGCCCTCACCTCCTGGGTGGTGGGCGGCATCGCGTGCGGCGGCATCTGCCTGCTGACACTGTTTTTCTCCACCCTGTTCGGGACGAAAGTGGACGAAAAAGTTTACATCACATGGACTATCCTGCTTTGCTTCGCGCTCCCCTCGCTCCTGTTCATAGGGCGCGTCCCGGAGGGAGAAGCCAAGCACGACCGCGCCGTCCTCACGTCGGCCTTCTTCGAGAAGACCGTCCGCTACCTGTTCCTCCCCCTGACGGGATGCTATCTGGCCGTGCTTTACGTCTACGCCTTGAAGATACTCTTCCAATGGCAGTTGCCGGAGGGAATGGTGTCCGCGCCGGTAAGCGTGCTGGCGGCGGGCTGCATCGCGGTGGAACTCTGCCTGTACCCCTCCCTCCGCCACCGCCCCTCGTCCTTCGACGGGCGCGTGGCGCGTCTGTTGCCCTTGGCCGTCCTGCCCCTTCTGGCACTGATGACGGTGGCCATCGCCCGGCGGGTCGGCGACTACGGCATCACGCTCAACCGCCTGTACCTCTTGACGCTGAACGTCTGGTTCTACGCCGTCTGCATCGGCTTGTACGTCTCGCGGGGGCGGCGCGTGCAGTGGATTCCCCTCTCGTTTGCCGCCGTCTTCCTGCTCACTTCCGCGCTTCCGGTGAATTACACGAGCATCACGCGCTGGTATTTGTTCCGCTCCGTGTCGGCTCAAGTGCGGTCGTCGTATTCGGGGAAGCTCCCCATGGACGGGGCGCAATACGCAGACTGGATAGCGTCGCTCCCGCCTGATACGGCCCGCCTCGTCAACAGCCGTTTCAGAATGCTGGACTACGATTTCGACGACAAAGAAATCCTTAAGCTCGTCACACCGAACGTCAGATATGACGAAACGGAACGGCACATCAAGGACGATTACGAGACGGAGACTGCCGCCGGGAAAGACAGCACGGAAAGATACTATGTAGGTGCTACCAGCAAGGACATCGAAATAAAGTTGCATCCGGGATATTCGAGGATGATTCCTTCTGACGGAGGAGCGTACATACCTTGCGGAGAATGGGAAAAGGAAACCATGCCCGTGCCGATAGAGGCAGGAGAAGCGGCGGACACTTTTTACGTCCGCCCCTCGGACATCAAGGCATGGAGCTACGAAGGGAAGTTCATTCCCCGGGAGTTTCCCTGCAAGCCGAGCGGCAACCTCTTTGTCCTCATCTCTTTTACGCTGGACGGGAACGCCGCCAAGGGATTCAGTTTCAGTTATTCGGGTTACTACTTCATCCGAGGGGACGCGGAGTGAACCGTACGCAAGCCGAAAAACGGAAAGCCATGAACAAGCGAGAACTCGTGGAGCACATCAGGCGGAAGGCATCTTTCCTGTGCGTGGGATTGGACACCGACATCCGGAAAATTCCCCCGTGTCTGGCGGGGGAGGAAGACCCCGTGTTCTCGTTCAACAAGGCCGTCATAGATGCCACCGCGCCCTATTGCATCGCCTACAAACCGAACACGGCGTTCTACGAGTGCCGGGGCGCGGGCGGTCTGCTCTCGCTCGAAAAGACGGTGCGCTACGTGAAGGAACGCTACCCCGACCAGTTTGTCATCGTGGATGCCAAACGGGGCGACATCGGCAACACGTCGGCGATGTACGCCCGCGGCTTCTTCGAGGAGATACAGGCCGATGCCCTGACGGTGGTTCCCTACATGGGCGAAGACAGCGTGATGCCGTTCCTGGGCTACGTGGGCAAGTGGGTCATCCTCCTTGCCCTGACCAGCAACGCGGGTTCCCTCGACTTCCAGCTCACTGCCGACGCGGGGGGCGAACGCCTGTTCGAGAAAGTGCTGAGGAGAAGCCGGGAATGGGGCGACGAGGAAAACATGATGTACGTAGTCGGCGCGACCCGGGGCCGCCTGTTCGAGGACGTGCGGAAAATCGTCCCGCGCCACTTCCTGCTCGTGCCGGGCGTGGGCACGCAGGGCGGCTCGATGGAGGAGGTGTGCCGGTACGGCATGAACAGTTCCTGCGGCCTGATTGTCAACAGCAGCCGGGCCATTATCTACGCCGACTCCACAGAGGACTTCGCCGCCGCCGCCGCCGAGAGGGCACGCGAACTGCAACGGCAGATGGCCTCGCAACTGAAAAGGTTATAGGCGCGAACCCGCAACGCTACGTCCCCTTCCCCGTCCGGACTTCCGGACGGCGGCATTTTCCACAATCCTTCTTCGCCGTTCGCGCCTTCCTTTCCGGTACGCGCCGCCACGGCGCGAGGATGCCCAAATCCGCTCTGTCATATATTTTATTGCCGCAAAATATGGCGCATTTCGTTTTTTTTTTCGAAATTTGCACAATTAGTAATGACAACAGCTAAAAGCCATGGAATTTACCGCTAAGCAGATAGCAGAATTCATACACGGTTCAGTGGAGGG
>CAYXQT010000192.1:0-4340 GCA_964466445.1 uncultured Paraprevotella sp. | reverse complement strand
CCATGCGTCATCTTGGCAACCAGGCCGCGGCACAGGTTCATCGTTTTCTCCTTGTACGGGGAAAGCCATCGCGGGACGCTCCGGCGGCGACCGGTGTCGGGGGAGTCCGTCTTGTCTTGCGTTTTCACTACCGTGTCCCTGAGGGACGGGCGGAACGTGGCGTAATCATCCGCCGCGGGGTCGAAACCTGTCCGGTGTAGCAGTTTTTCCATTGCAAGTCGGGTATGTCAAGTCACAATATCTCTTTCGCTATCCACGCACAAGCCTCGGCATCCGCGAGCGCATGGTGGTGATTCGTCAATTCGTAGCCGCAGGCGGCCGCCACGGTGTGGAGCCGGTGGTCGGGCAGATGGGGCAACACGCGGCGGGACGCGCAGAGCGTGTCGAGGAACTCGTAGCCGGGGTAGTCCATCTGGTAGACGCGGAAGACGGCTTTCAGGCATCCCTCGTCGAACGGACTGTTGTGCGCCACGAGGGGCAGGCCCTCTATCTTCGGCTCTATCTGTTTCCAGACTTCGGGGAATGTCGGCGCTTCCTCGGTGTCTTCGCGGGTCAGTCCGTGTATCTGCGAACACTGATAGTTATAGTAGTCCGGCTCGGGGTTGATGAGCGAGTAGAACATGTCCGCAATCCTGCCGTCGCGCACGACCACTATTCCGACGGAGCATACCGACGAGCGTTCGTAGTTGGCCGTTTCAAAGTCTATCGCTGCAAAGTCTTTCATTCTTCTCCGCTGTGTTTCGGCGGTTCCGTCCGTGCGCGGGCGGTGTCCCGTCTTGCGCTGTATTTTTCCCACATCCTTTTCGTCTTGGCCGCCATCTCCTCGCGAAGCCATTCGGGCTCAAGCACTTCCATGTTGTCGCCGTGCCAGAGCAGTTCCTGCTGGAAGTCGTACGTCAGTCGGAGGTCGTAGGTGAATATGCTGTATTCCTCGTTGCGCTCCACTTCCTCCTGCGTCTCGTGGAGTTTCAAGTCGCGGATGTAGTTGGCTTGGCTCGCGTCGACTTTCAGCTTGACACGCTCTCGCTTCGTGCCGTCGCCGGTGATGATGCCGAAACAGCCTTGGAAAAACTCTTCCGCCGACCAGTCCTTGGGCATCTCGAACGTCCCGTCTGTCTTCCGGAGGCGGGCGATGCGGTCGAGGCTGTAGGTCCTCGGCCCTTTCTCTTGGTAGGGGGCGCATGTGCCGCGGGCGACCATGTACCAACGCTGGCGGAACAGTTTCAGGCAGAACGGCTCCACGTCGAAGTTGCGCTCCTCGTTCATCCAATAGCCTTTGTAGGTGATGTTGAGGACGCGATTCTCCTTCATCGCCTCGATGACGAGCAGAAGGTATTCCTGCCCGGAGGGGACGTATTCCAGCAGGATGCGGTCTTTGATGCTCCGGCTGTTGACAAGGGTGTTGCTCACGCAGATGGTGTTGTAGAGCCATGAGCGGAGGCCGTTCCTGCTGATGTCCTCCTCGTTCATGATGAAGTAGCGGTATTCGCCCTTGTTCTCGTTCTCGATGAAGAGGCCGAACATGTCCTGAATGGCGTACCGCCAGTTGTCGAACGTCCGCTTGGGTATGCTTGCGCCCCCGCTGAGGTCGCTGTCCATCCACCGCCGGTTCAGCTCCTTGAACGAGATTTTGCCGGCCCGGTAGATGGTGTCTATCACCCAGACGTATTTGCTGATCAGGTTTTGTGCCATGTGTTTTTCTGTTTGATTGCGCAAAGTTACGTCAGGCTTACGCCAAATGGCGGCATAGGTTTCCTCTTTTTTCCTCTTTTTTTGCACTTTTTGTCAATCACCCTCACGTCCGGACGGGATTCCGGCTACTCTCCGTCCCGTAGTGGCGAGGAAGAAGCCTTTGCCTCGTCCGGGAAATCTTCCGTTCGTTCCGTCTGTGCATGGTTTGGCGGACGTGCGGCCATGAGGACATTTACGGCCGTGAGAATATGCGGTGCGGCATCGTATGCGCGATGACACACGCGCCACATGATTATAAGTACAGCCCGTTGGCTTTCCTCCCGGCGAACGCTTTCCTCATGGCGACGGCGACGGCCTTCACCCACAGCGGGTTGAGGCGGACGGCCTTGCGCGGGCAGACGCTCACGCAGTGCATGCACGTGACGCAACGGCTCTTGTCGACGGTTTTGCCGCGCGAGAGGGCGATGGCGCCGGTGGGGCACTGCCTTTCGCAAAGTCCGCACCTGTCGCAGTCTTTCGTGCGCTTGGGGAACATCGGCAGGGCGGGAGGGTTCTTGTAGGGGCGGTTGCCCGGGAGGGAAGGCGGAGTGCGGTCTCCTTTTTGGAGCTTTTCGGCGATTGCCTCCGCGAAACGCCTCAGTTCCGAGGCGTCCCCGGCATCGGGGCGGGCCTTGCCATACTGCCGCATGATGCTGTGTTCAGCCACGGCCTTGACAGCCGCCACCACTTGGAAGCCGCACCGCACGGCTTCGTCCTCCATCTCCGCCAGCGCGTCGTCGATGGCGCGGTTGCCATAAACTGCCACGAGGACGGCACGCGCACCTTCTGCCTTGACGGAGCGCAACCGTTCGACGGCAGTGACGGGCGCGCGCCCTGAAAACACGGGCATGGCGATGAGGCAGATGTCGTCCTTGCCCATCGTGCATCCGTTGCCCGCTTTCATGAGGTCGATGGTCTTGGCTTCCTTGCAAAGGACTCCGGAGAGAATGTCCGCCACGCGGGCCGTGCCGCCCGTGGGACTGAATACTATTCGCGTGTAATTCATTCTTATATGTGTTCTATCCCCTGTCCGTTTTGCGTCCTTCTCGCTTTCCGCGTTCGGGACTATCTCGCAAGAACGCCCTCGACGCGTTCTTCCGATTGCTTCGGGGACTCCCTTTGGCAGACCGGGTTTCCCGTCCCCGCCGTCCGGTCTTGCCGGGGCTCGGCGGAGGAGTGCCGCCCGCAAGTGCGTGCTCGGCTGTCCCCTGCCGGACTGAAGAGTGCGACCGCCCGTTCCCGCCGCGGCGGGATGTCTGCCGCCTCGCTTCCGCGGGACGACCGCCCGCCGCCGGGACCTTTTCCCCGGTGCGCTCTTTGGCCGGGATGTCCGCCGCAAGTCCGGAGATTACAGTTTCCCGTTCGGGAAGTGCATGCCGTACATCGTCAGCCCGTTCTTCCGGGCATACTCCATGATGTTCCTGCGTGCCGCCACGGCCGCGTCCTTGTCCATGTCGTAGCGGGCGCAGAACTCCGGATGTCCCGCCTGCAAGGCCACTCCGTGCATCAGGTCGCCGACGATGAGCATGGAGTCCTTTTGGAACACCGTGTGGCCGGGCGTGTGGCCGTATGCGGCGATGGTGCGGATGGCGCAGTCGAGCGTGTCGCCCGCTTCAAACTCTTGCAGCCGGTCCCGGTAAGCCGCCAGCATGGCCTTGGCCTGCCCGCTTTTGTCGTCGGCCATGTGGCTCCACGCCTCCGCCTCGACACGGTTCACGTACACCTTCGCTTTGCCGAACACGGCCTTTCCCTCGTGCATCATGCCGCCGATGTGGTCGAGATGAAGGTGGGTGAGGCAAATCATGTCGATGCTGTCGGGGGTCAAGCCCCTTTCCGACAGTTTGGCGGACAGACGGCTGAACGGCGCGCCCAGTCCCGTGTCGAACAGGATGTTTTTGCCCTCGGCCTGAAGCAGGAAACAGCTCATCGACGCGGGGACGCCGTTTTCCAGTCCCAGCGCTTTCCAAAGCGAGTCGCTCACTTCGGGGAAAAGCCCGCATTCGTTTACCGACGGGCCGGGCTTGTCCTCAATCCAGGTGATTGTCGCCGCGGGCTTTGCCGCGCCCGTTTCCGCGGCCTCGCCTGCCTGTTGCCCGCATGAGGCGGCGGCCATCATGCCGCAACCGAGCGGCAGGGCCACAAACGCTGAAATAACGCTCTTCTTCATCATCTTGTATCGTTTTTTTTATCTGTCCCTTTTTCCACGTCCGGAAGCGTCCCGCAAGGACGGCCGTGCCGTGCCGGGTGCGGTCGGCAACGCATGGCCGTCGGATGATTGTGCGAAGTTACTTCAAATATTCGGGATTCCTTCCATACGTCGGCGGAAATCGGACGATGGACACCTTAAAAATTCTCCTTCCCGTTTCGGGGAATGGGGCGGTGCGTGGCCGGAAAGTTCCTCAAAGAGTGCCCGCCTGATTGTATCCCTGTCGGCAAGAACCTTTCCATGAAGCCCTTTGACGGACACGTTCCACCCCCTTGCGCCCCTGCCGTCCAACGTCGGCTCCCGTAAGACGGAAGGCACGACCTCCCCGCCACCGTTCACGGCAGACGGGGTTTGAAGCCGTGGCACCATCCCGTCGCGCCGAAGGCGGGATGCCACGCGGGAC
>CAYXQT010000191.1:0-4341 GCA_964466445.1 uncultured Paraprevotella sp. | reverse complement strand
CGCCGCTTCACTTCCTTGTATATCTTGCCCACGTATTCCCCGATGACACCCAAGGCCATCAGGACGGATCCCCCGATGAACCACACGGAAACCATGAGGGACGCCCACCCCGGAATGGTATCGCCCTCCATATACGCCACGATGCCGTAGACAATCGCCGCCAGGGAAATGAGGATGAACAGCAGGCCGAGCATGGAGATATAACTCAACGGGCGGACGGAAAAGGAGGTGATGCCGTCCAGCGCGAAGCTGAGCATCTTGCTGAAAGGATACTTCGATACGCCGGCCATGCGTTCCTTGCGGTCGTAATAAACCTTCGCCGAAGGATAGCCCAGAGCCGACACCATCCCGCGCAGGAACAAGTTCCGTTCGGGATAAGCCATCAGAGCCTGCAACGTGCGGCGGCTCATCAGGCGGAAGTCGGCATGGTTGCAGACGATGTTTCCTCCGAGGGCGTTCATCAGCCTGTAGAAAGCCAGGGCCGTATGTTTCTTGAAGAAAGTGTCCGTCGCCCGCTCCCGGCGCACGCCGTACACGATGTCCGCCCCGCCCCGCCAGGCATCCACCATCCCGATGATGGAACGCACGTCGTCCTGCAAGTCGGCGTCGATGGAGACCGCGGCATCCGCATGGGAAGCCGCCCACTCCAAACCTGCCCACAGCGCCTGCTGGTGGCCGACGTTGTGCGCCAGTTTCAGCCCGGCCACGCACGGGCGTTCCCCGGAAAAATCCCGGATGAGTTCCCAGGTGCGGTCGCGCGAGCCGTCGTCCACGAAGAGGACCTTCCCTTCGCTTATTTTCCCGTCCGAGAGCAATTCGTCCAAGACGGAAGAGAGCTGCCGGACCGTCTCGGCCAGCACTTCTTCTTCGTTGTAACAAGGCACCACGATGGCCAGTCTCATTGTCTCACCCATCTCTTAGACGCAAATTTTTTAGACGTGAACACGAAACGCACCAACAGGAAATTCACGGGGACGGAGACGGCGTAGACGGGCAGAGGCGCCCATACCTCATCTATCCCCGCCCGGAGGAAAAGGTTCAACAGCCCAATCTGCAACAGATAGTTCGCCGCGTGCGCCCCCGCCATGCCGGACAGCCTGCGCCACGAGGGCGACGCGCCGAAAGTGAACCACGCCGTCAGGTAGAAGTTGGCCACGAAGGACAACAGGTAGCCGACGGTGAAAGCCGCGTTGGCTCCCATGATGAAATGCAGGAGGTAGTAGATACCGTAGTGGAGCGCCGTGGCCAGCACCCCCACCAAGCCGAAACGGACAAACGCGGCAAAGAGTTTCTTCCCCTGTGTCATGTGTGGAGGATGTCTTAAGACCCCGTCTGTTTCCGCCTGAAGCGGTAAAGGACATTGTACCGCTTGTCGTCGCAGCTCCGGTGGTGGGAGGCATACACCTCTTCCAACGAGAACTCCGCCCCGTAACGCTCCAAGAACGGCGCCGCCATGTCTTCTCCCATGAACACGTACCCTTCCGCCGGGGGAACGGAACAGTCGAACGGCATCATCCGGTCGCCCAAATAGAAGTTCACCGTGAACGGGTGCATGCGGTTTCCCTCCACCACGTCGGTACGGAAGGAATACAACCTGCCTTCGGGCACGATGCGGCGCACTTCCTCCGCCACGGCGCGATCCGACTTCACGTTCAGGACGACGGGCTGGTACACTCCGTCGAGCGAGAGGAAGATGGAAAATATCACGGTCATGAAGGCGTAAAAGATGTCGTTACACCGCCGGACACGGAAATAAAAGCAAGCCGTCACCACGGGGAACAACACGCTGATGGCCGCGAATATCGTCATGGGGAAATCCTCCAACGCGTGCATATAGGAGATATTCTCCGCCGCATGCCGCCCGGCAAACAGGGAGTCCGGCACCCACCCCATGCGGACGGCGCCGAACACCGCAGGCAACAACACGGCCAAAGAGGCCATGATATCGCCGAAAACACGCAAGGCTTTCGGATGGCAACGGCGCAGGTAAAAGATGTATTCCGCCAAGAAATAAGCGATGAACGGGTATATCGGAAGAAGGTAGACACTACGTTTGCTCTTCGGGATGCAGTAGAACGTGAAAATAACCACGATGCACAACAGCGAATACAGGCGCGTATCGTTCATATCGCGAATATATGCCTTGAAACGCGACCACCATGCACGTACCCGCCCGTGCGGTTTCCCGTACTTCAAGAAGAACAAGGAGACAAACACCAGCAAGGTGTAGGGCACATAGCCTGCCACCACCGTCACCACATTGTACCAGAGCGGATTATCATGCGCTTCGTAAGTCATCTTTCCCAAAAGGCGGTAGACGTTCTCTTCCAGCACGAGGCCGAGGAAACGGTCGCCGCCCTGCCGGTATGCCGCCCAGTACCACGCCGCAGGAAGGATGCAGGACAACACGGCCACCATCAGGAAAGA
The DNA here is from genome assembly GCA_964466445.1 of uncultured Paraprevotella sp. Lineage (GTDB taxonomy): Bacteria > Bacteroidota > Bacteroidia > Bacteroidales > Bacteroidaceae > Paraprevotella. The sequence goes on along the minus strand of CAYXQT010000191.1, from coordinate 1,914 downwards.
AAGGAACACGCGCGGGAACTTCACGCCCCTGATCCACAGGAACAACGCCGGCACCAGACAAGGCAGGACGATGCCCACGGGGCCTTTCGTCAGGGCCGCCGCGCTCAGGAAAGCCACCGCCATCCAAGGCACGCCCTTCAGACCTTCCTCTCCCCACCGGTAAAGCCGGTACAACGCCAAGACCATCATCGCCGCCAAGACCATGTCCACGCGGCACGCCATCCCGGCACGGTGCACCTCGAAATTAGTCAGGGTGAGCAGGGCGGCGACAAAGGCCACTTCGGCATCGCGCCTTTTGGCGTAGAACACAAACCCGCCCAGCACCATGGCCGACAAGGCCAGAGCCGAAGGCATGCGGGACGTGTATTCGTTCACCGTGCCGAAGACGGACGAAATCGCCGCCACGCACCAATGGAAGAACGGGGGCTTGAAAGCCAGCTCCACTCCGTTGTTCACCGGTAGCACCCAGTTTCCCTGTTGCAACATGGAAAGGGCCACCACGGCCTCGCGCGGCTCCCCCCGCGTGTTGAAGAACGCCTGCCCCAGGAACAGAAAGAGGGACACGACACACAATGTCGCCAACGCCCAGAAGAAATTGCTCCTATTCATCTTGCCTCTCCGTATGACCCGTCATGACTTTTTGGCCGAAATCTTCTCCAACACGTACACCAGCACGAAGCCGGCGAGCATCAGCGCGACGGCCTCGGCCACATCCGCGTTCGGGGCGACGTTATGTTCCGTCCGCAGTTCATGGCCGCCGGAAACCAGCGTCTCCACCGTCTTCCAGGGCCACACCTTGTTCAGCGAACCCAGCATGAAGCCGGAAAGGACGGAGAGGGTGACGTTGCGGAAGTTCTTCAAGGCGTAAGACAAGACACGGGAAAAACTCGTGATGCCCAGGACGGCCCCTGCCGCGAAAACGCACAGGACGACGGCATCCAACGTCTTCACGGCCTCCATGACGTAGAAATATTTGCCCAACAGCACCAGTATGAAACTGCCGGATATGCCGGGCAGTATCATCGCGCAGATGGCTATGGCACCGCAAAGGAAGACGAACAGCGGATGATTGGAAGTCTCGGCAGGCGTGGCCACGGTGATGTAATACGCCACGACCGTCCCCACGAGGAAAGCCGCCACGGTCTTCACGTTCCACTCCTTGATGTCCTTGGAAACGAACCACGTGGAAGCCAGCACCAGACCGAAGAAGAACGACCAGACCAGCACCGGCTCCGCCTCCAGCAGGAAAGTGATCAGCTTGGCCAAGGAGAACACGCTGACGGCAATGCCCAGCAACAGGGCGGACAGGAAGTTCCCGTTCACGGCTTCCCAGAAGTCCGCCACTTTCCCCTTGAACAGCATTTTCAGGGTACGGACGTTGACACTTTTGATGGAGTTGACGAGTTCGTCGTATATGCCGGCGATGAACGCTATCGTCCCGCCCGAAACACCGGGAACCACGTCGGCAGCCCCCATGGCCATCCCTTTCAGGGTCAAAACGGCATAATCTTTGATATTTCTTTCCATTGAAATCGCGATTTAACTTAACCGGTGAACACGCTGATACGAAGTAAAACAAAAAAGGTGTACTGACAAACATACACCTTTTTATCCTGAAACCCGCCCGGATTTCCCCGTTCACTTCACTTTTGCCACCACGGCCTTGAACGCGTCGGGGTGATTCATGGCCAGGTCGGCAAGCACCTTGCGGTTGATTTCGATGCCGCCTTTGTGCAAGGCTCCCATCAGCTGAGAGTATGACATGCCTTCCAGGCGTGCGGCCGCGTTGATGCGCTGAATCCACAACGCGCGGAAGTTGCGCTTCTTGTTCTTGCGGTCGCGGTAAGCGTAGGTCAAGCCTTTCTCCCAGGTGTTCTTGGCTACGGTCCACACGTTCTTGCGCGCGCCGAAATA
>CAYXQT010000190.1:2289-4389 GCA_964466445.1 uncultured Paraprevotella sp. | reverse complement strand
GAAATAGCGCGGGACATCGCCGACACGGTGGATGCCTGCCCCGGCATTCCCGTCCTCGAAGTGGGGCCGGGCACGGGCGTGCTGACGCAGTTCCTCGCACGCAAGGGCCGTCCTTTCAAGGTCGTCGAGATAGACCGTGAATCCGTGGCCTACCTGCGCACGGCTTTCCCGCAGTTGGAAGGGAACATCATAGAAGACGACTTCCTGAAAATGCGCTTGGAACGGACGTTCGACGGGCAACCGTTCGTGCTCACGGGCAACTATCCCTACGACATCTCCAGCCAGATATTCTTCAAGATGCTCGCCTACAAGGACTTCATCCCTTGCTGCACGGGCATGATACAGAAAGAGGTGGCGGAGCGCATCGCCGCCGGCCCGGGCGGCAAGAGCTACGGCATCCTGAGCGTGCTCGTCCAGACATGGTACAGCGTCGAATACCTGTTCACGGTGCCGGCGCACGTGTTCGACCCGCCGCCCAAGGTGCAGAGTGCGGTCGTCCGCATGACACGCAACGCCGCGACGGACTTGGGCTGCGACGAGCGTCTTTTCAGGCAAGTGGTGAAGACCACGTTCAACCGGCGGCGCAAGGTGCTTCGCAACTCCATCCTCCCCGTGCTGGCCGTTGCCGACGGCAGAGCCCGGAGCGAAGGGCGGCAACCCGGAGACCACTCCAGCTTCCTTTTCTCGGACATCTTCGACCGCCGCCCGGAGCAACTGTCAGTGGCCGAATTCGTCAATCTGACCAACGCCGTGGCGCGGGAAATCTCCGAAACGGCGTGATTCCGGCGAGGGGACGGGAAAAAACGCCCCCGGAACCGTTGTAACTTCAAACTGTTTGTCGTATCTTTGCGCCGCAATTCATCACAGCGTTTACCCAGAATGGACGATTATCACGCGGAAAGCATCAACTAAGCAGGACAGAGGTTTGCAGGGAGCAGCCTCCGTCCCGTCATAATTAAAGGAGGACTTTTACTCATGCGAACATACTGGAACACGAACCTCGGCCTGCGCACGCTCCAAGAGTGGGAACCCAACTGCTGGGTGCAGGTCACTTGCCCGGACAAAGACGATGCCGCCTACCTGCAAGACACGCTCCATATCCCCGACTACTTCCTGATGGACATCTCCGACACCGAGGAACGCGCCCGCTACGAGTTCGACGACGGGTGGATACTCATCATCCTGCGCATCCCCTACGTGAAGGAAGTGCGCTCGCGCACGCCTTACACCACCATCCCCCTCGGCATCATCCTGAACAAAGAGGTGTGCATCACCGTGTGCAACTTCGAGACGAACATGATGATAGATTTCGTGAGCTACCAGCAGAAACGTGGGCTGGGCTTCACCGACTCCGTGGACATGGTGTTCCGCCTGTTCCTCTCGTCCGCCGTGTGGTACCTGAAACGGCTGAAGCAAATCAGCCTGCTCATAGAGAAGGCCAAGCAACACTTAGACCGCAACGTGGATAACGCCGACCTCATCAACCTTTCGCGCCTGCAAGACAGTCTGACTTACTTCATCACGTCCATCCGCGGCAACGAGACGCTGCTTTCCAAGCTGAAGTTCAAGTTGCCGGTTGACGAACTGGATGCCGACCTCATCGAGGATGTCAACATCGAGATGAGTCAGGCGCGAGAGACGACATCCATCTACGCCAACATCCTCGACTCGACGATGGACACCTACGCCAACATCATCAACAACAACACGAGCGGCGTGATGAAGATGCTCACCTCCATATCCATCATTCTCATGTTCCCCACGCTCATTGCCAGCCTGCTCGGCATGAACCTGGCCAACGGCATGGAGAACTGGGCTTGGGGATTCCCCGTAGCTTTGATGGTTACCGCAGGGATTACCGTCGCTTTCTTGTGGTATTTCAAGCGGAAAACATGGATTTAAGGCTGAGCGAAACAAAAAAGCAGGGATTTTTTAGGTTTCAAACTTTTTTTATACTTAATTTGTACCGGAAAACCGTATCAGATACTAAAACAGGTAACATGATGGACTCTCAAAAAACTCTCCGGGCGGAAGAGAATGCAACGGAATACACGACACCGGAAGTGAACCAAACAGAACACTCAACACCGGAAGCGGACG
>CAYXQT010000190.1:0-2189 GCA_964466445.1 uncultured Paraprevotella sp. | reverse complement strand
CGGAAACGAACGTGGCGGAAAGCAACGCGGCGGAAACGGACGAGGCGGAAAACGCCACGACGGAAACTCCGAAAACACAGGAAGAAGTCGTCGCGCGAGTGAAGAAACTGGCCGAAACCGATTCTCCGGTGGACAAGCAGGAATTGGAATCCTTGAAACAGATTTTCTACAAAATACATAACGCCAATGTGGAAGCCGCACGCGCGAAATTCATCGAGGACGGAGGCCAACCCGAAGACTTCCTCCCTGAACCGAACGTGCTCGAAACCGACTTCAAGGCGGCCATGAACGTAATCAAGCGCAAAAGAGCCGAGGCACAGGCCGAGACAGACCGCCAGAAAGAAGAGAACCTGAAGAAGAAGCTGGAAATGCTGGAACGCATCAAGGCCATAAGCGTCACTCCGGAAGAGGCAAACCAAGCCTACAAGGAGTTCAAGGAAATCCAAAACAAATGGAAAGAACTGACGCTCGTCCCTGCGGAAAAAGTCAACGAACTTTGGAAAACCTACCAGTCGTGCGTGGAGAAGTATTACGACCAGCTGAAGCTCAACAACGAATTCCGCGAATACGACTTCAAGAAAAATCTGGAAATCAAGACACGCATCTGCGAGGCCGCGGAGAAGCTGATGGAAGCCCCCGACATCATATCCGCCTTCCAGCAACTGCAGACGCTGCACCAGGATTTCAAGGAAACGGGTCCCGTGGCGAAAGACTTGCGCGAAGAAATATGGGCACGCTTCAAGGCCGCCTCAACCGCAGTGAACAAACGCCATCAGAAATACTTTGAAGAACTGAAGCAGAAGGAAAAGGAAAACCTGACCCGCAAGACGGCTCTCTGCGAGAAAATAGAAGCCATCGACCTGACAACCGCCAAGACTGCCGCCGCATGGGATAAACTGACGCAGCAAATCATCGCGATGCAAAAGGAATGGCGCACCATAGGATTCGCCCCGCAAAGGATGAACGTGAAGATTTTCGAACGCTTCCGCGGCTCCTGCGACCGCTTCTTCGCGGAAAAAGCAGCGTTCTTCAAACGCCTGAAAGAAGTCCAGGCGCAGAACATGGCCAAGAAGACGGAACTCTGCGAAAAGGCCGAGGCACTGAAAGACAGCACGGACTGGAAAGCCACCGCCGACACACTCATGCAGATACAAAAGGAATGGAAAACCATCGGTGCCGTTCCCAAGAAGTATTCCGAAACCCTCTGGAAACGCTTCATCGGCGCGTGCGATTACTTCTTCGAGCAGAAAAACAAGAACACCCTGTCCCGCAGCGAGGAAAGAGAAAACCTGCAAAAGAAAGAACGGGTCATCGAAAGCCTGAAAGCCTTGCTGGAGGATGACGAGAAGGAAGACAAACAGGATGCCGTGAGGGAGCTGATGAGGGAATGGAACGAAATCGGTTTCGTGCCGTTCAAGGAAAAGGACAGGATTTACAAGGCTTACCATGAAACGGTAGACCAGCTGTTCAAGGCATTGGACATACCGCCGACACGCCGCCGGTCGGAAAACTCCAAGTACATCCAGAAAGGCGATTCCAATGAAGGCGGACAAGGCCCCTTGCGCGAAAGGGATCGTCTGGTACGGGCATACGAGAACAAGCGCAACGAAATAAAGACCTACGAGAACAATCTGGGCTTCCTGATTTGCAGCTCCAAGAAAGGCAGCAACCTGCTCGACGAGATGAACAGGAAAATGGAGAAACTGAAAGAGGAACTGAACCAGATAGGCGAAAAAATCGCCGCCCTCGACAAGAATACCGAACCCGGGGACGAATAAACACGGGCGGACGGTCGTTCCCAGGTTCCACCACCACCCCCACGGGATTTGAGGGACGGCCATCCCCCTTTAAAACACGACGGCACGCAAGTTTTCCCGGCTTGCGTGCCGTCGTGTCATATCCACCCGAAGCCCAGACAACGGAAGAGACGTAACACAGCCGTAAGTTCCAACCAAAAAGTTTCCCCGCCGCCGGAACGCGGCCGCTTTCAAACATTCCCGCAAGTTCGCGCTTGACGGGACTCCCCCGCACGGAAGCGATACGGCACGAAAGGCTTAAAAAAACGTTCAAGGCACTTGTTCCAAGACGTTTTTTCCTTATCTTTGCCTTGTCATACTTTTCATCGGACATGATTAGGCAGGGCATCATCGGGATTTGGAGGTTTTACCGCGACGGCTTCCGCGGCATGA
>CAYXQT010000189.1:0-4474 GCA_964466445.1 uncultured Paraprevotella sp. | reverse complement strand
TGTCCGACAGCTTCGCGCTCTTCGTCCGTGAGGTCGTAAAGGTCGAAAAGCCGCCAGTCTATGGCGATGGCCTTCTCTTTCGTGTACGTCTTTTGGATGTCCTCCACCAACGGACGGAATTTATAGTCAACGGCATCATCCACTTCTATGACGGGTATCTTGTCGAAGAATATCTTGCTCAACTCCCTCCCCTCGTCCCCAAGTTTTGGGAAGTTGTCGACAAGGCAGTACTTGAACAGCGAAGAGTTGAGGAAAACTGTGAGGAACGCTATCCGCTCGCCCGTAATGATGAAGCACTTTTGGTTGGTGACGAACCCTCTGTCGTCATAGACGAATGGCATGAACTTCGTCATGTTGGGATAGATAATCTTCGGCTTACAAAAATCGTCCGTTTCAATGCCGTCGTATTGGGGAAAAATATTCAAAGGTGTCATTCGACGGGACATTCGACGGGAAAGCGGCACGCCGTATGAAAGGCGGAAGAATACAGGAAACGGATTGGCGCGACCCGACGGGAAAAACGCGTTTTCATTTGTCCCTGCGCTTGCATTTCATTAACTTTGCACCCATGACCGCTTTTGGGATGAAACACGGGAAGAGGGGTAAATATATGTACGGCCTTGCTTTCGTCGCGGCTTTCTTATGTGCATGCCGGAGCGAAGGCGAAAGTCATCCGTCGTCCTTCCGGCATTTGAAAGTCGAGAAGACCGTGCCGTTGGACGGCAGCGGACGCTCGCCGGCATGCGAGATTTCCATAGAAGCGGACGAAATGAACGACACGACACGCGCCGCCCGTAACATGAACCAGGCCATCGCCCTCCACCTGTTCGGGGGAACGCAACGGTCGGTTGCATCCGCCGCCGATTCGTTCTGCGCGGCATACGCGGAACAATACCGAAGGGAGTTGGTCGGCTTGTACCGGGCCGACCGGCAAAGCGGCATCAACTCCTCATGGTACGACTATAAGTATCGGATTGCCACGGAGCATGAGCAAGGGCTGAACGGGTGTCTGTGTTACCTGATTCACAAGGTGAAGTATGAAGGAGGCGCACGCGAGTACCGGGAAGAGCAATGCCTGAACTTCGATGCCGAGACGGGCGAGCCGGTGAAGTTGGAGGACGTGCTGACCCCCGCCTCTCTCGCCTTGCTTCCTTCCCTGCTGACGGACGAGCTGCTGAAAGCGTATGGTTGCCGCAACCGGAAAGAACTGCGGGAGAAAGGCATACTGCGGCTCACCGACATTTACGTCCCCTCGAACTACAAATTGGGAAGGGAAGGCATCACCTTCATATACAACGCCGACGAGATAGCCCCGTATGAAATGGGTACTATCAGGCTGACCCTGCCCTACGGCAGGCTGGAGACCCATGCGAAACCCAAGAAGACATGAACCGGATCTTGAAATACTTCCCGGAACTCGCGGAGAAACAGATAGCGCAGTTCCGCCGGCTGGACGCGCTCTACCATGATTGGAACGCTAAGATAAACGTCATTTCCAGGAAAGACATCGGCAACCTGTATGAACGCCACGTATTGCATTCCCTGGGAATCGCCGAATTCATCCGCTTCAAGCCCGGCACCGGAGTTATGGACCTGGGGACGGGAGGAGGGTTTCCAGGCATCCCCCTCGCCATCATGTTCCCCGACAGCCGTTTCCATCTGGTGGACAGCATTGGCAAGAAAATCAAGGTGTGCATGGAAATAGCCCGGGAAATAGGGCTGGAGAACGTGACCTTCCGCCATTGCCGTGCCGAGGAAGAGAGGGCCGAGTTCGATTTCGTGGTAAGCCGCGCCACCATGACGTTGGCGGATCTGGTCAAGGTCGCCCGCAAGAACATATCCCCCGTGCAACGCAACGCCGTCCCCAACGGGCTTATCTGCCTGAAGGGCGGCGAATTGGAGGAAGAGGTGGCTCCGGTGAGAAGCCGGGCGACGGTCACTCCCCTGAGCGAGTACTTCACGGAAGAATATTTTGCCACCAAGAAAGTGGTGTACGTTTCACTTCATTAAAGGACAGGTAACGATGATGGACATTGAAAGAATACCGGTGAACATGCTGGAAGAGAACTGCTACGTCGTGAGCGACGATACCCGCGAGGCGGTAGTCATAGATTGCGGTGCCCTCTCCGGCGAAGACCGCAGGCGGATTACGGACTATGTCGAGAGCCGCCGTTTGCAGGTCAGGCACCATCTTTGCACCCACATGCACTACGACCACTGCTTCGGAGCCGCGTTCATGTGGGAAACCTTCCATGCGGCTCCGGAGTTCAACAAGGCGGACGAGCCTATATATAAAGGTATGGGGGCAGAGGTGTTCGGCCCGCTGGCGCAGTCGATGAGAGAAGGGCTTGCCCCGTCGGCTGCGCGTCATCTGACGGAGGAAGACACCGTGCCGTTCGGGCATCACGTGCTGACCGTCCTGCACACGCCCGGACACACCCCCGGCGGCATCTGCTTCTACTGTGCCGCGGAGAAGGCCGTATTCTCCGGCGACACATTGTTCCGTTGCGGCGTGGGACGGACGGATTTTCCCGGGGGAGACGGCGAAGCCCTGCGCGAAAGCATCGAAATCAAGCTGTTCACCCTGCCGGAAGACACCCGCGTCTATCCCGGTCACGGGCCGCACACCGAAATCGGCTACGAAAAGAGCCACAACCCGTATATGGGATACGCGGGCTCGGGACAAGAAAGCACATGAAAAAAAGACGGGCGGCCTCGCAAAAGCCTTGTAATTCCATGGTTGGAAGACAACGGCTTGAAAAAGGCACGGGCGATGATTGCCGAAGACAGATTCATTGAGATCTTTCGTGTCATGGACGGGCTTGTGAAGGATTTGCACGCCGGACTGCGGAAAGACATCAGGTCGGAAGCCCCGGAGAACGGGACAAGACACGGAAACCGCAGGGGCAGGCCCTGTGAGGACGGGGTTATGACGATGCCCGCCGCCACAATCCCATGCGGCGTTCCGACATGACGTTCAAGGACATCGCCGCTGGCCGGGGCACGACTTCCTGATGGACATATGCCCGCGGCTCTCACCGCTTGCTGCTTCTTCGGCAGTTTCATGGTCAGGCTGCCTCGGTTTCACGGGCAAGGTACGAAAAAGGGAATAAGGGCGAAAAAACAGGACGGGAAAATGGCGAAGGACATAAATTTCAACGTCCGCATACCGGTCGGCGGGAAGGAACAGCCCGTGACGGCCACGACGCGGGCAAGTTCCGCGACACCCTGATTACGTTACAAACACGCCGTTCCGGCAGACCATAACGTGGGCGGGTACGCAGAACCAACTGTCCGAAGCCCCGAACTCCGTGCCGCGTGCGGCAGGCTCACGCTTCCGGCGCGGCGATGAAGGCGACCGGCGCGGTGGCGCGAAAGGACGCGGCGGGTTTCTCAGAAATTAGGAGCCGAATGAACTTGGGCTTCCGCATCCATGCCGGACGGCAGGCGTTCCGGGTCGGGGGAGATGGAAACGGGGCGCATCACCTCCGGCGGGAGGACGACCCGACACCGCGGCCGGCAAATTCCGGACGCTTTGCCGGAACCGCAACCGCATCAAGGCGTAAGCGAACTGCGGACGGCGGGACGGTTTCCCGCATGCCGAGCAATCCAGGCAAGGCATCAGGCGGACGCTTTCATGGACGGGACTGTCCCGGACGCTTGGCGGTTAATCTCAGGAGACACGTTTTCCGCCGCCTGTCATTTTGTCAAAACGTCAGTTCCGACCTCGCGGGAATCGCGTATTCGCACGCCGGTCGAAGAAGCGCGGAAAATACGCGATTCCCGCGCCGTTTCCGGAAGACGGAATGTCAGTCGGAACGGGGAGTCCGCCGTCGTTTTGTACGGAAGAAAGCGGTTTTCCGCGCTTGCGGACGGAGGACGCGCAAGCACGCAGGGCGTTCCTCCTGACAAAACGACACTTCGGTCTCGCATCCTTTTTCCCTCCGAATAGAAGAAAAAGAGAGTTTCTCCGCAGTCCGTTTTCACGTTTTCGGGAGGAATTTCCGCCGAAAACCGCACTTTTCCGGATTTTCCTGCGGACAAAAAAAGTGTTTTCTCCGCAGGAACGGAAATTTTTCTCGGCACGAAAACGGCTGTTTTCGGTGAAAGGACGTTAAACGAATGCCCGAAACGTGAAAAAACGTATCCGAAAACGCCCTTTTCCGCTCATGGTTCGCGTCTTTCGACGGCAGTCCGCAATGTATGAAATTGCCTTTTCCCTTTCATTCTGCTCGCGGAAGAGAGGAATCGGCTGTCATATTGTAAAAAAGGCCCGGCAAGGAAAAACGCGAGGACAAGGGAGAAACTCAATTTCTCAAGAGGCCGTAAAGTAAACTGTGTCAGCAAAGAGAAAGAATCAAGAACAAGGCCATCGAACAGATAGAAGTCGGCAAGCCCTTGCCAGGAAAGGATAGAGCGTTTGCTCCCTTACCGGGGTGTTGCGGGCCGCATCATCGGACTTCATGCCTTGGGT
>CAYXQT010000188.1:0-4570 GCA_964466445.1 uncultured Paraprevotella sp. | reverse complement strand
GATTTCCAAAAAGTCTTGGAACTCGTCCGCCTCACCCGCAATTCGGTTTTCCTCACGGGCAAGGCGGGGACGGGCAAGTCCACCCTGCTGAAATACATCTGCGCCTGCACGCGCAAGAAGCACGTGGTGCTGGCACCTACCGGCATCGCCGCCATCAACGTCGGCGGCTGCACCCTGCACAGCTTCTTCAAGCTCCCTTTCCACCCGCTCCTGCCCGACGACCCGCAGTTCAGCTTCCGCAAGCTGAAAGGTTTCCTGAAATACAACTCCGCGCATCAGAAGCTGTTGCGCGAGACGGAACTGATTATCATCGACGAAATCTCCATGGTGCGGGCGGACATCATCGACTTCATCGACCGCGTCCTGCGCCTTTACGGCGGCAATCCGCGGAAGCCGTTCGGCGGAAAACAAATGTTGTTCGTCGGCGACATATTCCAGCTCGAGCCGGTGGTCAAGGCGGACGAGCGCGAGATACTGAACCGCTTTTACCCCACTCCTTATTTCTTCTCGGCGAGAGTGTTCCGCGAAATGCGCCTCGTCTCCATAGAACTCCGGAAAGTGTACCGCCAACGGGATGCCGCCTTCATCGCCGTGCTCGACCACATCCGCACCAATCAGGCGGGAGCCGCCGACCTGCAACTCCTGAACAGCCGCCTCGACCGCACGGACGACGGCAAGCTGGGCAACGGGCTGAACATCACCCTTGCCACGCGGCGCGACAACGTGGATTACATCAACAGCCGGAAACTCGCCGAGATAGATACTCCCGGCACGGTCTTCAAGGGCGAAATACAAGGCGAATTCCCGGAAAGCTCGCTTCCCACGCTGATGGAATTGGAACTTAAACCCGGTGCGCAGGTCATCTTCGTCAAGAACGACCAGGACAAACGGTGGGTGAACGGAACGCTGGGCACGGTGTCGGTCATCGACGAGGAGAACGACCGCATCCATGTCGTGGCGGAGAGCGGTGTCGAAATGGAAGTCGCCCGCGAGACGTGGAGCAACATGCGCTACACCTACAACGAAAAGGAGAAGAAGATAGAAGAGGAGGAACTCGGTGTCTTCCGACAGTTTCCACTCAGGCTGGCGTGGGCCATCACCGTCCACAAGAGCCAGGGGCTGACCTTCCGGAAAGTGACCGTCGACTTCTCCGGCGGGGTCTTCGCCGCAGGGCAGGCTTACGTGGCCCTGAGCCGCTGCACCTCGCTCGAGGGCATCTGCCTGAAGAAGGAGATTTCCCGTTCGGACATCTTCGTGAAGCCCGAAATCATCCGGTTCGCCCAGGAGTTCAACGACGAGAAAGCCATCGGGGAGGTCATGAAAGAAGCCAAGGCCGACCTCGAATATCAGGCCGCCGCGCAGGCTTTCGACCGCCTCGACTTCAAGGAATGCTTGGAACACTTCTTCGCCGCCATCCACACCCGCTACGACATCGAGAAGCCCGTCGCCCAACGCCTCATCCGCCACAAGCTCGGCCTCCTGCGCCGCCTCAAGCGGGAAAACGAACTGCTGAAGCAACGAATGGCCGAGCAACGCGGACTCATGCAACGGTACGCCCGCGAATACTACGAACTGGGCAACGCCTCCATCCTTCAGGCGCACAACCTGCGTGCCGCGCTGGCCAACTACGACAAGGCCCTGTCGCTCGACCCCGACTATACGGACGCATGGATACGCAAAGGGGTCACGCTACAAGGCCATGGCGAATACGACGAGGCACTCCGGTGCTTCAACCGCGCCGCCGAACTCGGCACGGGCAACTTCAAGGTGCATTACAACCGGGGGAAGAACCACCTGGCTTGCGGGCGCGTCGAGCAGGCGGTCGCCGACTTCGACAAGGCCGTCTCCCTCAAGCCCGGGCACATCAAAGCCCACGAACTCTTCGGCGAAGCCCTGTCGCGCGCCGGCAAGGAGGAGGAAGCCGCCATACAACGGGCCATCGCGGAAACGCTCCGGGAAAAACGGCGCGGCGGTTAATCTTCGTTAAATAGTGTCTAAGGCGCAAGAAAGAACGGAGCTATTTTCGTATATTTGGATGTGTATTAACCTATTTCTATTAAAAACATGAGAAAGAACCTCAAGACAGCGTTGGGCCTCTGCCTGTCGTGCGTTGGCGCGTTCGTTTGCACCACGACCCTCCAAGCGAAAAAGAAAGCGGCCTACCTTTTCACCTACTTCACGGGCAACGCCCCCGAACAGGAACAGATATGCTATGCCGTCGGCACGGACGGGTTCGACTATACCCCGCTGAATGGCGGCAGGCCCGTAATCTCCTCCGACACCATATCCTTGAAGAAAGGCGTGCGCGACCCGCACATCTTGAGGGGCGAGGACGGCTTCTTCTACATGGTGGCCACCGACATGCGCTCCTCCGAGGGCTGGTCGTCCAACCGCGGCATCGTGCTGATGCGTAGCAAGGACTTGGTGAACTGGACGCACCACACCGTCAACTTCCCCGAGAAGTACGCCGGGACGATGTTCGCCCACGTCATCCGCGTATGGGCGCCGCAAACCATCTATGACAAGGAAGCCAAGAAATACATGGTCTACTTCTCCATCCTCACCGACGACGGCCAATGCCCCTACGACAAGGTGTTCCGGGCTTACGCCAACGAGGATTTCAGCGACCTCGAAGGAACGCCGGAAGTGCTGTTCGACTACAAGACACGGGCCATCGACACGGATATCGTGCAGGACGACGAGGGCATCTACCACGTCTTCTTCAAGACCGAGGGCGAAGAGAAGAAAGGCATCCGGCAATATCTCGCCAAGGACTTGCACGACGCGGCGGGATGGGAACTGTTGCCGGGCAGGTTCGAGGACACCGACGAGGCGGTGGAAGGATCGGGCGTGTTCCGGAGCATCGGGGGCGATTGGGTCCTGATGTACGACTGCTACATGAACGGACACTACCAGTTCTGCACCAGCAAAGACCTTAAGAGTTTCAAGCGGGTGCGGGACACGGCTACGCAAGGCGCGTTCACCCCGCGCCACGGCACGGTCATCGCCATCACCCAAAAGGAACTCGACCGGTTGCGGGAAGCCTTTCCCGACACGAAGTGAGCGCCACGCCGGGACAAACAAGCACCATAAAAACATAACGAACAATGAAAACACAACTATTGACCGTCGCGGCGGCGTTCGCCCTGAGCGGGGCGGCCGTAGCCGCGAACACTACCAAGACAACCGACAAAGTGACGGCCTTCGTCCAACTATACGAGGACATAGATTTCGTCATCACCGGCACGACCCCGTTCTCCGACGCGGGCACCGTCGACATTACCAACACGGAACACGCCGTCGTGATACTGCAGAACCTGCAGCCGAGTGAGGCTCTCGGCCAGCTGTCCTACATCAAAATCAACGGGGAACCGGCGGTCGACGGCGAGAACTGCCAAGTGAAGATGTACGCCCAAGGTGCCATCATCCTGCCCTACGGCAAGGACTTCAAGCCCCTGACGGTCTACTCCGAACCCGATTTCGGAGGGGAGGCGGTCGACAACTTCGGATTGGAGAACTCCGGCGGGTACATGAATACCCTCTCGCCCGCCAAGCTCAACAACCGGATAAGGAGCTTCAAGCTGAAGAGAGGCTACATGGTGACTTTCGCCAACAATCCGGGCGGACGCGGATACAGCCGCTGTTTCATCGCCGACAAGGCCGACCTGGAAATAAAGTCGCTCCCGAGGGAGCTCGACAGGAAGATTTCCTCCTACCGCGTGTTCAAGTGGCACAACTTCCAGAAGAAGGGCATCGCCTCCACGGGCGACGAAGCGACCGTCAAAGCCCTCAAGGTGACCTGGTGCTACGACTGGGGGCAGGGCAACGCAAGCCGCGAGCCGGACTGCGAATGGGTTCCCCATCACATCTATGAGGACTGGCCGTCCGTCGCGACCTGCGGCGGCGTGACCCAGTCCTGCCACATGCAGACCAACAACGAGCCGGGAAACAGTGCTGACGACAACCCCCAAAGCGTGGACGTAGTGCTCAACAACTGGGAAAACCTCATGGCTACCGGAATGCGCCTCTGCTCCCCCTCGTCGCACGACGGAAGCCTCAATTGGCTGCACAACTTCTTGGACTCCATAGACGCGCGCGGCTGGCGCTGCGACATCCTCGACATGCACTGTTACTGGGACGAATGGCAACTGAACAACAGTCTGAAAAGCTGGTTCGACAGACACCACCGCCCCATCTGGGTGTCGGAATTCGTCTACGGCGCCTCGTGGAACAACAACGGCATCTTCGCCACCGACCGTACGTTCTCCCAAGAGAACCAGCAGAAGAACTATGATGTCATGCACAAAGTGCTTGAAAACTGGAACAGCTGGTCTTACGTCGAGCGTTATGCCTACTGGAACGGCGAAGCCGACTGCTCCAAGCTGTATAAGGACGGGCAACTCTCCATCCTCGGCAAGTGGTACGCCGACAGCCATTCCGGCCTGGGCTACAACAAGACGAACGAGTACGTGCCCAAGGTGGTGTACGGCGGTCCCTCCGGGCTTGCCGTGGAATACACCGAACGCACGCGCAAGCTCGTCCTCACGTGGAACTACAACCGCAACATGGG
>CAYXQT010000187.1:0-4593 GCA_964466445.1 uncultured Paraprevotella sp. | reverse complement strand
GTTAATAAATTGTTTCTATACTATGAAACATCTTTATCTATTCTTTCTTCTTTTAATTGTTCTGTCCTCCATTATTTAACCGCTGAAACTTCACCCCTAAACTCTTCCATTGCCCTGACGATATATCCAAGAGCAAATTTTGATTTCGTGGTTATCTTGCCATAGGCATACATACGCCCTTTATAGACATCGCCGAACCTGTTGGTCACTTCGATCTCATTGCCCCTGATTACAAGATTATCGCCGTAAATCTCTGATGTAAATACTTTTTCGTCCATATCTTAATATCTTTTATCTATTGTAAGGTAATGCTTCCCTAAACATTGAACCCATTGGATCCTGAATTTCTTGGATGGATGACAAAATTCTATGTCTATTATTGCGGAAAGGATATCTTTGGCATCCTCTTTATAATATCTTGCCAATCTTCTAAGGACCTCCCAACTTTCACACTCCGAGAATATCAAAGAACCATTAAATCTTTTTGCCGTTTCATATACTCTTCTGGCAAATGATTCGACAGTTTCAAAATCTTCTTTTTTATAATTGAAAAGGTCTGTTGCTTTCATTGCTTTTATTATTTGTTTGTGTTATTGTTTCTTTTGTATAGTAAAGATACTCATTATCAATTAGTTATCCAAATATTTAGACGATTATTTTTAAGCATAAAATATTCTGTTTTAAATATTTAACTTTTACCATGAAAACAGAAGTGCGCCGACTTTCACAAGCCAGCGCACCCAAGAGCAATGAAAAAAGCAATGTTACAATCAAGAAAGAAACAAACACGCTACAAAAAGTCCTTTAGCAACTCTTCGTCGCTGATATAGCCATAATCTCTGGGATAAAACGTGTTTGCCAGCGCATCCATATAGTCGGGAGAACGCCCGATGCGCTTCTTTACCTCGTCTTTGGGTTCAATGATAATTGCGCCGTTGCTCATAAACTTCCAATGCGTTTCAGTGCATTCTTCCATCAGTTTGTCACATGGCGGGAGCGCCGCGCCAAAACCGTTCTTCGGATTCAACCAATCACGGATTGCCCAATAGCAATACGCCCTCATATTTGCAAACGTGTACTGTCCTGTGATATCGTGCAAGCCTCTTGTCCCTTCAGAGAACTTGCATGAGAAGGCATTCCTGTAATTCAGCTCCTGCAACCTTGAAAATACGCCCGCCCCCTCACCGATGGTATCAATGAACGCTTTTGCACCTTTCTTGTTGAGGTATTGGGAAACCATTCCTGCGACATGCATGTGGTCTGCATTGCCTGCTGACTGATGCGCTTCAAATCCTCCTACATAATTCCCGTACCGGGGACAAAGCACGCTGCTGTCGCGTCCCATACCGGCGACATCAACGCCGAGCTTGCAGGCTTTGGCCGGCATGAAGCCCGCATCCTGAAGTTCCTGCCAGTTCCTGTTCGCCATTTCTATCCATTCGTAAGGTATAAGCACGTCTTCTGCAACCTTGGGGAACATGCCAAGCACCTTGACACGGAACAAGTCGTTAGGCCGGTATAACCTGCCTTCCCAACTGAAATCGCCTTCCCCTTCATTGAAATCTGCCTGCTGGACAGGAGAACACCAGTTCATCACCTTGTCTTTTACCCATTCATAATCCACCTGGCCGGGTATTATTATCTGCTTCTTTACTACGTTCTCCGCATTCAGAGAATTAAGCCTGAATTTTGCGAAACGTTCCGATTTCATGGCGCGTGCGGCGTAACCGGTGGTTGTGTTAGGGTTGAACACAATAAGAAAACGGGAATTGCCTTGCAAGTTGCCCTCAATGGCATTGTACGTCGATTCGGAGATGCCGAAAGCCTCGGTAACGACAAACATCGTATTTACGGCGTGGAATCCCGACCATGCTTCGGTGTTGTCGTCATCAGCCTTGAAGCCCGTCAAGAACCACTCCGCGTAATCAGTCCTGATTCCGGAAGATAATAAACGACCGGGCAAGAACCCGGCATTCCTGTACAGACGGGATATTTCCGGCATCATGATGTCATACACTTGCCGTGCCGTCGGTGCCGTCATGGAAATCTTGGTGTTTTTTGTCATCTTTCCATTTTCCCAGCGAGGGGTAAGGTACATGAAGCACATGGCGGCACATGCGGCGACGAAATCCTTGCCACGTGCCGTGCCGCTTGCCACGGCGGTCATGGGGTTGTGCTGCACGGAAGCGATGATGGCTTGTTGCTCGCTGTCAAGACGGACTTTCAGCACATCACGGCAGAACCTGTTCCAATCGGCGCGCCACGCTTTCATGTATCTTATGGACTTATCGGATTCGCTCATTCTTCATCGTCCGGCAATTCTTTCATAAGCTGTTCGAACTGATTTACATTCACTTCCTGCTCAATCTTTTCTATGTATCCTCTATTCTTTCCTTTCGTTTTCAGGTAGAATATGATGGCTGTAATGTTACCTTCATTGATTGCGGCCAACAACTTAGATTCAACATCATCTGTCGTTTCCTCTTTGATGTCTTCGCACTCCTTCTTGAATTTTTCATCTTCCTCTGTCCACTTGTAAAAACAGGCACGAGAAATGTTGAGCCTTCGACAAGCATAGGAAACATTGCCACGACCTTCCCTGAAAAATCCGATAAACTTTTTCTTCCTCTCTTTCTTTGTCATAGCTATACATTTTTTCACACGTTTCATCCTAACCATTCAAGCAAAGCCGGACCCCATTAATTGCGTATCAAATCATAGAGCATAGAGCGTTGGAACACTCTTTACGTTCATAAGTCTTTTTGTTCTTGTTTTGAATATTACTACTATAAGGGTTGAGCGGAAACAAGGGATCGAACACCGATCTTGGCTGGAAAGCCAACGATCTATGGATGAACTATTCCAAAAAATGTCGTCTTTCTCAGAAAAACCTTGTATAAATCCTCATTGCTTTAATTTATGATGTAAAGGTACAAAATATGACGTAAACAAATTCACTTTTAATTTATCTGATTTGATGATTTTATTGCCTCAATCTTATGGCTTTTCATCATGTGATCCGTTTCACGTCCCATTTTGAAAGTATTGCCAAGGTAGCATTTACGGGCTTCCTGCTCTGACTGGTTGACAAGGTGGCGAACCTGTTCTCATTGGCTTGTCCGTCTTTCAGATGCAGATGCACTTTTCACTATCGTTGTCATTGTTCAAAAGATTAACGGGTGTTTATGAAACTGGTTTCCTTTGATGAACTCCCGCAGGGAGTGTATCGCTGTCGGCAGTAACGCCAGATTGCTGCCTGCAAACTTCGTATACGGGCCATCGACCTCCTTGTCTCCGTGCAGCTCTGAATACCATCTGCCCGGTATCTTTTCACCTATCAATTCTCTTATGCCCATGACTGCCACGTCCTGCCTTTCGAGAAACTTCATGGCACTTTCCATGCCGTTGAGAATGTGCAGCAATTCACAAGTCTGTTTCTTCGTCAGTCGTCCCATACTCAGTCCTCCTCAAATTCATCATCATACACCCAGATATGCTTGCCGCTTCCGCATATCTCCACTTCCCATTTATACATGGATGGCCAATATTCGATTAGGATAATGTTCCGATAGCCCAAATAAGGCTCTTTTAACGTTGCTGTTCTCATTGCTGTGAATTTAGAAGTGTGGATCTATGTAATGATGCTGGTAATGAAGCATGAGCAGCACACCATCTTTGTAATGCTGCCCTTTCCCCACCCAACGCCCGTTACTTCTTTTCGTGAAAGTCTTAGGGCATCCTTCAAGTTCCGGCAAAATTTCATATCTTCCGGCATAGTAGTCAATACACTTCGTTTGGTTGAAAGTAACCTCTATCTTACATGGAGAAATAATTTTGGTTACAGTGGCAGCCCGTTTGTCAGAGTAGTAACAAACCGTACAGCCAAGCCCGATTTCGGGAACGAGGTTCTTTATTGCCTCGGACATTGCTTCTTTCTTTTGTTCCATCCAATCAGAGTATCTAATGCCACCCGAATATTTGCGGCTTTCTACCTTATGGAGAATATCGAAACTCTCCTTGCTTGTCATTGATTTTTCAGTTTTCATTGTTCTTAACTTTATACGTTGCTGTTCTCATTGTCACGAATTTAAAGTATAAACTCATAGCCTAATTTGATTGTCTTTTTCTTCTATCTTCTCCATGTCGAACTCATAGTTCGGGCATTTCTTTTCGCCTGTCATCATCAGCAAGACAGGAAACAAAAAACCGTATTTGCAATGACGACCGTAAATGTCCGCAGCCGCTTTGCACTGGTAGCATCGGTAATAGAATTGTAAGTTTAATGTAGCAACCATTACTTCTCCTCCTTTCAATATTTCTTCCCGTGCAATGCCGGGCGGCTCTCGTTGTACTCCATCTTCATCATGATATGCCGTTCCAAGTCGATACCGAGCAATTCCGCCCACACGTACAAATATGCCAAGTTCACTTCAATGTTTAATTCTTGCGGAATGTAAGACCTTCCCAAGTAAATGCACAATTCAAAAGCGTTTTCAGGTATTGACCGAAGAACGAAATATCCTCTTGAATCCATACAAATGGAATAACCGTGTTTCCCGGCAAGGTCTAAAAGGCGTATTGCAATGTCCGCCA
>CAYXQT010000186.1:0-4602 GCA_964466445.1 uncultured Paraprevotella sp. | reverse complement strand
CCGTCTGCTCCTACGGGCGGGACAGGGAGGAAGCCTTGAAGCGCTCCTTCAGCGGAGCGCGGAAAATCCGGTTCGAGAAGGCGTATTTCCGCTCCGACATCGGCATGGACCTGTGACCGGATGAAGGGTGTCAGGTTTCAGAACAAGGTGGCGGCGAGCAGGTTCACGTTGCCCGCCGCCGTTCTCCTCGCCACGTTGCTGTGGTGCGCGGAAGGGACTTTCACCCCCGACCGCATGCTGGGCTGGGCGGTCTGCCTCCTGACGGCCTATATCTGGACGGAAACCAACAACACCTACCTGCTCATCCGCGTCCGCACCCGTCTGACGCCGGCGGTCTTCCTGTGGATGACGGGCTGCATATTCAGCCTGCATCCCCTGCAGGAGGGCGCGGTAGTGTCCTGCCTCATGCTGGTTTCCTACCATCTGCTGTTCAAGTCCTACCGTCGCAGGGAAGCCGCAGTCCCCCTCTTCCATTCGTTCCTCTGCCTCGGCACGGGCAGCTTGCTTTTCCCGCAACTGCTCTTCTTCGCCCCGTTTTACCTGTGGTACGCGGGAGCCGACCTCCGTTCGCTGACGTGGCGCACGTTCTGGGCATCCCTGACGGGACTGGCACTTCCCTACTGGTTCGCCGCCGCATATTTCCTTTACACGGGAGACTTCGGGCGGCTCGCCGGGCATTTCCGAAAACTCGCCCTCTTCCAGCCGGTATGCCGCGAGAGTTACCTGCACCTCGACTTCCTGCAAGCCTGCGCCGCGGGACTGGTGGCGGCATTCACCCTCACCGCCGCCGTGCACTGCCTGCGTACCGGCTTCAACGACAAGATACGCACGCGGGTTTTCCTGCGCCTCATCCTCACCCAAGAACTGCTCGTCGCACTGTTCATGGCCTTGCAGCCCGAACACTTCCAGGTGTTGCTCGCCCCGTTGGTCATGAACTCCGCCCCTGTCCTGTCCCATTACTTCGCCCTCGCGTCCGGCCGGTTCGCCCTCGCGGTGTCCGTGCTGTTCCTGTCCGCGTTCGCGGCCTTATCCTTCCTGAACGTATGGGCGCTTCTCTGACACGGCACGTATGCCGGGGCATTTCCCCCTCCGGCGGCACGGGACGGACGGGAAACGGCCTGCGCCGCCTCTCCGCCCCGACGAAGAGGAAACCGCGCCCCGTCCCGTTTTACGCGCTCGCGTTCCTCTGCCTCCTCGCCGGGTGCAGACCGTCCGGCCACGCGGAAGACAAAGGCGCGCGGCGGCCTGTCCTCACCGTGTCCATCGAGCCCCTGCGCTACGTCACGGAACGCATCGCGGGCGACGGGTTCCGCGTGGAGACATTCGTGCCGAAGGGCGGCAACCCCGAAACGTACGAGCCCTCCCCCGGACAGATGACGAAGCTCGGAGAAAGCCTCGCCTTCTTCATGGTCGGCGACCTGGGCTTCGAAAGGGCGTGGACGGGCAGGCTACGGCAGATGTTCCCCGAAGTGCCGTTCGTCCGGACTTCGGAGGGCGTCAGGCTCACGGGCGGAAGCCCTCACGGCACGCCCGGCAACACGGAAGAGGGGGCCGACCCGCACGTGTGGACTTCACCGTCCCGCATGAAGGTCATCGCACGGAACGTCTGCGCTTCGCTCTGCAAGCTCGACACGGCCCACGCCCGGCAATTCCGGGAGAACCTGCGGCGGGAGCTGGCAGACCTGCAAGCCACGGAAGACAGCATCCGCACGCTCACGGACAGCCTGCGCACAAGAGCCTTCCTCATCTACCACCCCACGCTCACGTACTTCGCGCAAGATTTCGGGCTCACGCAAATCGCCATGGAAGCCGACGGGAAAGAACCGTCCCCGTCGCAACTCGCCCGGATTGTCCGCCTCTGCGGAGAGAAACAGGTGCGCATCGTCTTCGTCCAACGGGAATTCGACCGGAGGAACGCGGAACTCATCGCCGGAGAAACCGGCACGCGCATCGTGGACATCAACCCGCTCTCATACGACTGGAAAGGAGAAATGCTGAAAATAGCCCGCACGCTGCACGAACAATGAAAGAACCTCTCATACGATTGGACCGAATCCAGACGGGATACGACGGGAAGACGGTCCTGCGGGACATCGACCTGACGGTACATGTCCGCGACTTCATAGGCATCATCGGCCCGAACGGCGGCGGAAAGACCACTCTGATCAAGACCATCCTCGGACTGAAAAAGCCCATGTCGGGGACGGTCACGTTCTTCCGCGACGGCAAGCCCGTCCCTTCCATCCGCATGGGCTACCTGCCCCAAGGCGACAAAATAGACAGGGAGTTCCCCATCTCCGTCTACGAAGTCGTGCTGTCGGGGTTGCGGAAAAGGCTCTGGAAACGTTATTCCGAGGCACAGCACCAAGCCGTCCGGGACATGCTCGTCCGCATGGGGCTGGAGGGACTGGCCGACCGTCCGATAGGCGGGCTCAGCGGCGGACAGCTGCAACGCGCCCTGCTCGGCCGGGCCGTCATATCGCGACCGGACGCGGTCATACTGGACGAGCCCGACACGTACATCGACAAGCGGTTCGGGACGCAACTCTACCGGCAACTGGAGGAAATCAACCGCGAAAGCGCCGTCATACTCGTCAGCCACGACTTAGGGTCGGTGCTCCGCAACGCGCATGCCATAGCCTACGTCAACGAGACCCTCGACTACCACCCCGGCACGGAACTGCCCGAAGGATGGATTGAAGACAAGTTCAAACGCGGCGCAAGCCAAGTGCAAAGCCACGCCCGCCCAGGTCGGGAAGAGGAGCGGCCCGCACCGGGCGAAGCCGGCCGCCCCTCGGCCTGACAGGGCACGGCGGCTATCCCCGCCGCGTGATAAAATCTCACAAACATGGTTAAAACGCCCGTCCAACCGCTTAAAATTCGGAAAAGAGCCGCGCAAAAAGGAAAAAGTTGCTAACTTTGCGGTTTGACCGCTAAGAACAAATCAAACGACAGCAAAACAATGAAACAGTTCAAATTCATAAACAATCTTCTGGGATGGATTACGTTCGCCGTTGCCGCGTGGGTTTACTGTTCCACCATCGAACCGACCGCAAGTTTCTGGGACTGCCCGGAGTTCATCATCACCGGATATAAACTGGAAGTGGGGCACCCGCCCGGCGCGCCGTTCTTCATGCTCACGGCCAACCTGTTCTCGCTGTTCACCGACGACCCCTCGCGAGTGGCGTTGGCGGTCAACACGATGTCGGCGCTGATGAGCGCGGGCTGTATCCTGTTCCTCTTTTGGACTGTCACACACCTGACGCGCAAGCTGGTATGCCCTGACTACAGCCAGATGACGACCGCCAAGATGATCGCCATCGAAGGGAGCGGCCTGACGGGCGCGCTGGCCTACACTTTCAGCGACACGTTCTGGTTCAGCGCCGTGGAAGGGGAGGTGTACGCCTATTCGTCCCTGTTCACGGCCTTGGTGTTCTGGCTCATCCTGAAATGGGAAGAGCACGCCGACGAGCCGCACAGCGACCGCTGGCTCGTCCTCATCGCCTACCTTACCGGACTTTCCATCGGCGTGCACCTGCTGAACCTGCTGTGCCTGCCGGCCATCGTGCTCATCTGGTACTACAAGAAAAACCCCGACGCCGACCTGAAAGGCTCGCTCTGGGCGTTGGCGGCTTCCTTCATCCTCGTGGCCGCCGTGCTGTACGGCCTCGTGCCGGGCATCGTGAAAGTGGGCGGATGGTTCGAGCTGTTCTTCGTCAACCTGCTGGGCTTGCCGTTCAACACCGGCCTCATCTTCTACGTCATCTGCCTGATCGCCACCGTGCTCTGGGCTCTCCACGAGACGCTCGTCCAGAAAAACCGCCGCCTCATGAACACCGCCTACCTCGCGGCCGTGGCGATGCTGGGCATTCCCTTCTACGGGTACGGATGGAGCAGCTTCTTCACCGGCATCGTCGTCTTGGGCTTCCTGGCTTTCGTCCTCAGCCGCGAGATGCAGGATAAACGGGCCTTAAGCCAAAATAAACCTTTCCTGACTTTCATCCCCAGCCGCGAGATGCAGAAACCGTTCATCAGCGCCCGCGTCATGAACACCTCTCTGCTCTGCATGCTCATGCTCATGATCGGGTATTCCACCTACGCCGTCATCGTCATACGCTCCACGGCGAACCCTCCCATGGACCAGAATTCGCCGGAGGACATCTTCACGCTCGGGCAGTACCTCAACCGCGAGCAGTACGGCAGCCGGCCGCTGCTCTACGGGCAGGCTTACGATTCGAGGGTGAAGCTGAAGAGAGATGGCGACTACTGCGTCCCGCAGTACAAGGAAGGGAAGCCGATTTACCAGCGCGTGGAGAAACACAGCGCCGACGAGAAGGACGCTTACAGCATCATATCCTACGACAGGGAACCCGACTACGAACAGAACATGATATTCCCCCGCATGTACTCCGACCGGGCCGAACACGTTAACGCCTACGAGAGCTGGATGGGCGGCGTGGAAGGCAGGCAGGTGCCTTACGACCAGTGCGGACAGATAGTGATGGTGAAGATGCCGACGCAAGTCGAGAACCTGCGCTTCTTCTTCGGCTACCAGCTCAACTTCATGTACTGGCGTTACTTCCTGTGGAACTTCGCCGGACG
>CAYXQT010000185.1:0-4613 GCA_964466445.1 uncultured Paraprevotella sp. | reverse complement strand
TCTGTAATTTTAGCCTCTGTGAACATAGTGATAATCGCTTAAATGTTTGATTTTCATTATAAATTTAATGCTTTTACTGCTATATTCCTAATATTCAGCAGATTATTTTTGAACCTTATATCGAACTCACGTTATTCATAAATCCATATCATCCGCATGCTCCGACTGCCTCCAATTCCTGAAACCACTGGCGTTTCCTTGTATCGCTTCTCGAAAGTATGCCCGTCTACATGGTGGAATTCCTCAAGCGTGCGGCAGGTCACCGGAGATGTCTCCATACGTCTCTTTTAAAAAGCACCAAATTCCTTGAAGTGACGGGTACCTTTACAAACGACATCAAGGTTAACAGGAATACTGAAACTCTTGCTTGTACGCGTACTCTTCCGGCGACGGCGGCAATTTTTAGGAAGACCTCATGGTCACAAATGGGAAAGTCGGTGACGCTTACTGCTTCCATGAAGCCCTTGGATTCAAAGTTCACTTCATGGAATAATGCAGAGTTCATCAGTCCGTCAAGATGAATATGTGTTTCTGTCGAAGTCCGTTTGACACCGACAACTGAAAAGTAGTCGAATATTTCGGAGGGAAGCACGATGTGAGCCAACACCTCCAATTGATTTGTTTCCATGAGACAAAGATTGGAATTTGGGGTGAGAATAGACTTCTACTGCCCCGGCACGTACGGTGGTGCGAGAGGTCGGTAAACACGAAAACAGGAAGTAAACACCCTATGATTAGTGTTTACTCCCTTCTTGATTAGCAACCTTATTCAGAGGATTATGCTAAAATTAGCATCTTTTTCAGTACCCTCCACGGACGCGAGGACGGATTTTCATGTTCTTTCTTCTGCGTGCTGTCGCTTAGAAACGCGGACCGCCGAAGCCTCCGGGGCTACGCCGGAACCCTCCTCTGGGACTGTCGGAAACTCCGAAGTTGATCCCAGGCCCGTGCATGCCCGAACGCGTGTCGCGGTTGCCGAGCAGGTTCAGGCGATAGATGAAGTGCACCATCACGTAGCTGTTTATGGCATTGCTCCACGTGTCCGTGCGTTGCGTGGCTGTCAGCGAACGGCTGATGTTGCTCCTTTCCTGTAGGATGTCGTACCACTGTACGGAGACGGTGGCTGTGTTCCCCTTGAGGAAACTCTGCGAGAGTTGGGCGTTCCAAATCAGCTCGTCCGTATTCATCGACTCGTCGTCGTATCCGCGCCGACTGTCCTGCCCGATGTTCGAGGCGAGGCTCATGTTCCACGGGAAGTTCACCTGCACGTTGCCGCCGTAGGAAAAGTTGTACGTGTCCATGTTGGCGTTCTCTTGTAGTTTGTTGCGTGCGTGCTGGTAGTTGATGTTGCCGTTCACGCCCACTTCGAGCAAGTCGTTGCGGAAGTTCAGGTTCAGCCGTTCGCCAATGCCGGTGCTTTTCGTGGTGCTCTTGCGGCTCAGGTTCACGATTTGGTCGGAAAGCGCATCATTGCTACTCAGGTTGGCATCGGAGCTGATATACCCCACGGAGTTAGAGTAGTTGTAGTTGGAGAAAGTGGAGAGGTTGAAGTATTTCTTCTCGTCCAAGGCCGTGTTGAACATCACCCCTGTCGAGGCGTTCCAGTTGCCGTTGATGTTCATCGGCATGGTGGTGCGTCGCCCGGAAGCCTCGTCGTAAAGAACGGCCGTGCTGATGCTGTTCTTGGTCATGTTCACGTCGGCGTTCACCATCCAACCACGCTGCTTGTCGGGGATGTGGTTGTTGTAGAACAGGTTCAAGCGGTTAGTCCACGACGGTTTCAGTCCGGGGTTGCCTCTCGACACGTTCAGCGGGTCGGAATCGTCGGTCACGTCGAGCAAGTTGGTCATGGAGGGCTGTGAGGAACTCCCGTTGTAGCGCAGACGGAGCTGGCCGGTGTCGGAGAACTTGTAACGGAGATCCACTCTCGGCGACCAATTCAGCACGTTGCGTACGACCGAGGTGTCGAGCGACGCTTTCTGGTAGTCCATGTACGTCTTTTGCGGCTGGACGGAGACACCGGCACTGAAAAGTAGCTTGTCTTTCTGGTAACGGAGCATGACGGAAGCGTCCTGATTGTGTTCCCGATACGTAGCATACTGGCTGTTTCGGTAGTTCCGCGCCAAATCAAGCCAATCCACTCCGGGTATGTACTCCAAAGGAAGCGCACGCAACTCCTCTTCGCTGATTATCCCCTTTGACACCAAGCTGTCCAAGGAATACATCGAGCGGTCGGAATCGGAGTAGCGGTATTGGTAACGGTAGCTGAACTGCAGGTGGGTTCCCGTGAACAGCGGCTCGCTGTAACTCAAGTTCGCGCTGTAATTATAACTTTCCGATGGGTTCACGTTGTATTGGTGCATGTAAGTCTTCTCGTATCCGCCTTCGACCGTCCGTTGGAGGAAGTAGCGCACGTCCGAGATACTGAACGACTTGCTGTCGGAATCAGAGTATCCTCCCCGCAAGCGGAGGCTCACGTTGCGCCCCTTGTTGTTCAGTCTTCTGTTCACCAACAATGTCGCGTCGAACGAATGGCTGTTCCCTTCGCTACGGCTTCGCCTTTCGTTGTCGTTCACCACAATGCTGTCCCCCACATGTTCCTCGAATTCCGACAAGGGGTTGGCCATCAGCGTGTAAGGGTCATCGTTGAAAGTGACCGAGCTACTTTGTCCCCTGCTGTAGTTTTCCGAGTAAGAGAAGTTCGGGCGGAACATGATGCGCGTCAGCGTGTCCGGTGCCCACTCTATCCGGAAGTTGGCGTTCACGTTGGTATTGCCCGACCGGGAGGAGTTGCGGTTGTTGGAAAAGGAGCTTGACGCGCCGCCGGAAAGGAACGTCTCGGAGTTCGATGTGTTCAGCATGTCGGTGTTGTTGTGGGAATAGCGCACGTTGCCGCCCATCTCCAGCCGTCCGTTCTCATCCTCGCGTTTCCCGTTCTCCCAGTTGAAGTCTGCCCCGGCCATCTTGCTGGTCACAAGGCCGCCTCCGCCGAAGAATCCGAAGCCTCCGCCGGGGAAGCCGAGGTCGTTCACGTTGTTGATTGACCCGAAGAGGGTCAGGCGTAGGCGGTCGGTGAAACGGTTCACCAAAAACCGACCTGTGTAACGTTCCTCCGTGCCGTACCCCGCGTCCACGTTGGTGAGCCAACCCTGTTTCATGTCTTTCTTCACGGACAAATCGAGTACCGTCTCTTCCTCCCCGTCGTCGATGCCCGTCATGCGTGAGTAGTCGCTCTTACGGTCATAAGACTTTATCTTCTCCACCATTTCCGTCGGCAGGTTCTTCATGGCCATCTTCGTGTCGGTGTCGAAGAACTCCTTGCCCTCTATCATGATTTTCTTGACTTCCTTGCCGTTGATTTTGATTGTCCCATCGTCCGAAACTTCCGCGCCCGGCAACTTTTTCACCAACTCTTCCAAAGTAGACCCTTCCGGTACGCGGAAAGCTCCGGCGTTGTAGACGAAAGTGTCGGCTTTCATCTCCACTTGGGCTTGCCGCGCCGTCACCTCGGCCATATGAAGCAGTACCGCGTCGGTTTGCAGTTTGATTGTCCCCATGGCCGCCACTTTCTTCGCGGATGTCAGTTGCAAGTTCTTGTAATAAGTTTTGAAACCCACGTAGGAAATGCGGAAAATGTAGTTGCCGGGTTTTACCCCTTGTATGGCGAATTTTCCGTCCATCTTGGAACTTGCCCCTGTCACCAGCGTACTGTCGGAATTCAGCAAGACTACGGATGCCGAAAAGACCGGCTCATTCGTCTCCTCTTCCACGACCGTTCCCCTCACCGTAACTTTCTGCGCCCACGCACACGTCGTCCACAGGCACAACAAGAAAGCCCAAACATTTCTCTTTCCCATTCTATTTATTTGTCCTTTTTTGAAACGTAAACTGTAGATAAGACGAAGACAAGCCCCGCCGGTTTAATCCTCTGTAGCCTTTTTAACAAAAAAAATAAATGCACGCGAATTCAACAAGCAACTATTCAGCAATAGTCGAATCTGAAAGTCCCGGATATCTTTTGCTTAATTTTCAATTTTCGTATTTCCTTTTCGCTTGCATTGCTATCAGAAAATATCATCGGATTTTCCAAAAATTGAATATGCAATCCCTGCATTTAGCAAGCTCCTTGCGGAATCTTCTGAAGTCGTCCTTTAGGTAAAATAAACTGACTTGCAACAATTTGTCAAAATTATCAAGCCACGACTTCTTTTCCATACATCATTCGGATGGTAATTCTTTCGTGTATTGCTTGGCGCAACAAGTCTGCAACATCCTTTGACCAATCCTGCCTTGTGCCAAGTTCTGTCAAGCATTCCTATTCACGCAAAAGGCGTGCGAGGCACACTTGGTAGTCAAGGAAGTTAAGAGTGGAATAAGCACTATGCACTATGCACTATGGCTATGTCTGCCGGTAACAGATGCCATGTTTTTCAGCATCTCCAAACTTGTCTTCAAGCATCTTTGACGAACGTCCTGTAACACGGAGACAAAGCGTCACGTATGCCGTCTGTGTTATCAAGTCCAGTTAGGTTTCTTGTTGTCGTGGCATCTGGATTCGTCAAGGCCAACCACCTGCGATTTCTCCAACATATCTTCCGGTAGCTTGATTGTCG
>CAYXQT010000184.1:0-4625 GCA_964466445.1 uncultured Paraprevotella sp. | reverse complement strand
TTGTTTTCCCTACGTACCAAGGACGGACGCCTTTTCCCCGGACAGCCGGAGGAAAGGCGTTCCGTGCTTCCGTATGCCGGGAAGGTCAGAAACGGCACTTGACACCGCCCATGGCGGTGAAGCCCGGCATGTCGTAACCGCGGTTGATGACGTAATCGGCATCCGTGATGTTGTCGAGCGTGACGAAAAGTTCGAGCGCACCGGAAGCCTTGTAAGAAAGTTTCATGTTGAGGAGGGCATAGTTCTGACGCTTCACGTCGTCGGACACGTACAGCCCGCCCACGCCCCTCAGTTCGGCATCGACACGGAACTTAGGCAACGCTTGCCAGCCCGCGCCGAGGAAATACTGGTTCTTGGGCGCGGCGGTCAGGCCGTGGAGAGAAGTGTCAAGGTAACTGTAAGAGGACTGCAGCGTGAGCCCGTCCGTCGGACGGGCGGTGGCGACCACTTCGATTCCTTTGTTGATGAAGCTGCCCGTGTTGACGTTCTTCATGTCCACCGTCTGTATGAGGTTGTCTCCCTTGCTGTAATAACCCGTCACGTCGAGGGAGAAATGCGAGAAGGCCTTGCCCAGCGTCACTTCATAGTTCACCATACGTTCAGGGTCGAGGTCCGGGTTGGCGGGGCGGTAGAGGTACATCTCGCGGAAAGAGGGGTTGCGGTAGCCTTTCGCGGCGGAGGCCTTCAGCATCCACCCCTCGGCGGGCCAGACGACAAAGCCTCCCTGCGGGATCCACTGCGTGCCGAAGCGGTCGCTGTTCGCCATGCGCAACCCGGCATCCAGTATCACGATGCCGCCGAACAAGCTCTGGGAGAGGGTGACGTAGGGCGAATACTCGGTAATGCTCTTGCGGCTGATGGTGGACATGGAGCCTTCGGTATGCGCCGTGCCGCCCGACATGGGGATTTCTCCCGTATAAGTGTCGAAGTCGAAGCCCGCGGTGGCGTCGGCGTCGCGCCACGGACGGAAGTTCTGGTAGGCGAGGATGCCGAAGCGGTCGTCTAAGCTGTGGAAATGCGACGGGTCGTCCACGAAGTGGTTGCCGTAGCTGTAATACACGCGCACGCTTCCGTTCGTGCGGTCATAACGGTCGTTGAGCGTGAGCGACGCTTCGCCGCGGGTAACATTCTGGTGGTAAACGTCCGTGGATTGAGGGTCGTCGAGCTTCGGGTATATGGGGTCGTTCCCCTTGAAGTTCACCAACGAGAAGTCCGCCCCCAACTTCCACGAGCGGCTGAAGTCGTAGCCCGCCTTGGCGTACACGCTTGCCCGGCGGAAGTCGAAGCCCTCCACCACGCCGTCCGTATGGTCGTCGCCTATCGAGACGAGGGCGGAGAACTTGCCGAGGCGGGCGGTGCCGGTGAGCGAGTTGAGCCACGTGTCATACGAACCATACTGCGAGGTAAAGGTGGCGTGCACGCCGTCCGTGCCGGCGTTCTTCGTGATGACGTTGATGACGCCGCCCGCGGCGTTGGAGCCGTAGAGCACGGAGGCAGGGCCGCGAAGCACCTCCACCCGTTCGACGTGTTCCGTCCCGTAGAAGTCCGCCACATGGTGGGAATAGATTCCGGCAAACTGCGGCTGCCCGTCCACCATCATCAGCACGGAGTTGGTGGGAGAGCCGCCCACGCCGCGTATCTTGATGCCGCCGGAGCCGCCCGTGCTGATGCCGAAGCCGAAGATGTTGCGCTCGGCGACGAACAGGCTCGGCACCATGCCGGAAATGGCGGAAAGCAGCTGGGTCTGCCCCGTGGCCTCCAACTGCGGGCTGCCTACGGCGGACACGGTATAGGGAAGCATGTTCCTTCCCGTGGCGTTGTTGCTGCCCGTCACCACCACTTCGTCGATGGTGCGGACTTGCGTGGTGTCCCCCTCCGCGCGGGCCGTCGCGCCGGACAAGGCAAGCAAGGCGGCGACCGCCGTGCAGCCGCCCGCCCGACGCGGCAGGCAATGTCTGTCCTTCTTCATCTTCATTCGTCTTGTTTCATCGGTTTTGCCCGTGCCTCCACCGAAGGCAATATTTGGCTTTCAAAAATCCCTTTGCTTATAATCCGGTAATGGAAGTCGTAGGCTTCGTTGAACGCCCGGCTGTGATGCACCGCATACTTGCCTCGCTCCAAAAGCCCGGCGATTTCCGCGCTGTCCCGCACGTAGCCGTCCAGGTCGGGGTGCGTCCGGGAGATGACGCTCTCGATAAGCGTCCATTCCTCCTTCCATTCTTCCGGCGGGGGCGTCGCGATGCCGTCCGCACTGCGGAGGAAAGCGTCGAAGAACGTGCGGTAATCCACGAGACCCTCTCGCACGACGGAGAGGTTCACGCGGTAGAAGTTCCCCGAACAGCCCGTCGGCTCATAAGGCACGCCCCCGAACCGGACGCGCGAGGCGAGCTCTTCCCTCAGATAAGCTCCCGCCGCCGCGGTGTCGCCGATTAAATGCCCGGGGCCGAAGCGGTCTTGGAAGAAATTCTTATACAAGTCGCGTAACGTGGAACGGGGATAGGACTTCATCTGCCGTTCCACCGCGTCTTCGATGGCCTTTTCGCGGTCGGGCTCATGCCCTAAAGCCGCAAAACCCGTCAGCGGGAGTAAGATGGACAACAAAAGTTTCATGTATGTAATTCGTGTTGCGAAGACGGAAAGAACAAAGTCCGTCCCCCCCTCCCTCGTCCACGAGTCCGTCTCCGCCGAATGCGGACTGCGCCCCGGAAGAAATCGGGCAAGCCCCGCCTACGCCGCATCCTCCCGCCTGACGGAGAAATCCGTCAGGCGGGAGCCGTTTCTTTCTTATTGGTCATGACGCTTCCGGTTTCGGGGGCGGGACTTTCCGCCGAAAGGCCGCGACCGGCGAGGACGCGCCTCCCCACGCGCGTCACTTCATTATGTCCGCCGCCCAATCGCCCGGATCGGAATCGGAATTGAGCAACTTGCCCTCCGCCCAGTCGTAGTCGGGGTACGACTTCTTCAAGTCGTCGCACGCCTTGCTGATGGAACTTCCTCCCGACGTGGCAAAGGGGACGAGCTTCTTCCCCTTGAAGTCGTAGGATTCCATGAAAGTGTTGATGACGGTGGGGTGCGTGTTCCACCATATCGGGAAGCCGACGAACACCACGTCGTACCCTTTCATCTTGTCGCAAGTGCCTTTTATGGCGGGGCGGGAAGAGGGGTCGCGCATCTCCACGGAGCTGCGGGAGTTCTTGTCCCTCCAGTTGAGGTCCGCCGGACTGTAAGGCGTTTCGGGGGTAATCTCGTACAAGTCGGCTCCCGCGGCCGCCGCGAGCTTTTCCGCCACGCGCCGCGTGGTCCCGGTGGCGGAGAAATAAGCCACGAGGACTTTCGCGTCGCTGTCTTTCATTACGTTGTCCGTTTTTTGTTGTGCGCAAGCCGGCAGCGAAAAGACGGCGGCTATCGCGCTGATGAAACATGTCAGTTTTCTCATATCCTGTTTGATGTTTATTGTTTTGTCGGCAAAGTGGATTTCACGGATTGCCCCTGCGGGTCGTCCGCGACAATCGTGTCGGTCTGCCCGTCCGTGCGGGTCGTCTCCCTTGCCCCTACTTCCCGTCCGGGTTGAGAGGCCCGTAAAAGTACGCCGCCGTCGCGCCGCCGTCGACGAGGAAGTCCGCCCCCGTGATGAACGCGCCCTGGGGACTCATGAGCAACTGGGCGACGTTGGCGACCTCGTCGGCTGTGCCGGGACGCCCCGCCGGGCACTTGGCGAACATGTTCTTGTAGAAGTCGCCCCTCGGGCCGTTGAACTCGTCGACGGCCAGCGGCGTGACGATGATGCCGGGAGATATGGAGTTCAGCCTCGCCCCGCGCTCGCCCCACTTCACGGCTTCCGCCATCACGCGCTTCACGTTGCAGCGTTTCGCCATCTGGTATGCGTGCAGCGCGTCCCTGATGTTGGACGGCTGCAGCATGGCAAGGCTCAGCAACTCCTCGGCGGGTGTGGTGGCAAGCAGGCGGTCTTCCTCCGGAGTCAGCGCCGCCATGCGGTGGCCGGACTGGCTCGATATGGTCACGCCCGTTCCTCCCGCCTTGATTACCTTGCCCGCTTCCTCAAGCAAGACGGCTGTCCCGTACAGGTCGACGCGCAGGATGGTTTCTATCGAAGCCTGGCTCGGAGACACCCCCGCGGCATTGACCAGCATGGCGATTTCCCCGTATCCCCGCGCCTCGCCGATGAGGGCGAGGATGGAGGCGCGGTCCGACAAGTCCATCCCGACGGGAACGCAGTCGAACCCCGCATTGTTCATCACGTTGCATATAGCCTCGGCGTTGTCGGCGCTCTTGTCGCCCACGACAATCTTCATGCCGTAGCCCACGCGCCGGGCAACAGCCATGCCGATTTGCCCCGCGCCCGTCAATACCAATACGTCCTTTTTCATCATGTAACCTTTTCGCATGCCGCAAATTTACTCCTATGACATGAAGCGGTGCTTATACGGATTACGGATTATATAACCACAATTACTGAAAAAGGGACGGGAGCGCGGCAAGCCGAGGAAAGAGGGACGGCGCGCCTTCTCCCGCGCCGGACTTCGGACGACCCGCGCCGCCGGGGACACAAACAGACCCGCCCCCGCCGGAAACGGCATTCCGGCAGGGGCGGGTGTCAATCGCGG
>CAYXQT010000183.1:0-4628 GCA_964466445.1 uncultured Paraprevotella sp. | reverse complement strand
ACGCATCGCGGAGTGGAGCAGTTGGTAGCTCGCCAGGCTCATAACCTGGAGGTCGCTTGTTCGAGTCGGGCCTCCGCTACCGGGCACAAGAGCGCAATCGGCTTCTCACGGAGCCGGTTGCGCTTCGGCTTTTTTACCCGTAAACCATTAACCCGTTTTGACAGCATGAAAAAGGCATTCCGTCCCATACTGAAGAGTCTGGCATTCACAGCCGTCCTGTTCCGTTTCCTGCCCGTGCAGGGGCAGGAAGAAGCGTCCCGCATCCCCATGACCGCGCAGGAAGCGAAGAGCCTGTACGCGACCGCGAACATGCAACGCGTCAGCGTGCACGACCCCTCCATCGTCTACGACGAGGAGAACGGGCTGTACTACGTCTTCGGCTCGCACATGGCCGCCGCCAAGACCCGCGATTTGCAGAACTGGACTTCGGTGACGTTCAACTGGGGAAAGGCGGACGCCGACGGGAACGTCGCGCCCGGCACCGCCGACCCTGCCGACGCTTTCCACTTCCACCTGACCCGGAAAGTCACCATCGGCGGAGAGGAAAAGGATTTCGGCAACTTCGACGCCGCCGCGTGGAACTGCGCCCTCCCCGGCGAGGACGACAACGGGGCGGAGACAGACTGGACGGTGGACGGCAACATGTGGGCGCCCGATGTCATCTACAACCCCGCGCTCGGCAAATGGTGCCAGTATCTCAGCCTGAACGGGCCGAAATGGAACTCGTGCATCATACTTCTCACCGCCGACCGCATAGAAGGGCCATACGTCTACCAAGCCCCGGTGGTGTTCACCGGCTTCCGCAACGACACCGACGAGCGCATATCCTTCCACAAGACAGACCTGGAACTGGTCATCGGAGAGCAGGAAAGCCTCCCGGCACGCTACCGGCAGGAGAAATGGGGCGATTACTGGCCGCACGCCATAGACCCCTGCGTGTTCTACGACGAGGAGGGGAAGCTCTGGATGTCATACGGCTCCTGGTCGGGCGGCATCTACATCCTGCGGCTGAACCCCGAAACAGGTCTGCGCGACTACGACATAAAGTACGAGAGCGACTTCGACGCGAAGAAGACCCGCGTAACGTCCGACCCCTACTTCGGGAAGAAGATAGCCGGCGGATGCTACGTGTCGGGCGAAGGCTCTTACATCGAGCATATCGGGAACTACTATTACCTCTTCCTGAGTTACGGCGGGCTCGCGCCAGACGGCGGATACGACATGCGCGTGTTCCGCTCCGAGAACCCCGACGGGCCGTACAAGGACATGAGGGGGACGGATGCCATATTCACGGACTACAGCCTCAACTACGGGCCGAACGCCGACAACCGCGGCGAAAAACTGCTGGGCGCGTACAACCGCTGGGGATTCATGGATGTGGGCGAATGCGCACAAGGGCATAACTCCGTGCTCGCCGCGGCGGACGGGCGCACTTACCTGGTCTACCACACCAAGTTCAACAACGGAACGCCATGGCACGAGGTGCGCGTGCATCAGCTGTATCTGAACAGTACAGGCTGGCTCGTGGCCGCACCGTTCGAGTACCACGGGGAGACGGCGGGCGACGGGCAGATAGCCTCTTCCCCGGCGTTCGGCGGCAAGGGCGTGGCCGGGCACTACCATGTGCTTCTTCATCCCTACGGCTTGAACCACGAGTCCTACGAGGAGTCCGTGCCGGCGGAAATCGTGCTCGGCGAGGACGGGAAAATCGAAGGGGCGTACACGGGAACCTGGACTTCCGGCGGGGACAACTCCTACATCACCTTGAAACTTGAGGGCGGCGCGACCTATCAGGGCGTGCTGACGGAACAGCAGATGGAACCGACCACCATCAAGGCCGTCTGCTTCACGGCGAGCGGCACCGACGGGACAAGCCTGTGGGGTTACCGGATGGAAGACAACTACGCCTTGGCCTATACGCTCAACATCAACGCCTCCGGCATGCCGGTGAAAGACGGCCAGGTCGTGACGCGCCACGTAGACTTGTACGGAATGGAAAGGGAAACGGGCGTCGACTTGAAGTGGGAGTCCGACCAACCGGACATCATTTCCAATACCGGACGTTACGACCCGACGGGGCTGGCAGAGGACGTTCCCGTGGAACTGACGGGAGAACTGTCGTGCGGCGACTACTTCTGGAACGAGACGTTCCACGTCACCGCCCGCAAGGAAACCACGCCCTCGGGCGACTGGCTCGGCGGCATGAGGGCGTATTACGGCTTCGACATGGAGCCTTTCACCAACGCCTACGACACCTCCCAAGAGGCGAGGCTTTCCGCGCAAGGCGGCAACAAGAGGCCTTCGACGGAAAAAGACAGCCTGCGGACGGGCAACATCCTGCACCAGTATTTCGGCGCAGGCGGGCAATGCAGTTACGTGCAGATGCCCAACCCGCTCCGCGACGAGACGTTGGAGGGCATGACCGTGTCGCTGTGGGTGAAGCGTACCGACGACGTGCCGTGGGACGCGGTATGGGCGTTCTACGACGCCGCGGCGAACTCCCGGCTGTACCTGACGGGCAACTCCTACGTGGGCTTCAACAACGGCACGGACTGGTTCGACATCAACCATCCCGACGATGTCATCTCGAATCACATTCCCGTGGGACAATGGTGTCTGGTCACGCTGACCGTCTCGCGGACTGACGGTTGCGTCATCTATGTCGACGGGAACAGGGTTCGCGATGCCGTATACAGGGGAAGCCGCGGCGGCACCAGCGTCGCGAACGCGAAAGACTTCGACTACAATCTGGTCATGGACTTCATACAATCTTGTCCCCGTTTCTACCTGGGCTACGGCTCTTTCTGGGGATCCGCGGACGTGAGAGTGGACGACCTCATCCTGTACGGGCGGGCATTGGAGGCGACCGACGTAAGGGCTTTGAACACGATGAGCAACAGGGTGACCGACTTCTCCGTCGGTGGAGGCGGCACGTCTGTCGGTCCGGTCTACCTGCAAGGGGAGAATGGTACGCCGGGAACCATATACGACTTGTCCGGCCGTCCCGTGAAAGAGATGAGAAAAGGCATCTACATCGTCGACGGGCACAAGGTCGTAGTCCCATAACGTCAGGACGGCCGCGTTTCCGTTTGGGTATTGCAAAGTTTGTCCGTGTGACGGGGTAGGTTTGACAGCGGTCGACCTCCCCGTCACGGCACGGTTTCGGGCGACCGGCCGCGGCAAGTCCTCCGGCATTACGATTACGGGATGGCGTGGAATCCTCGTCAGGTACGCGGTGAGGCCGATGTGCCGATTCTTACCCGCGTTTGACGAGGAATTTTGGTCATATCCGGTCTTCCGTGAGAAAACGTTCCAGTTCTTCCGCGGACAGGCGGAGGTGGAACGTGTCTTTGTAGGCCACGGAGATGTTGCCCGTCTCTTCGGAGACGATGACGGCCAGCGCATCGGTTTCCTGCGATATGCCTTTGGCGGCACGGTGGCGCAGACCCAACTCCTTCGGGATGTCCATGCTGTGGGATACCGGCAGGATGCAGCCTGCGGCCTTGATGCGTTTCCTACTGATAACCATGGCGCCGTCGTGCAACGGGCTGTTTTTGAAAAATATGTTCTCGATAAGTCGTTGGTTGATGTTGGCGTCAATGATTTCTCCGGAACGAATGATGTCGTTGAGTGGCAAGTTGCGTTCGATGACGATTAGTGCTCCTACCTTTTGTTTGCTCATGCTCATGCAAGCCATTACGATGGGCATGATGTCATCCTTGTTCGTTTTCTTATTGTCTTTCTTGTTGCGCCGGATGAGTTTGAGGAGGCTTTCCACCTGGCGGTGCGTGCCGATTGAGAAAAAGAAGTTGCGGATTTCTTCCTGAAACAGGATAATCAGCGCCAGTGTGCCGACGCTGATTAACTTGTCGAGAATGGAACCCAAAAGTTTCATTTCCAGTATTTGGGAGACAAACAGCCAAAATACGATGAAAAACAGCACACCGAAGAACACGTTCAGTGAGCGCGACTCTTTCATGACCTTGTAGCAGTAGAACAGCATCAGTGCGACAAGGAAAATGTCGATAAAGTCCTGCAGTCCGAATTTTAGTGGCATGGGAATGTCTTTATTCCTGTTCGTTCATTTGATTGAATATTCTCACGGCTTCCGCACAAGCTTTCACGTCGTGCACGCGCAGGATGTCCGCGCCTTTGGACAAGGCGATGGTGTTCAGTACGGTGGTTCCGTTCAACGCTTCTTCGGGCGTAGTGCCGAGCAGTCCGTATATCATCGATTTGCGCGAGATGCCTACCAACAAGGGAAGTCCGAACAGCTTGAAGTCTTCCAGATGTTTGAGCAGCTCGTAGTTGTGGGACAAGGTTTTCCCGAATCCGAATCCCGGGTCTATGATGACATCCTTGACACCCCGGGCGTGCAGGTCTTGAACCCTGAGAGCAAAGTACTGCATGATTTCCGTGCGGAGATGGCCGTAATGTACATGCTGTTGCATGTCTTGCGGAGTACCTTGCATGTGCATCAAGATATAGGGGACGTCCAGACGGGCTACGGTGTCGAACATCCGTTCGTCCATTTGTCCGCCTGAAATGTCATTGATGAGAGCCGCACCGTACTCTTCCACGCACATGGAGGCCACGTCGGCCCGGAACGTGTCGACGGAGACGACGGC
>CAYXQT010000182.1:0-4638 GCA_964466445.1 uncultured Paraprevotella sp. | reverse complement strand
GCAAGGTTCTTGAAAAAGGCGCGGAGAAGATGAAGGTGGGAATACTGACGTTCCAAAGTTTGGAATGTCGTGCAAGTCGAGGGCAGGACTAATCTTGCTTGAGTCGCGCCAAGCCGCTTTCCATTTTAACCATATATGCCATGACCGTACTCCCCGGAAAGAAGAAGCATCTGGAAATACTGCTCTTGTACCTGCTGTTTTCAAGCTGTTTTGGACTCATCCTGTTGGATTTCAGGATATCCAAATACCTGTTCACGTTGGCGCTGTTTGCCTTCTGCCTGTCCGGCCCGAAAGCGACACCGTGCAGGAACGCCGTGCTTTGTTACGCCTTGTCGGCGTTCGCATCCTGCATATATTCTTATATGTACAACCACCAAAGTCTCGTCCGTTTGGTAGGGAACTACTACGATTATTGGGGACTCTTGTTCGTTTTCGTCATAGCAAGGTACAAACCCACGGCAATGCAATTGGAAAAGTCCATAAGGTATTTGTCCGTGACGTATTGTGTTTGCTATGTCGTCCAGTGGTTGGCTTACCCTGTCGAGATTTTCCTGGCAAGCCTTTCCGAATTCAGCATAGGGGAAGATTATTTCAGGATGCGTTTGCCCGGAAGCATGTGCGCTTATTGCCTGTTTTTTATGGGAGTGAACAAATACGTCCTTTACAAGAGGAAGTCCGACCTCTTCTGCGTGTTTTTGGGATTCCTGCCGATAATCATAATGGGATTCCGTTCCTTGGTCTCCCTGACGGTCCTCTGCACGCTGATAATGATTCCTATCTTGACGAGAAGCGTCGCGCGGACATTTGTCTGGTTGGTTTTCGCCTGTGTCGTGGCAGTAGGCATAAGCCGTCTGAATCCTGTACGTGCAAAAGTGAATGAAATGATGGAAAGGCAGAGAGACGACCAGACTTTTGATAACGCGGACTATGTCCGGTACATGGAATATGACTTCTTCAGCGGGACGGTTTTCGTGAAGCCGGGGGAGAAGTTTTTTGGAGGTGGTCTCCCCGTAAGCAAGGGAACTCCGTATTACAACGATATGATTCATGCGGCGCAAGTGAAGCATTACGGTTGGAATGACTTGGGAGTGATAGGGCTGAGTTACATCATAGGGATTCCCGCCGTGTGCTTGCTCGTGGGCATCGTGGCATATTGCATATACAAGGCGAAAGGCGAGCGCATCCAATATGTCAGGTTTACCTTGCTGACCGCCTTGCTCGGCTCCATTGTGACATCAATGGAACTGTTCAGGACAGGCAACATGTTGGTCGTGTCTCTCTATCTGTGCCTGGTGCATGCGGCAGACAAGGAGCTTTGTCCTCCTCATAAGGCTATCGTAGAATGAAGGTGGGAATACTGACGTTCCACTGCGCCCACAACTACGGGGCCGTCCTGCAGTGCTATGCCTTGCAGGAAGTCTTGTCCGGCCTGGGTCACGAAGTGGAGATAATCGACCACAGGCCCGGGTTCCTGACGGACGTGTACAGCCCGTTCAGACTGTCGCGGCTAAAGAGCGTTGGGGAACCGGTCAGGTTGCCGCTCAGGATTTTTCGTTATGCCGGTTTCGACCGTTTCATGAGAAGGTTCCTGCGTCTCTCCGCTCCTGCGGAATTCGGAATACCTTCAAGGTACGACGCCTATGTGATAGGAAGCGACCAAGTATGGAATCCCAAAATCACGCGGGGGTTCTACGCGCCGTACTTCGCCGATTTCCCTTTCGAGAAGCGGTCGAAGAGGTATGTCGCCTACGCGGCAAGCATGGAATCCGGGAGCCTTTCCCCGGGAGAAAAGGACTTCCTGGCACGGGCTTTGGGCAATTTCGACGCGGTCAGCGTGCGCGAGCGTCCTTTGAAGGCCCTTTTGCAGCCTTTGACCCCTAAGGAAGTCGCCTTGGTCCTGGATCCCTGCCTGCTGGCGGGGAGGGACGTATGGGAAAGGGCGATGTCCGGCAAGCTGGCGAGAGGGAAGTACGTGGTGGTGTATCTGACCCGCTTCGATTCCCGTGTCCTGGAAGCGGCGAAAGGACTGGCGCAATCCATCCACGCGAAACTGGTGCGGCTGTCCCCGGCAGTGCGGCTGGGTCTTGACAGGTATCAGTGCGTGTCGCCCTCCGGCTTCCTGTCCCTCATGAAGCATGCCGAGTGCGTCGTGACCACTTCGTTCCACGGGACGGTGTTTTCAATCATTTTCGGGAAGCCGTTCTACTGTTTCAGGCTGGGCGACGGATGGGACTGCAGGTCGGAATCCTTGCTGGAGACGTTGGGACTTGCGGCTCACATGGTGCCGCCCGGGAGTGTCTTGGAAGTTCCTGAAATAGACTATTCTGAAGCCAACGAACGCCTTGATGCCTTGAAAAGGCAATCCTTGGATTTCCTAAGGGACGCTTTGAAATGACCAGTTTATGATGTGAATGTCATGCGGAAGAAAATCAACGTCTTGTACGTCTGTCACGAGAGGGGCGGCGTGGGCGGGGCCGCGCTGTCGCTGCTGAACCTGATAAGCGCGGTGAGGGACGAGGTGGAGCCCATCGTCCTTTTGGACGACAGAGGAAGTGGCGATGTCCGCAGGTTCTTTTCGGAAAGGGGGTTGGAATGCCTCTCGGTTCCGTTCGATTGGTGTGCGCGGAAGAAAGGGAACGCCGTGTCGTACGCAATCAAGCTGTTGCCGCGGCTCGTCAAGTCGGCGTGCGTGAACCGCCTGTGCGT
Organism: uncultured Paraprevotella sp.; assembly: GCA_964466445.1. Taxonomy (GTDB): domain Bacteria; phylum Bacteroidota; class Bacteroidia; order Bacteroidales; family Bacteroidaceae; genus Paraprevotella. The sequence goes on along the minus strand of CAYXQT010000182.1, from coordinate 1,932 downwards.
GCGCAGGGTCTGTTCCTTGTTGAGGGGCCGGGACATAGACATCGTGCACACCAACGGGAGCGTGACGGACGTGGGATACCATGTCGCCAAGCGGATGGGGGCGAGGCACGTCTGGCACATCCGCGAGTTCCAGAATCTTGACTTCGACCTCAGGCCTCTCCGCGGGTGGGAGCGCCTGAAAGGCATGATTTACGAATCGGACGCGGCGGTAGCCATATCCAGGGCGGTCTACGACCACTGGGGGCTGGACAAGGCGCGGAACCCCCACTGCATCCGGGACGCGGTGCGCCCGTCGGGGGAGGCGGAGTGCGTTTTCCCGAAAGAGAAGTACTTCCTCTTTTGCGCGGCATGGCTGAACGACGCGAAAGGAGCCGGTTTCGCCGTGGAGGCGTTCGCCGAATCGGGATTGTGGAAGTCCGGCTACAAGTTGGTGCTTGTGGGGAAATGCCGTCCGAAGTACAGGGCTTTCCTTGACGGGCTGCTTTCCAAACTCCATCTGGAGGGGAAAGTCCTTTTCGCCGGATACCGTGAGGACGTCAGGGATTACTTCGTGCATGCCACGGCTTTCCTGATGTGCTCGCAAAACGAGGGACTGGGGCGCGTCACGGTGGAGGCCATGTTCTACGGCTGTCCCGTCGTCGCGAGGAGGAGCGGGGGAACGACGGAGTTCATAAGCCACGGTCGGAACGGACTCCTTTTCGACGACAAGACAGGATGTGCGCGTTGCATGAGGGCCGTTGCGACCGAGGATATGAGCGAGATGGCCGGGAATGCGCTTCGGACGGCGTGCCGGGACTTTTCCGAGGAGGCATACGGGGAAAGGATGGCGGCCATTTATTGGAAAATCATTAACCCATGAAAGCGCAACCCCCACGCGAAGACCCCAGAGACAACTGTCAAATGTAAAATCAAGGGTATGTTTGAAGAACTCGGACGAGGACATAAGTCGGATGAGACTGTTTTCAAGACAAAGGACAGCATGGAGGCAATGCCCAAGATAACGGTGGTCACCGTGACCCGCAACGCGGAAAAGACGTTGGAGGAGACCATCCTCAGCGTGGTCGGCCAGACCTACGCCAACGTTGAGTATGTCGTGGTAGACGGCGGCAGCACGGACGGGACTCTGGACATCGTCAGGAAGTACGGGGAGCGCATCGACCGTTGGGTTTCCGAGCCGGACAGGGGCATCTACGACGCGATGAACAAGGGCATCGCTTTGGCGACGGGCGAATGGATAAACTTCATGAACGCCGGCGACACGTTCGTCTCGGAACGCACCTTGGAAAAGGTCTTCGACAGGGACTACCGTGAATATGACTTCATCTACGGCGACAGGGTATATAAAGATTGGACGGGGCTGTTTGTCGGGAAGGCGCGTCCCTTTTGGTCAAGGAAATCGTTTTGCCCCGCGAAGGGAGTCTGCCACCAGTCCACTTTCGTGAAGGCATCGGTCGCGAGGTCTTATCCGTTCAGCCTGCAGTACAAGTATTCGGGGGACTACGAGATGATGCTGAACGTCTACCGCGCCCGTGGGAAGTTCCTGTACAGGCCGGTAGCAGTCGCCATCTATGACGTGACGGGGGGATTTTCCATATCCGGCTTTCGGGAGGGTAAGGTTGAGGACGCGAAGCTGTTGGGAATCAAAAGGGGCTTTTTTTTCCGTGCATGGCTGGAATACGTCTGTCTCAGGCACAAAAGTTCGCGGCTGTTCGGGAAAAGGTTTGGAATTCGCTTGAGGAAGAGGGAAAACTTCGACATACATGGATATTGAAATTGACGGATGTCGCACCAATCGCCGCCCGGACTTCGGCAGTCACATGTGGAAGGGGATTCCATGCAGTTTATGCAATCCCCCTGCCGTGGGCACGAGGCAGTCTTTCCTTGGAAGTCGAACAAAACATGAAATATCATGAACATAGCAGTCATCTTGTC
>CAYXQT010000181.1:0-4654 GCA_964466445.1 uncultured Paraprevotella sp. | reverse complement strand
AGAAAACACTTTTTTCGTCCGCAGGAAAATCCGGAAAAGTGCGGATTCCGGCGGAATTTCCTCCCGAAAACGGCAAAACGGACTGCGGAGAAACCGTCTTTTTCTCTATTTGGCGGGAAAAAGGATGCGAAACGGAAGTGTCGTTCTGCAAGGGGAAACGCCTTTCGCGCTTGCGCTTTCCCCGTCCGCAAGCGCGGGAAGCCGCCTTCCGCCGTACCTTTTGCAAGCGGAAATCCCTCTCCGGCTGACATTCCGTTTTTCCGCACCCCCGCGAGAATCGCGTATTTCCCGCGCCGTCCCGACACGTGTGCGAACAAGCGATTCCCGCGAGGGCGGAACTGACATTCTGACAAAATGACAACCGGCGGAAACCGCGACTCCCGGCCTGCGGACGGCAAGCGTCCCTGCGGTTGCCAAACGGCTTGCGGACGGGACGGCCTGTTCCGGACGACTACGGCGGGCCGGAGCGGCGGAAGAAAACAACAGCCGGAGGAAAGGCATCCCCCGGCTGTGTCCTGTTCCCGCTCATGAGCCTAAGCCCGTCCGCGGCCTCAATTGGGATCCTCGCCCAATCCTCCCGCGCCGCAAATGGTCAGCGGCACCAGCTCGATGTAGTCCATCATAAGAGCCATGTTCGGTTCCGACAACACCGAGCGGAAGCGAACCTTGTTCACTTCGTTGGGGCGCACCACGACGTCGCAGATCTTGCGGACCAAGATGGCACGGACGTTGTACATATAGCCCCACTTGCTGGGTTCGTAGTCCCCCATGTGGTCCGGGAATTGGCCGGAATTATAGTGAACCAAGCTCTTTCCCGGGCTGTAATAGCCGTTGTTCTTCATGATACGGGCGTTCTCCTCCAGCTGCTCGGTCGTGTACTTGCCTTCGCTCGGATTTTCGTCGATGTTCCGCCATCCTTGCGCACCGTTGTACAGGCCGCCCACGCGGCTGTCTTCCGCGCCGTTCGCGAAAGTCATGTCAATAGGTATGCCCTGCGGCACGTCGTTCAGGTAAATCTGGGCTATGCCGCGGTTTCCCACGACGTTGTAAGACAGCCGGAACTCATACGTGCCGGGAGGGACGTTGGGCAGGTTGAACTCCACGTCGTAGCCCACTCCCAGGAAAGTTATCTCGTCGCCTCCGAAGTCCCACCAGTTCAGTTTGGGGCGGTGCACCATGAAGATGGTGTTTTCGTTGTATTTCGCGCCTTTCAGGTAGCCGGGGGGAAGATAATAATTGAACCCGTCGAGCTTTCCGCCGGTCTCCGAATTGTCAGCGGAAGCACTGTAAACCTCCTTCGGGTCTCCGTTCAGGCGCATGTCGTTGTTAGTCAGTTCGGGCCACAGCGTGACCACGTCCATCCTCACGCGGGTGTTGAAGACGTTGTTCCGCGTCGTCAGGTCGTATGCCAGCACGTCGTCCACGTAGTAATAGGCCACGTTCAACGCGAAGTTGCCGTTTTCCCCGCTTGGCACCGTCACGTGCGAGCCGCGCACTTTCTGATAGGAGTTGTATTTGTTCGCGTCGTTGTGGTTGATGAAGAAGTCGCCCGAATATTCCTCCACCACGTCTCTCCTGCTGTAGACTTTCTCCAACTTCATCGCCGAGAAGGGAAGCAAGGTGCTGATCCATTCCGTAGGGTTGGCCTTGCTCATGTCGAATCCCCAGCAGTTGATGAACTTGTCCGTGCTGGCGAAGAAGCGGTCTACGATGTGGTACGCCATGAAGATGTTCAACGGGTTATGGGAATCGGTCAGGTCGCCCTCGTTCCAATGCAGTTCCTTGTAAGTCCGGCCTTCGGGGTCGTTCGGGTCTACCTTGTCCAGGCCGAATATCTTTTCCGAATCCTCGTCGCCGTACTTCTCGGCGGCAAGGTCATACAAGGCCTTTATCTTCTCGTCCATCGTCATGCCCTCGTTGAAGCGGTCGGGGTATCTCTCGTAGAGGTCGCGGTCGGGCACGAGGAACAGGGTGAACTTCGAATAACGGTGGTCCGGGCGTTTGATGGTGTACGTATAGGTACCCGGTTTGATGTCCTTGATGAACGCCTGATAGTTTTCCTTCGTTATTTCGTAATCATCGTCCTGGTATTTCACGAGCGAGTCCATCAGGTGGGTACGGAGAAGAGCCTCGTAGTAGATGGTGAACTCGCCATGGTTCTCGTCGAGCAACGTGGATCCCAGACCTGTGCTTGGCACGAGCACCTTGTCGACCGGATGCACCACGCCGTTCTCCACCGAGTCGTTCTTCATCCCGTTGATAATGGCCGCCCTCCTGTTTATGACGCTCAGCACCATTCCGTCGGCGTCCACCGTGTCGCCGGTGGTCTCGATTACCAAAGGAAGATCCAGCTCGTTCTTCGCCTGGGTCGCTTCCGACAAATCGAACGTGTAGATGATGGCGTTGTCTATCAGGGAGGCTTTGAGGAGCGTGTCGCAAAAATCCGCCGGGATGTCCTCCACGGAGGCGTACCCGTATTCTTTCAGGAAATCCTCCACGCCGGAGTTCACCGCGGGGAACAAGGTGCGCCCGCCCCGGCTGGCCAGCAAGTCCATCTCTCCCGCCCGCTCCGCGATGCGCCGGAAGAGGCTGAACTCGTCACGGTTCGTCAGGAAATCGCTCATCATCTCCCCCGTAAAGGTATAGTAACTGTCTGCGGCCAAGTCGTCGTTGCAGCCGGCCAAGAACGCCGCCGGCACCGCCGAGAGAGAAGCGGCGCATGCGGTCAACCACAATCGGAAATGTTTTTTCATGCTTTCTGAAAAGTTAGAACGAATTTGGATTTTTTATGAAGACAAAATTAAAAGAAAAATTCAATAACACGATGTTTCCCGTTAAAAAAAGAAAGAAAAATGCCCTTTTTTAACAATTTCATCCCCCTCGCCGTCCCGAAATCCCGCGGAGACGCATAAAAGCGCGGCACGCCGCCTCCCCGCCTCCGCCGTCAGCCTATCAGTCCGAAATGACGCAAGGCCTTCTCCACCCCGTCGTCGTCCACGGGGGCGGTCACGTAGGCGGCGACCTCTTTCAGCTCGTCGCAGGCATCGCCCATCGCTATCCCGTAAGGGACGCGGGACAACATCGCCACGTCGTTCCCGCCGTCGCCGAACGCCATGGCCTCGTCCAACGGTATGCCTTCGTAATCCAGCACCTTGTCTATGCCCACGCTCTTGCTCACCCCCGCGTCGATGACATCCGTGAAGAAAGGATGCCAGCGCATGGAGACGCAGTCGGGCATCAGTTCCGACATGAGACGCGGCTCGCGGTCGGCCCTGAAAAAGGAGATGAGCTGCAGGACATCCTTTCCGCGGGCGTGCGAGGCCGGACGGAGCGGCGGCATCTCGATGTCCAGCAAACGGGCCACCGCGACGACCTCCTCGCTTATCTCCGTGACGAATATCCCGCCGCCGCAGACGAACATGACGGGATAGGCATCCGCCCCGTGCGTCAGGTAGTCCACGACGCGTCCCACGCTCTCCGCGGAAACGGGACGGTGGAAGATGACCTCGCCGCCGCGCGTGAAACAATGCGCGCCCGTCACGGTAATCATGCCGTCGTACTCCAACCCGTCCAAATTGTCGATGAAGGGCACCGGCCGCCCCGTAGCCATGTAAACTTTGATGCCGCGGCGGCGAAGGGCTGCCACGGCATCGAGGGCGGATCGGGGAATGCGATGCGTCTTGAAAGAGACCAGCGTCCCGTCTATATCGAAGAACACCGCCTTTACCTCACCCATCGGGTCTATTTCTTGCCCTTTTCGGAGGCTGTCATCACGCCGGTGATGTACAGTTTCGCCGTGGGTTCCTTGGCGTTGGTGCGCACCGTGATGCTTTTCTTGAACCGCCCCGGATATTTCCCGCTGCCGTTGTACGTCACATCTATCTTGCCCTTCTCCCCGGGCTTCACCGGCATCCGGGTATAGGTGGGCACCGTGCACCCGCACGAGGCGACGGCCTGGTGTATCACCAAGGGGGCGTTCCCCTCGTTGGTGAAGGTGAACGTGCACTTCACTACCGGGTCGTCCTCCGAAAAGGTCCCCAAGTCCTGGGTCGTCTTGTCGAACACGATGCGGGCCTCTTTCACGTCGGCTTTCGTTTCCTTTGCCGCCGGGGCTTCCGCGTCAGCCTCTTGCGCCGAAGCCGGGACAACTCCCAGCACGCACAGCAAAGGCCATACCATAAACTTTTTCATATTCCTCTCCTATTAAAATCACTGCAAAGATAAGCCCTTTATTCAAAACGAGGCGGGTATTCCACGAAAAAAATAGGAATTATTAGCACATCAACAGCCTTTTTCATAACTTTGCAAGCCCAATGAAACTTAAAGGGACATGTTGGTTTACAATACGACTTATCGCGTGATGCCCGGCGACGCGCGGGACTTCGTCATCCGGACGCATCAAGCCTGCCTCCCGCGGGCGACGGTTTCCGGAATCGCGGGCAAGCCGCGGTCATGCCGGGTTCGTCCCAGCGCGGCGGGGTTGCGGAACGCCTTTCCGGGAAATGCGGAAGACGCCCGAAGGCAAGGCCGCAGGGTTCTCCACTTCATCGGAATACCTGGAAACACTGATTCATGGCGGGCGGACGGGACAGCGAAAGGATAATCCTGGGCGTGGATCCGGGCACGAACCTCATGGGGTACGGCGTGTTGCGCG